>JBOFMT010000085.1:0-76586 GCA_051658525.1 Erysipelotrichaceae bacterium | reverse complement strand
GGTGCAACGATTCGAGGTGTTGTCTTATGTGCAACCTTAGTTTACGAAATCGTTGGTCCACTAATTGCGAAAATCGCATTACAAAAAGCTGGTGACATTGTCATTACGAAAGAAGCATAAAGGCGCAAGTTGCGCCTCTTTTTTTTTCAATCTAGTCAGTCATAGCCCCATGGTGTATACTATACATACACAAGGAGGACGTTTCATGCCAAATCGAAGCTTCGATCAATTGTTTACTCGCTCTCAAGTTTGTAGTATTTTTCACATCAAACTAGATACGTTACGACACTATGAACAACTTTCCCTCATCACTCCGATCGTTAAGGAAAACGGTTATAAATATTATTCGATTGAAATGATTGAATTATTGAATGTGATCTTAACTTTCCGAAAATATGATATGGCCTTACCCGATATTCAACAATTGTTGGAAACAGAAGATGTACATGCGTATTCTATCCAAATTGAACAGCAAAAAAATCACATCCAAGAACGAATTCGGGAACTTCAAAGCATTCAATCTTCCCTTGAACTTTTATCACGGCTAGTCCATGAATTTGAAGCTGGAAAAGATCAAATTGTTGAAGAGTTTAATTTCCGCTTCCCCGTACGTTTATTTCATGGGAACATTGCTTCTAGTGATAATGTTGAACAATTTTTAACCTTCAACCAAAGTGAACAAGGTAATACGTTCTTAAACTGCAAAATTGTTGATACAAGTTGGGTAGCCAGCAACCGAGAAAATCTAGATCATATGAGCATTGGTCCAGTAACAACTTCTTCAGGGTTCAGCTACTACGATGTCGCGCAAGCATTACGCGTATACACGTATCTACCGATGGATGAAATTCCAACGCTCATTCAATCTATTTGGAGTGATTACGGTAGTCAATACGATTTTGAAGATCGTGTCATTATTTTAGAAATCAATGCATATCGCTGCTTTAATCAAGGTGCCTTGATACGTAAAATCATGCTTCCTTATCACCATAAAAAGTAAAAAAGGCTTACGCCCTTTTTTTATGCAACACCTAAGTATTCTTCTAGTGTTAATCCACTTGCCTTGATAGCAAGCGCATGGGATACGCCAACATAACGATAATGCCATGGTTCAAAGATATAACCTGTAATGTGTGTTTTACCGCTAGGATACCGCTCGACAAAGCCGAAGGATGCTGCATTTTCTTGTAACCATCCATAAGTAGCAGTATTCGCAAAATCACTCGATAGAACAGTGATATCATAAGCTAAGCCTGTTTGATGTTCACTGTGCCCAGCTCTTGCAGAGAAGGTCTCGGCAGCCGCCAATCCATGGCTGTTCACGTAGCGTTGAAATAAACTTTGTTGATAACTATAACTACGATGCCCAGATAATATCGGCATACTATGTCCACTCTGTGAGGCAGCTGCGAGCATTTGTTGCAACGCTGCATAAGCCTCATCTTTTTGCGGTGAGATATAACTAGCAGGAATCGCATACCTCTTGTTTACCAACAAAATTCCATTGATAAAAGTCGGTTGCACCCCTTGAGAAGTCGATGGTTGCTCAATATTCGGTGTTACTACAATAGGTGGCCCTTCTTCACTTACCTTTATCTCTAATACAGTTTGGTTTTTTGAAGAATCCACTACGCGATAGTTCGCTTTTTTATCCTTGGGATTGTATTCAATTTCCACATTTAGATCACAATCATAGTTATCTATAACGGACTCTATATTTTCTATTAGCACCGACTTTGTATTTTTCCATAAGGAATGGTTAACTCTTGTTTCTTTAAGGTTAGTGATGGTGCAATTTCATCCACTACTCGAAATTGCAAGCATACTTCCTTACTTTGGCCATATGAATCTGTTATGGTATACACGGCTGTGATACCTTGTAGTATTGTTAAGTCATCACTACTCAAATCAACAGTAAGTTCCCCCTTACTTTATTTTACTTGTTCAATAGGGTTAAAGTCCTGTGTACCTACTGGAATCAGTACTTCATCCTCTTGTATACCGCGGATTTCAAATGCATCATAAGCAGCTTTTTTTTGTTCGATATACACACTGCTAGACGAAAAGGTTATAAACAGCGTAAACAATACTAATGTGATAATTTTCATTTTGCTACCCCTTGTATAAATGAAATTATATCATAATTACACCAAAGCTGTTTGTTTCGTTTCTAATCAAAAATGTATTCCTTATAAATATCTGGGTGTCTAGGGTCATCTTCATAGTAATAGACTACATAGCATGGAACACCATCCTCATATCGTTCTGAAAGATAGCAATTGACGGGTATTTCAAATTCTTCTAGGTTTGCTAATATCGTAAGTGCAGAATACTTATCATCATGTAACCCCTCGCCAAGTAATCCACCATCAAAAGCAGTTTCAAGTGTTTTATATTGGCGATAACAACTTTCCACATTACTTACCAACATTTGTTGTTTCGCCTTTGCTACGTACCCAGTAAAGGCTGGAATCATAATTACAGCTAATACACCCAAAATCGCAATCACCACAAGCAACTCAACAAGTGTAAACCCTTTATTTTTAAGAAGTTTCATCAAAAAAATCCCCCTTTATCGTCAAGTTATAACATAATTTGTTGTTAAAAGGGGTTGCATTTTATTTCTTACTCGGAATTAATAAAAGAACTCTCGTAATATTACGAGAGTTCCTGTTTTATTCCATTACAACGATTACATCCGCTTGGTTTGCTTGGGCATCATCAATTTTATATCCTACTAGAACAATTTGTCCCTCGGATACACTATCAATCGCCTTATTGTTTATATCCATGCGTTGTGTGTCTTCATCATAATAAATTGTGATGTTGTTACCTTCTTGATCTTCAATTACCATACGCTGTGTATCTATCGCAAGCACTTTTCCTTCAACCGTATAGCTAGGTTGCATTAAAGTGTCTTTATTCCATTGAAATAAAATAAACAGCAACGAAAATACAATAACACTAGCAATTAGAAATTGTTTGAGTGATTTTTGAATCATAGAGAAAATAAACGCAATAGCTCATCCCAAACAGCTTCAACACCTTCTCTTGTTTCACTTGAGAAAGGAATCAAAGGTTCTTCACTGCTCAATACTAAGGTTTCGCGAATCAAAGCGTATTGTTTTTTACGTTGTGAATTTTTAAGCTTGTCCACTTTCGTAACGACGATTACCGTTGGTAAATCGTAATAACGAGCAAAGTCCAACATCATTTTATCATCTTCCGTTGGTTTATGACGAGCATCAACCAACAACACCAAACCTTTTTTCTGCTCACGACCACCAAAGTAGTCTTCCATCATTTCACCAAACTTAACGAGTTGTGTTTTTGAAATATGAGCATATCCATAACCTGGTACATCGACAAACATATATTTATCATCCAAATTAAAGAAGTTTAATAATCGTGTTTTCCCAGGTGTATTACCAACGTACGCAAGTTTTTTACGTCTTACAACAGCATTGATAAAGGAGGACTTCCCTACATTGGAACGTCCAGCCAATACAACCTCAGGTAAATCTGTTTCTGGCCACTGCTCTTTACGTGCAGCAGATATGACCAATTCAGCTTTATTTATATGCATTTTATTTTACCAATGCGAAATCAATCACTTTTGATACATGGTCAACTGGAATAATCTTCACATGATCTTTGATTGCTTGTGGCAATTCAGCGATATCTTTTTCGTTTCCTTTCGGAATCAAAATCGTCGTAATTCCACTACGGTATGCAGCCAATGATTTTTCACGTAAACCACCAATTGGCAATACGTTACCACGAAGGGTAACTTCACCCGTCATTGCCAAATCAGCAACAACAGGACGATTGGATAATAATGATACGATGGCAGTCGTCAAGGTAATCCCTGCACTTGGTCCATCTTTTGGTACCGCACCTTCTGGCACGTGAATATGAATGTCATGTTTTTCAATCGCTTCATATGGAATTCCGAATTTCTTCGCATTTGCTTTCACATAACCATAGGCAATGGTTGTAGATTCTTTCATTACATCGCCAAGTTGACCTGTAATGATAAGTCCACCTTTACCAGGGAACATTGTAGCTTCAATCTGGAGGATATCACCACCGAAGGCTGTATATGCCAACCCAGTAACCGTACCTACTTGATTTTTTGCTTCTTTTTTACCATATTCAAATTTTTCAGGTCCTAACCAGGCTTGAATTTGTTTTTTGGTAATTTTAACACTACGTTTTTTATCTTTCACAACGCTTAATACCGTCTTACGAGCAAGTGTTGCAATCAAGCGTTCCAATTGTCTTACCCCACTTTCGCGTGTGTAATATTTGATAATATAACTTAACATATCATCTTCAATTTTCATATTGCTTGGTTTTAACCCATTTGCTTGTAATTGTTTGGTAATCAAGTGACGACGAGCAATCGAAAGTTTTTCTAGCTCGGTATAACTTGAAAGATTGATGATTTCCAAACGGTCTTGCAACGCAGGTGGAATATTTTCAATATAGTTTGCTGTTGCGATAAACAACACTTTTGATAAATCATAGTTTTCTTCTAAATAATGATCCGAGAAGAATGAGTTTTGTTCAGGATCTAGTACTTCCAACATTGCAGATGTAGGATCCCCTTTGTAGTCTGATGCCATTTTATCAATTTCATCGATTAAGAATACCGGGTTAATCGTACCAGCTTTTTTCATCCCTTGGATGATACGCCCTGGCATTGAACCCAAGTAGGTACGACGATGTCCGCGAATTTCACTTTCATCCTTCACACCACCTACACTCATCTTCACGAATTCACGTGATAAAGCACGTGCAACCGATTTAGAAAGTGAAGTTTTCCCAACACCTGGAGGACCAACCAAACAGATGATTGGAGCTTTTAATGAATTGGTCATTTGTTTTACCGCTAAGTATTCTAAGATACGTTCTTTTACTTTTTCAAGTCCAAAGTGATCTGCATCTAAAATCTCGCTAGCAAGATTCAAATCTTCGTTATCTTGGCTTTCTTGCCACCAAGGCAAACGAATCAACCAATCAATATAGGTTTTGATTACACCAGATTCACTACTTGCTGGTGGTAACATTTCATAACGACTTAACTCTTCGCTAATTTTATCTTTGATTGCTTTTGGATAAGGATTTTTTGCTAACATTTCACGAATCTTCGCAACATCATCATCCTTATCTACCGTGTCACCAAGTTCTTCTTTGATTGCACGCATTTTTTCACGTAAATAGTATTCTTTTTGAGAATCTTCAATACGTGATTTGATTTTATCATTTAAATCATTTTCGATTTTTGCCAATTGTTTTTCATTTTCAATTTCTTGGATAATGAGTAACAAACGATCATTGATTCCCAAAGTCTCCAACATCATTTGACGCTTTTCAACTGGAATTGGTAAGATTTGCGCAACTTGGTCAGCTAACTGAATTGCACTAACCCCTTTGGCCATCTCTGCAATCATCTCTTTTGGTACGTTAATATTAGAACCATCCATGTTTTCAAAGGTTTTGGCAATACGGCGTACCAATGCCAACTCTTCCATTTCATCTTGAACTTCATCCACGACGGGTTGAATATCACCTACGATGAAACGCCCCTCTTCATGTAATTGTTTCCATTGTGCGCGTTCCAATCCATGGAACTTCACACGGAAGAAACCATCCATTTTACGAACGCTGCGGATTTCACACAAGGTTCCAGTTGCATATAAGTCTTGCCCCGTTGGATCTTCTGTCATCACATCTGTTTGGGCAACTAGGAACACATGGCGGTCATAGAAACTTTCTGCTTCTTCAATCGCTTCAATGCTTTTTGGTCGTCCAACATCAATGATTACTTCTTGATTTGGAAAGACGATAATTCCACGGGTGCAAACCACAGGAACCGATATGATATTCTTATCTTCTTTTTTTGTCATACTTCTATTTCCTTTCTTTTTATGCTACCGAAGTAGTCATAATGATATATCCATAAAAGATGAAAAAAGACGCTAAGCGTCTTTTTACCTACTTAGCTGAGTTTTGAATTAATTCAACTGCTTTACGTAAACGTAAATCATATTTAATTGAATCAGCTGGGATTAGTTCTTTTACTTTTTCCACTTCCATGCTGTACATAGTAGCGATTCCTGCATATTCAGCATCCAATTCTTCTTCGCTGATTTCGAATCCTTCTACTTTAGCTACTTCATCCAATACCAAACGTAAGTTTACTTTTGAATGAGCATCAGTACGCATTGTTTCACGAATTTGGTCTTCTTGTTGACCAGTCATTTGTTGGAATTGCTCCATTGAGAAACCTTGTTGTTGTAAACGTTGAGCGAATTCTTGAACCATACGATCAGTTTCTTCTTCCACCATTACATCAGGAATTTCAACTTCCGCATTAGCAACAACTTTTCCTAACAATTCATTCATGAATGCATCATCAGCGCTCGCTGTTTTTGTTTTCAATAGATCAGCTTCTACGTGTGCACGGAATGCTTCTACTGTTTCTACACCTTCGATGTTCAATTCTTTTACCAATTCATCATCCAATGCAGGTGTTGTTTTTGTTTTGATTTCGTGAAGTGTAACTTTGAACACTGTTTCTTTTCCTGCTAATTCTTCTGCAGGGTATTCTGTTGGGAATGTTACTGTGATGTCTTTTGCTTCACCAGCGCTCATACCAACTAGTTGCTCTTCAAATCCTGGAATGAAAGATCCTGAACCGATTTCTAGTGGGAAGTTTTCTCCTTTACCACCTTCGAATGCAACACCGTCTTTGAATCCTTCAAAGTCGATTACTGCAGTATCGTGCATTTCAACCGTTCCTTCTGTTTTTACTACTAATTCTGCATTACGTTCTGTTACTTGAGCAACTTGAGCTTCGATTTCTTCTTGGCTAATTGTTACTTCTTCGCGTTTTACTTCTAAGTTTTTGTAATCTCCTAAAGTTACTTCAGGTTTTACTGCAACTGTAAATACCAACGTTACGCTTTCTTCTGTAATTTCTTTAACATCTAAGCTAGGACGAGCAATAACCCAAAGGTTTTGTTCTTCAGCAGCTTGGCTATAAGCTTCACCAGCAACAAAATCGATTGCTTCCATTAAGATGTTTTGTTTGCTGATTTGTTTTTCAACTAATTTTTTAGGTGCTTGACCTTGACGGAATCCTGGAAGATTCACGTTTTTTGCTAATTTATCGAAAGCTTTTGCTTGTGCATTGCTCCAAGTTTCACCAGATACAACGATTTCTAATTCACCTGTTGATTTTTCTTTTAATTCCCATTTTGAATTCATAATTTTTCCTCCGTTGGTTTTACCTACTTTTTTATACAAAAACAATAAGTTTCCTAATTGTCATGCTTACTTAATAATAAATCAATACCTATGTACTTGTCTAGTAAATTTTTCGATACAAAGGCCTGAAATGCTTGATTTTCGTCATTTGCGCGATAAACATATCCAATGATTGCTACAGCCACGCCAAGTGCTTCATCTTCTTCTAAATTCATCGGCAAACGGAAATACAATTCTTTGATCAAAGTATCTATACACATCGCTAAAAACGATGGGTTCTCATTCTCAAAGAACGACCGTAAAATTTGAATGCACGCTTGTGCACCATCTGCATCCATCGGCATTTCCACATACGCTGGAATGAAATCAACATCCATTCCTTCTAGCTGTATTTGAAAAGTTTCATTGATGCGCTGTTCAATCATCAACTCGATTAAGAGGGATTGAATCAAATAATGTGGCGTTTTCACAAGGTATGCTTGTATCATATCTAGATAGTTTCTTACATTGTGTTCCTTTAAATAACCAACGGCAAGTAATGCCTGTTCTAGATTCCCATGCAATTGAGCTTCTAGTGTTTCTTCATCCATGACTTTACTCGTATTGCGAGCATGCAGGATGGGGCGCACTTCATTGTAAAGTGCAATCATTTTCTCTTCACTCTCTTTTGGAATGTATGGCATTTTAAATTCATCTTGTAGAATATCATAAACTTCTTGATATTCTTCCTGTTGCATTAATTTTGCTAATTCCAATAAGATTTCTTCATAATAACTATCCATTTTTCACCAACTTTTCCTGTGGTCATTATACCGTATGAACCCATAAAGTGCAAATTTCATTCCTCTTTTTTCCCAAGCTATGGGAAAATCCTACCAAGGCTTCCAATCGTTAGCAACTCAAGCCGTTTCAACATGCAACAAAACAAAAAAAGATGAAAGCTTCATCTTAATCTTGTACTTCATGTACGGTAAATTCCACATCAAAAACATCACTATTCGATGCATTTGTATGCGACTGTGAATTACCTTGTGTAGTTTGCGATCCATAAGCATAGCTTTGTGTTGTACGTCTACGTGCTTTTGAAATCCAAAAGAAATACAACAACAAAAACCCAATCAATAAGAATGGACTATAAAACAACAATGAACTCATCATTTGAATTGCAATAATCCATAGAAATATTTTTAATATTGTTCCCATAGTTAACTCTTTCTATCGAAGGTTGTTCGACACTTTGGACAAGTAATCATCAATTTCCCTCTCCCCTTTGGTACACGTGCAAGCTGCCCACATTGAGGACAAGCAAACGTACGATGACTGCGATCTTGGATACGCAAACGCGCTAATGTATAAGCACGCTTACAAGTTTGTTCATATTGCAAATAAATTTGATACTCTCTTCTTCGTTTCGCTATTTGCTTGGAACAAATACGATACAGTGCATACAGCAAGATTGCTTGCGATAAGGTTGTCCATAACCACGTTTGTCCAAACCATCCAAATACGAGCAAAACGAGCGAACTAACATACAATACGATATTCAAACGATCCATTCCATAACGACCGTAGAAAAATCGAGCTAACTGCCACTTCAATTTATCCATTTCCCACCTCTAACATTTCTTGTTATCTAACTTCATTATAGCACTCTACCTGCAAACGATGGTCGACCTAGTACATCATTCATAAGTGATATTATGTGATAAACTTCTCTAGGTTTTGCTTTCTTCTCCTCTACAACACGCTTACACATGACATATCGTCAGAGTTGCTTTTTCTTTCATTACACGGTACGTTATAAAAAAAGGGGGGGATTGTCATGAAGAACAAGAAATTCAAAAGGCTTTGCTATTTCGTTGCTTGCATGTTGACAATCTTTTTTTTCTATCGTGTTTATGAAAAAAGCCAACACTTACTGTTTCACCAAGAGGATAATATTCGCTTTCTGCTCCCGAGTAAGACGCAATCTGGTCACTGCAGTGCAATGAAAGAAATTGATCGTGATAAAAGTGTCACACTTATCCTAGAACAGCTTCAACTCTATCCAAAGTCGCTACAAGAATCCTATACGTTTGAAATTTTATTGTGCGAACAAATTAGCTCCTCACAACAAAAACACAATCGCACTTATATTTCAGGCACGACATATTCTTCCACATTTTCAAAATATCAAAACTCGTTCTATTTCGCCTTTAGTAATCCAAACAGTATGAACAATTATTATAATGAGATCTTGCAACGAAGTGTTCATCATGAAATGTTGCATGCTATCGATTTGTTCTTTTTGGATAGTGATTGGAATCTCCTCTATCAAGGCTATGACAGGAATTATTCTATCTCTTCGTACGATTACTTAAACTTTATCACACCGTATGCCTCGTATAGTGCAAGCGAAGATAAGGCAGAAACATTTGAGAAATTAATTTTAGGAAAACAAAATGCAACCACTTATTTCCGATATCCAGTAACCATAGAAAAAGCAACTCGTTTGAAAAACGAATTGCTTGCGGTATTTCCCGATTGGGATATCTTACTCGATTAGAGCCGAATGGCTCTTTTTTATTTGGTTGCTAAAATTTCACGCAATCCTTCTGGATGATACATATAGTCTTTGATCAGCGTAACATCATCAACTAACCCGCGAATTTCATCAAAATAACGTACACATTTTTTTAGTAACGCATTGATATATGGGTCTGGATGTGTTTGTTTTTTCTGGTAGTACATATTTTGGAAATACAAGAATACAACACCACTTAACAATTCCATGCAGTTTGGCTCAATCCAAAAATCCGTTGTTGTAAACGGTGGCAAATACTGTTCCAATAGTGCTTGGATCATTTCAAACCCATCATCATTACTTCTCCAAATATCAACAAAGGTATAATCATAGTTTGATAAGGTTGCTTGATTAAAATAGGCAAACGCATCTCCTTCAATGATATTCAGTTTTAACCCCGCAGGAAATTGAGGTAAGATATCTTGTTGAAACATCGCAATTACCTCTTTGCTTTTTTCCACAACAGTAATGGATGTCACCTTTGGATTTAAGGCTGCCATATAAATAAAGTAACCAATACCTAACCCAAAACATAAAACATCACCTTGCGCCTTAGCAGCAAATGGGTCAATCGTATTCGCTTCACTTGGTACATCCAACATCCAAACTTCATCATCTTGCAACAAGACCGTTGCTTCATAAGGTGCATCCAGTGCACGTAGCACCATCCAGTCTTGCAATTCACGATTGGGATCGGGACGCAAACAATCAGCATTAAACAGCGTGTTAGCTTGCATCGTTTCTCTTACAAAACGAAACCCATTGGATTGAATTTGATCCAAACGAATATTTTTTTGATATGGTGTTTCTTGAAATGCTTTGGTATCCAATAAGAGGCTTGGCCACGTATCTGGTTCCCCTGCAAATTCGGGAAAACCTGCTTTTTTCATTGCAGCTTGTACGCTTTTTTCGTTTTTCGCTGTAACACTGCGCCCTAAAAATGCCCCGTTGTGATCGTGTTGTAAGTGACGATTGCAACGATCCATAAAGGCCGTCATTTCATTGCTTTTTTTTATTATCATATTCCATTACCTCATTTTGGTCTATTATACCTTGTCGTACGCAAGAAAGCTAGCTGTATTTCTCGATTGTCTGCAAAGGAAACTCTAGGGTAACACAAGTTCCCACATCTTCCTTGCTTTCAATTTGAATGGTTCCTTGATGTGCATGTACAATCGAGCTAACAACAGCAAGCCCAATCCCGCTGCCCCCCTGTTTTCTAGAACGTGAAGCATCACTTCGATAAAGGTATTCACAAACAAATGGTAAATCCGCTTGCGATATCCCGATTCCTTCATCTTGTATTTGTAAGCGGAAACTGTGATTGCGTTGCTGCAATACCACATGGATGCTAGTTTGTGGTTTCGCATACTTGATGGCATTACTTAATACATTGATGATTACCTGCTTGATCTTTCCTTCATCCACAAAAGCCATTACCGGTTCGCACGTTTGCACGAGTTGCAGTTGTTCCTGTTGCAATTGTGGGGCAAACCCCTTACAGACACCATCAACCAGCTCATCCAAAGCGCATGGACTGCATTGCAACGCATGTTGTTTTTCCTCTAAAACATCGTGTAATTGAGCAACCATCGCTTGTAAATGAACCATCTCATCGACACAAGTTTGCAGTCGCTCCCGCGTTATGGGTAAGACACCATCTTGCATCGCTTCTAGTTGCGCTTGGGTAATCGTAAGTGGTGTTCGTAACTCATGTGACAAGTCACGAAGGGCACGCTCTTGAAAATTTTGTTGTTGAAGAAGCCGCAATTGCAATTGTGAAAGCCCTACTTCAAGATCATGTAGTTCTTGGCTCTTTGACTGGATTGCAATGGGTTCATGATAGTCTCGTTGCGTTAACAACTTGATATTCGCTTGTAGCCGCTCCAATGGTTTTCCCACTTGTTTTGTAACCACATGGGCAACAATAAACACCAAGCCAATACAAAGCATTGCTAAAAATAAAAAGAGCACTTGCATACGATTGAGATAGGTAACATCAAATTTATTTAACCGATAAGCTGAACTATACCCTAGTGTCATTTCCAACAGTGTTCCTTCATGTACAAGAACAAATGAAGTTTCATAATAGCCTATATTCCAGGTTGGGTATTGGGACGCTAACCACTGCGTTTGTTCTTCCATATGCTGCATACACGGGGATCCTACCTCACAAGCAGTACGATACAAGGCTTCCCCGCGTTCATATTGTAAGTTAAGGACAATTCCATCTGCTAGCAGGGTTTCTCCTAGTGTATGTAAATAATCAGGATTGATTCCATCTTGTGCTAAGTTTAGCTCAACTTCGTGTAATACTTGTAAACTTTGGAGCTCTCGGTTGTTTTTAGCGTAGGTTTTGAATTGTTGCTGGACCATGGTAATCCCTCCAACACCAACAACCAAAAGCAAAAAGGTGGCAAACCCTACAAACAAGAGTACAAATTGCGTTCGTAAGCGCCGCACTTATTTGCTCCCCACTACATAGTAACCAAGCCCAAATTTCGTTTTTATCCACTTGGGATTGCTTGGGTCCACTTCGACTTTTCTTCGTAAGTTGCGGATATGAACATCCAAAGAGCGATCAAAGCCTTCGTATTCTTTTTCATCAAACACTTGGGCAATGATCATATCGCGACTAAAAACTCGGCCTGGTTGCGATAACAGACAAGTAAAAATACGTAGTTCCGTCGGTGTCAGTGTTAGTGGTGTACCGTTGAAGCGAATCTCTTGTTCCCCCACTTGAAAGGGATGGGGTTGTTGATGTTGTTTGTTTGTCGTTCGTCGTAATAGCGCATGCACTCTTGCCACAACTTCTTTATTTGAAAAAGGTTTAATGATATAGTCATCCGCTCCTAAATAGAGGCAGGATAGCATGTCTTGTTCCTGCACCTTGGCTGTAATGATAAGAATGGGAAGATCACTGGTTTCTCGAATTTGTTCACACAGCTCTTCACCAGTGATATTGGGTAACATAAGGTCTAAAATAATCAAGTCTGGTTGCTGACTAGCAACAGTATCCATAACCAAAGCCCCATCAGCAATCCACTCAACTTGATAGCCTGCAGCCAAAAGATATGCAGTTAACACCTCAGCGATTTTTTCTTCATCTTCCACTACTAAGACTTTCTTCATATCATCCCTCCTTTTTCTTTATTGTATCATGTAGTTTAATCAAACAGCTAGTCGCTTTTGCATAATAAAAGGAAGATCCTAAGACCTTCCTTAATGACTAACCCATAAACGTTACAATATTTAAAATATTAATTCCCATTAATAGGATTAAAACGACAGTAAACAATTTCGCAACATGCTCGCTGTTCATTTTTTTCGAGATGGCACGTCCGAATGTCGCTCCTAACATTCCACCCAAGCACATCAAAACCAAAATATTCCAATCGAATACTGGTACTGTTTGCGTAATAATTGTTTGCCCAAAGCTTGCAGCTTGGGAACAAAGAATGATAAACAGAGAATACGTAGCTGTTTGTTTTGGATCCAAAGAAAACAAAAAATACAAGACGGCAATATTCATCGGTCCCCCGCCAATGCCTAAGAAACTTGAAATAATACCCAAACTTAGTCCAACTGCGATAATCCCCAAGCGATTGCTCATCTGCATCGTTTTGATTTTATCGCGGTTCAACATATACGCGAACACAAACAAATTGATCAATAATAAAATAATATTTTGAACAATTCCAATTTGATTTGTACTCGCCAAATTGTTGAACACTTGAAACATTTGTTTCCCCACAATTCCACCAATACTTGCACCGATTGCCAGAGGAATCGCAATCGAAAATGCGATGGTTTGCTTATCTTTTCTTGAAATCAAATAACTCAAGATGGCCATCGATAACACGGTACATCCTGATAAAAACGAAATGGTACTCGCTTCAAAAAAGCCCAATTGATCTAGGACAGGTTTGATGATAACACCACCACCAATTCCACTGATCGCACCAATCATGGATGCAAACAATGCAACGGCCAAACAAATCAATACCATAAAGACCCAACCTTTCTATTGTACTTATATGCACAACTCTACATAAAAACACTGTATATCATATCATGAAACCAAGAAAAGCGCACAAAGAATTGAAAACCAATAAGAGAGAACACCCCCTTGTGATGCAGTATTAACTTTCGTATAATAAGAGTATGCAAAGCAAAGGAGATGTTTATGGAACCTTCCAACTTTATCGAACAACAATACCGCTTAATGCTACACATCTCACAAATTCACAGCCAAATAGCAAACAAGCACGGTCTTTCACTCAATGCCATGTGGTGTTTTCTAGCTCTAGATGAACGCCATATCTTAACCCAACGCGATTTAGCACAACATTTTAACTTATCCAAATCTACCATCCATAGCATTACCCAAGAATTACTACGTAAACATTGTATCCAGATAGTGCCTGGAAGCAACAAAAAAGAGAAACACTTGATACCAACAAGCAATAGTTGTTCGCTTCGTAGTGCCATCATCGAAGATTTATCAAACTATGAAGGGGATTTTTTGAATTTTTTTGGAGAAGCAACGTTGGTTCAAACAGAACGCTTGATACACCAAATGATTGGTTACAAGCACCCGAATTAAACTTGAATTGAAAAAAGGAAGACAATGCGCTTCCTTTTTATTTCCCACCAGTTTCAAGGCAAAAATAACCTTTTTCCAATTCATGTGATGCAAACACTTTACATTCATAACATTTACAACCATGTTCACTCGTAATACATTCGCTTTTTTCATAGGCACAAAACAGGGTTTCCGCATGTACAGCATCCCTATTTTTACCTAGTAAAAGCAACGTGTTTCCGGGCATACCCTTCAGTTTGCATGTTGTGGTATAGCTAGGGCATACCTTACACTTACACTGTAATAAGTGTTCTGTAGTTCGTTCTACTTGTTTCATCGATGTTCTCCTTTGCTTTCTTTCCTCTACTCTACCATAAGCGAAAAAAAGAACAAGTTAGATTGTCCTTGGCTTGTTCTTCATTTGATCCAGGCTGCTACTAGTGTTGGATCCAGTCTTGTCCCACTGCGTTCCAAACAAGCATTCTGTATCTCATTTGGCAACAATCCTGCTCGCTCTAAAACTTCATGGAATAATAAAATTGAAAAAATACGTGCAACTTTGGGTATTGCTTCCCCTTTTAGTCCTTGAGGATAACCTGTACCATCGAAATGTTCATGATGTGCATACAGTGCTAACGCAATTGGTTCAAGAACCCGACTTTGTTTGGCTAACAAATATGCCTTTTCACAGTGAAGATGAGGCAAATATCGATGTTCATCTTTTGATAAACCGATAACACCGATATTATGATACATGATTAACAACGCCAATTGCATTTTCTCATCTTGTGTCATCATAAATTTATCGAAAGCTAAACTTTGTAATTTGAGTAGGTGTTGGTTTTGCTCAAAGAAATCATCATATTGCTCCACCGCCAGCAACAAAGCATGTGGTAATTGAGTTTGTATTTCTTCCATCGCAAACGCTGCCTGTAAATGTAACACTTCTTCCACCTCAGCAATTTTTGCAGCTAAATCCTCTCGATGCCCAACCAAAGTTCCCTCCACGCGAATGACTGTAGGTAATTGAAGTTGTGGTTGGAATCGATTTATTTCGGACATAAAGCCATCTAATTGCTCTTGGGTTGCATCACCAAATAAGACAATAAATTCGCTGTCTTGTAAACGCGCGATGGTACCTGCTAGTCCTGCATGTTCTTCTATCCAAGCAACAAGTGAAAACAAAAATTGATTTGCACTAGATTCCCCTAAGATATCTCGAATCAGGGGAAGATGATAGATCCCAATACGCACAACACCTAAGGTGATGGAAGCATTGGGTATCCGGTGAATCATTTTTTGATCAAAATAAGCACGATTATACACTCCAGTTACACTATCGTGAAAATAGCGTTGCTCTAGCAGATAGGTTTCTTCTTTTTCTTTAGTCACATCCCAAACTTTACCAACAATACCGAGGAGTTTTCCCGCTTTATCATAAATTGGTGATTTACTTGTTTTAAAATAGCTCTCTTTTTTTGTAAAGGGGTCAAAAAATTGTTGGATAACTTCAACAGCAGTCCCCGATGATAAGATACTACAATCGATTTGGTAGCATTCTTCCATATAATCCGGGTCAAGCGGTAATTCTTGATCCGTTTTCCCCAAGATATCGACCAAACCGTGTAGTGCAAAGAAATCTTGGCACTTGGTGTTTTGATTGCGATAAACAAGTGATGCGTCTTTAAAAAAGATCATTTCTGGAAATTGATTGATGATTTGTTGTAAGGTTTCATTGATACTACCAGGACGTGGCATAAAAATCATCAAGTACTTATCCTTTGAGCCTTCCATAACAGAAATAAATACCTCATATTCATAACCACCTAAATAAGTTGTTTGATTGCCTTGCTCACGTAAGTTTTCTAAGGTTTGAAACCCCTCCCCAGTTTGTACTGGAACAAGAGAAGACGGAAGGACAGGAAAGAGAACCCTACACTTGGTATTATAGTAATAGGTGTTCGTTTGTTTTTCATATACACAAGCTGCAAAAGGTAAACTTTGTAGTAAACTGTCCATAGGCATCTCCTTTTCAAAAAAACATCATAGCACAATCAAATTCTAAGTTTCTAGTGTTTTTAAAAATTTTAAAAAAACCTTGCTGATTCCATCACATATTAACATTTATCCCACATTTATAACAAATCTTGTTGTAAGAACCGAACTATAGCATAGCGATAAAAGAGGATAGTTAATAGTAAGAGCAAAAAGACTGGTTGCCAGGCAAGGCTTCCATCCAATAGTGCTTGTGCTGGATAAAGTTTAAAGATGCTTAGATAACCTAAAAGCAAGCTAGGTTTCATTTCAAACACTACCCCAATCACATAATGAACACTAAGCAGCAACATTGTGATTTGTGGCGCTCTCACTGCATCACGAATCAAAAGGCCTATACACATGCCTACAAAACCAAACCAGTACCCTACTAGTAAAAATGAGAAATGAAATCTAGCAAGGAGTGCAAATTGCAACTCGTTGGTATAGCCATAAACAATGATGAAACTACTCAATAGGCTAAGTGTACATAACATCGTAATAAGCAAGCATAAAGCCATCCCCTTTTCCCAGACAATTTGACTACGAGACTTCGGTTTTGTAAATAGGAATTCTTGGGTATGCTCACTTCGCTCTTTTGCCATCATATCGACACCTTTCATTGCGGCATAAATAGCAACACCCAATGCCAAATACGCTGCTAAGGCGGAATAATAACCACCAAGCGTTGTTAAATCAACAGCACTGATCCCAACAAGTGCATAAACTACAGCAGGTATCGCATCCAACAAAACTTTGGCAGCTTGTAGATCAGCAGCAAAAGCTTCGTATTTCATCATCCCTGCAGCGATTAAAAAGATAAAGAAAAGACTCCACAATAAAAAAGAAAGACGATTTTTTTTCAATTCATATTTAAATACTTGCATCCCTTCGCCTCCTAACCTTGTTTAATATCCATACGTTGCAATCGTATTAGCGCAACTAGTAGCGCACTAAACGTAAGGATAACGCAGATGCTTAGGTATGTTAGATCATACTGTTGGGTTAGTAGGATTGTGTGCGTATCGAAGTAATGAAAAAAGGCAAGATACTGCAACTCCTTCACCGTAAATAAAGATTCTAAAATACCGAACACATAGACCACACCAACACCAATCATACTGTAGAGTGCGATTGGCCTTGTTTTCTTTTTTACTAAAGATAACAATAGTCCAAAGGAAAAAAATAAACATTGTAATAGGAAAAGACTTGCATGCACTAAGACAACACCCCAAATAGAAATTTGAGGTTCATAGTACCGAAGCAAGACAAAGCCAACAATTTGTATCACTGCTTGTTGGCTCAACAATAACACCAAACTTGCACTGACTTTATGTAAGAATATGCGAAGACGAGAAATGGGTTTGGTTAATAAAAAGTCACCCGTTTTTCGTTGTAACTCGTCAGTAAACATCGCAATACCCAATTGCATTGCATATAGGCATCCAAATAACAAAATATAAGAAAAAATAAATCCATAGAAGCCTTGCGCTGTAAATAACTGATTGATATCCATACCAAACACAAGGAGAAATTCAGAAGGAAAATTAGCCAATACATCCTGTAAGGCTTTGGTGTCTTGTAGAAAGAGTGGCATCATTGTCAAAAGAACTACAAGTAATAATTGTAACGATAAGGTTTGAATGGTCCACGTCTTAAGATAGCGCCGGACGGTAAAAGTTACCATGATTACAGCTCCTCATTCGTGTAATAATGCAAGAAAATTTCTTCTAATGTTGGTTCTTGTATTTGAATTGTTTGCAACTCTACTTCTAATAAGTTTGTTAATAAACTTCGAATATCTCCTTCATAAAAAAAAGAAATCACACCATTTTCTTGCGTTTTATTTCGCATTCCTTGAAACGTTGCTAGCTCCTGTTCCTCTTTGATACGTAACATAACTTTTAAGTAAGAGTTTTCTTGCATCTCATTTACACGATCGACACGGACCAAACTCCCATCCTTAATAATAGCTACACGATCACAAATCTTTTGCACCTCGCTTAAGATATGCGAGGAAAATAAAATCGTTGCTCCTCGTTTTTGTTCCTCTTTTAAGAGGCTAAAAAAGCGATGTTGCATTAAAGGATCCAGCCCTCCGGTTGGTTCATCTAAGATAATAAGTTTTGGTTCATGTAACAAGCCTTGAATAATTCCAACTTTCTTTTTATTACCGTAGGATAAATCATCTATTTTACGGTTTAAATCCAAATCTAATAGTGTCGCTAATTCTTGAATTCGTTTGCTACAGTCCTTATGATAAAAACTTGCACTATAAGCTAGTAAGTCTTTTACTCGCATATGATCATAATAATATACTTCACTCGGTAAATATCCAACATCGCTCAATATCTCTTCCAAGTGGGTTTCTATGTCTTTTCCAAAGACAAGTATCGTTCCCTTTTGTGGCTTGATGAGTCCGAGCATCGAGCGAATTGTCGTAGATTTTCCTGCACCATTCGGTCCAATAAACCCAAAAATTTCTCCCTCTTCCACAACAAAACTAACATCCTCTACTCCTTTTTGTTTTCCATAGTACTTCCGTAATCCGTTAATTTCAATGATGTTCATACGTTCCTCCTAACACAATCCAACTTATTCACAATATAGCACTCAAGCAAGTAACATACAAGAACAACAATTTTTTAATGTAAAAAAAGGAACCTTACGGTCCCGCTCTTTCGTTATTCGATTATATCAATAAAGTTTTCAACCAAACCAATCAACCGCTCGGTATTGCGCTTCAATTGTTTCGGTTTAAAATCACCAAGCTGCGCTAGCGTTTGTTCGAGTTGTTCCATCTCACATCCAAAATATAGCCTTGTTGCACTAACACTTCAATAATTTCAAATTGGTGATTGTTAACATATTTATGGTATTGCTTTAAGCGTGTACCACTACGAGTTTTTTTCTTGTGATTATGCTTCGAATATTGTACCCACGCCTGCATGTGCAATTACAAAATCGACTTTTTGCATATAATCACGTAAAGTCTCTTGATCAAAAATCTGCCAACTGCATCCTTTGTGAGATATATGGTATATTCCCATTGGACGATACATACATCCGCAATCGGATACACTAGTTTTTCGCTGACACTCTTGGTCTTTACATTGGTAATGTGTCTCAATTTAATATGTCTATTCCAAACAAGTTTCCAAAATAATACATTAGTAATATTGTATGTGCTCTTGTTCACACAATAATATGAGGGTCACACTTACACAACAAGTAGAGCGAACGTACTACATTATATGGAAATATCCATAAATAGGTAGCAAGTTGCTCTTTGGAACCATGATGCAAAAAGGATATCCTCGCATAACCTTGAAACATCCGCTTTGCGGTTGCATCGATAGCAGCGCATGTATACGCCCACCGATATTTGAAAAATACACAACATGATTCATTTGATTTGCTACTTTTCATACAAGACTTTGGCTATTTTTTCAAATATTGTAGTGTTACACTAGACTTTTTAACTTTGAGATTGCACAAATCGAAACGCATGCGCAATTCCATCTTCCCATGCATTCGTTGTGATAAAGTTTGCACTCTCCTTTAGTTCTACGACTGCATTTCCCATCGCAATCCCGATACCACAACCTTCTACCATATCAAAATCATTTAAGGTGTCTCCAATTGCAACACAATCTTGAAGCGCAACATCATAAACTTGTACAATGCGCTCGATACCTTGTAGTTTTGTAATGTGGGCATGCGTTAATTCTGCATAATAAAAACCATTATGTGCTCGTTTAGGACTTGTTTCCAACAAGGAGAAGTCATCTCCTATTCGACTCTGTAACGCACGAATATCATCATGATGTTGGGTAAACATACATGCTTTACAAACTACATCTTCACTCGAATAGTTCTCTAGTCCCACCAAGCGTTTATTCTGTATCAACTCATCAATCGATATTGTATTTTCATGCTTAGCATACATATTTTTGAAAAACGTTAGTGCTGGTTGGGTCAAATAACAGTAGCGTTCCCCTTCTAAGTTATATTCGACTCCTTGTTCGTTAAAGAGTTGTTGAAAAGTTTCAATTTGATTTGCTGAAAAGGGAGCTTGATATATCACTGCTTCCTTTGTA
Source organism: Erysipelotrichaceae bacterium (assembly GCA_051658525.1). Lineage (GTDB taxonomy): Bacteria > Bacillota_I > Bacilli_A > Erysipelotrichales > Erysipelotrichaceae > JBOFMT01. Next base: position 56,029 of record JBOFMT010000085.1, on the reverse strand, counting down.
CGAACATAAGCACCTGCACAACAAATATAGCCATCCACGTCCAAATGCATAAATTCTTGTATTTGAGCAAAACTACGCCCCGTACATAAAAACAAACGATGTCCAAAGCGTTTGGCTTGTTGCATTGCTTCTAGTGCACTATTTGGAATTTGGTGAGTCTTAGGATCCACCAAAGTACCATCAATATCCATAAAAATAAGCTTCTTCATTTTATGTCCCCCTCATCTAGTTATCCTTAGTATACAACATATTCCGTTATCATTCCAACGAGTGAAATACAAAAAAAGTCCCCCTAAGGGAACTTGCTTGACAAATGGCGTCCACAGAAGGACTCGAACCTTCGACCGCACGCTTAGAAGGCGTGTGCTCTATCCAACTGAGCTATGTAGACATGTTGCTCATTGCTCAATTATTATAACAAACACTCTACCATAGTGCAAGCTTTTTTTCATTTATATTATTTTATTTTATTTCTCAAGAGTCATCTATTTTTTTCGCTTTTTCGATTTCTCATCGATGGCTTTTGGTAGCTCGATAAATTCAACCTCAAGTTTTGATTCCTGAATCTCAAGAATTGCATAACAAGGTGCACTTGCGTCCCGATTATAAAATAACGAACCCGGATTGATCAACCAAACACCATCAACTTCCTTACACATCTTGATGTGGGTATGACCATAACAAACAATACGCCAGCCTTTTTGTTTCGCAACACGTACAAGTTCCGCTTCCCGCTTAAAGGGAAAAAACTGATGGGAATGCAATAGCCCTAATTCACCCATCGGACTAGCAAAACTCAACATATCGGGGAAATCACTATAGTAGTCATTATTTCCTTGAACAATATGAAACGTCTCCAACCCCACAGATTGTGTTTCTAAATCACCTGCATGCAAATACAAGTCCGCATTTGGATGTGATTCTAACACATCCAATAACGCTCCTGTTTTTCCATGTGAATCCGATACTAAGACAATCTTCATACCATTAGCTCGAATGGTTTAATCGACCATGTTTCTTTCAGCAATGCAATTACTTGTGCTTGCAGATGTTCTGGTTCTAGTGATGTGTAAACATCCAACTGTGCTTGTGATTCTGGATAATCGAGTTGTGCTATCGTAACTGCATTGCTATCCAAAAGCAAACCGCTAAACTGCTGTGCAATTAGATCTGCAACCAAAGGATAGTGCGTACATCCTAAGATCATCGCATCAAAGCCTGCTAAGTCAACCGTTGCAAATATTTCAGCTAACGCTTGCTCTACTATTTGGCGTGGAGCTTGCGCCTCAATGAGTGGGACTAAGGCTTTCGCAGCAAGTGAGACTACAGTAATATCCAAATCCAATTGATGGATTGCATTTGCATACGCACGACTTGCAATCGTTGCAGGTGTTGCAAGTACCAACACACGTTTGTTTTTTTGATTTAATTGGGCAACCGTAGGCTCAATCATCGAAATAAAGTGGACCTCAGGATAACGTGTTCGTAATTGCGGTAGTGCATTGGCACAAATGGTATTGCAAGCCACAACGATACAATCCACTCGGTATGCAACCAATGTCGCAACTAATGCATTCGCTAGTGCAACGATTTCTTCTGCTGTTTTTTCACCATACGGTGCGTTTTTTTGATCCGCTAAATAAATGTAATGATGATTTGGTTTGGCAAGCCGGAGGCGTTGTAAGACCATAGCACCACCTAAACCTGAATCAATGATACCAATCTTACTCATCTATTCTCACCTCTTCCAATACCAAGCCTTCCTCGTGCATTTTCGTAGCTAATTCAACGCCAACATAACGCAACAACAGCGGGTTGTACTCGTGTTTGGTGATGGTTGTTTTCGTTTCTGGATAACGTACGATAAAACCAAAGCGATGCGCATTGTCGTTTAACCATTCAACTTGTTCACTTTCTACAAGTTCCTCTGTTTCTACCTTCGGTAAGCTCATCAAAATACTAGTTCCTAATTGATACTCACTTTGCCCAGGATAAGACTCATAATCGAGTACCAAATCAATACCATATTCTAACAAGGCAGCTTCATGTACGGCAATCTGTTGTTCATAGCTGGTAAAGGCGCGAACTGCAATCAAGTTACCACAAGTTTTATCGTTTAGTTGTGTAATCTCTTCGCACAACAAAGAGAGTGGTTCTTGTACGATGGAGCGAATGCGCAGTTTACTGTTATCGATGGAAAAGCGAACACTTGGCATTGCTGTTAAAGGGACCAAGTCACTAGGCTGATATTGTTGTAGGGTTTCTTTTAACACCAATGTGGTAGCAAGATTGGATGGTTGTTTCTCTAAAATGGCATTGCTAATATAGGAATTCCCATAATCATAAAAATTCGCCAACATCGTGTATGGATAGTTTGCTAACAATCGTTCTAGTTCGTCAAGATTAAAATGATTTTCTTGTTCATTGATAAAGCGAACAACTTGCTTTAAATCTGATTCGTGTTGGGCTACAACCTCATACATCGCTATATGGGTAATATTAAAACCTTCAATACCCAAATAAGGCTCAAAGCGTTCTGGTGTAATTTGCTGTTGGATGATATAGGAAATATCCGTTGTCGATAAATGCTCCAACAGGAGTTCTCGATTTGCTTGATCAGCATAAGGGTAGCGCGCAAGCGGGTCAAAACGTAAGTTCATTTGATAAAAGGAAGCCACAAAAATGGCAAACAGTACGACAATAAACCCTATTCTTTTTTTTAACATCAACCATTACCTCCTTATTGTTCGGTTTCTTTTCTTTCTTGTAATACATCAAATAATGCTTGGGCACTATCTTTGGGAAGCAGAGCTTCCAATTCTTCAATTGTCGCAGCTTTTAATGCTTTTAAAGAAACAAAATGTTTCCAAATAGCTTTTTTTCGTACCGGACCAATCCCATCAATATCATCTAGGATGGATTTGGTCATCGCTTTGTTTCGTTGCTTTTTATGGAAGCTAATCGCAAAGCGGTGAACTTCATTTTGCATTTCGGTTAAGAGGAAGAACAGGGTACTATCCTTTGCTACTTCAATAATTTCTCCTGCAACATTCATTAAATTTGCAGTTTGATGACGATCATTTTTAACCAAACCATAAATAGGAATTTGTAAATCAAAGCCTTCTAGTACCTGTTTTGCCACTTTAATTTGTTGAAAGCCACCATCGACTAGCAACAAATCAGGAAAACTTTGTTCTTTGAGCGCACGTAAATAGCGTCGATATAGTACTTCTTCCATTGATTTCAAATCGGATTCATAACCATCTAGTTTATATGTACGATAGCCTTTTTTATAAGGTTTCCCCTGTTTGAAAACAACCATACCACTAACGTTATTTGTACCAGATAAATGCGAGTTATCGAATAATTCAATCGTGTCGACAGGCGCGCCAACGATGTGTGCAAGTTCATCCAAAGCACTCACCATATTATCCGCTTTGCGTTTTACGAGTTCAAACTTTTGTTCATGAGCCATTTTCGCATTTGCACTTACCATCTCAACGAGTTTTCGTTTTTCTCCTTTATGTGGTTGTACCACTTTACAAGGGAAACTAGATAGCAGAGCTTCATCTAAGACGACCTCCAAAGGGATTACAATTTCTTGAGGAGGTACATTACGTTCATAATATTGAATAATAAAGCTAACAAGTGCATCCTGTGCTTCTTCGTAGAGTGGTTCTACAAGGAAGGTACGCTCCAATAATTTCCCATTGCGCAAGAAGAACCCTTGAATTGAAATATAGCCATCACTTACATAGTAGGCAAAGACATCACGATCCTTATGATCACTAAATTGCACTTGCTGTTTGTGTGTGACATGCTTGATGGCTTCGATTAACTCATGGGTTTCTTTGGCTTTCTCAAAAGCCAAACTTTCCACAGCCTCATCTAACGTTTGTTGGAGATGTTTTAAGATTTCTTTCACATCTCCTCGTAAGAAACGTTTGATTTCTTCTGCCATCGTAGCATAAATACTAGGATCGATTTCATAGACACAAGGTCCAAGGCACTGTTTCATATGATAATACAAACACACCTTGTTTGGCAAGATTTTACATTTTCTTAATGGATACAACCGATTGAGCAACACTAAGGTTTGATAGGCAGCTCCACTATCAGGAAACGGTCCAAAATAGGTAGCCTTTTTATCATCCAGTTTACGAACAACCTTTAAAATTGGTGCTTTCTCATTTGTTAACTTCAAGTAAGGATAACTCTTGTCATCCTTAAACATAATATTGAATTCAGGATGGTATTTTTTAATTAAATTGATTTCTAACACCAATGCATCTTTTTCAGAGTTGGTGACGATATACTCAAAATCAACAATGTTGGAAACCAACTTTGTTGTTTTATAATCATGAGCCCCCATAAAGTAACTCTTTACGCGGTTCTTTAATTTTTTTGCCTTGCCTACATATATGATTGTTCCTTGCTTATCCTTCATCAAGTAACAACCAGGTAATGCCGGTAATAAGGCTAATTTATCCTGAATGATTCCCATGTTATGTTCCTTTTTTTCGTTTTAACTTTACAACGGTAGCACCCAAACCACCTTCTGATTGCATTCCAAAACGATAACTTTCTACTAGTTTACTCGTTTTCAAATAACCTTGTACCGCTTTTCGCAAGGCACCCGTACCAACACCATGCACAATGCGAACTTCAAATACTTTCGCGTAAAGGGCATTATCTAAATATTTATCAACCATAGCAATTGCTTCATCTACACGGTACCCAAGTAAATTAAGTTCCATCGAGAACGAACGGTTAAAGCTATCTGAGATTTTCCCTTTGCTTCGTTGTTTGTTTGCTTGTGGCCGTTTGGAGTGTTCCAAATTGTCTACGGTCGTATTCATTTTCATTCCATTGGCTAAAATACTAACTTTTTTTCCATTGATTTCGGTTACTTCACCATAGTAGTTGTATTGCTTGAACAAGATATAATCCCCAACGGCAAATGGTTTTTGCTCGTTTGGTTGTTGCACTTCTTCCTCTTGTTGTTTTGCTTGTAATTTTGCTTTGATCTGTAAGAGTTCATGTGGTTTCGCCTGCGTATTTGCACGCAATTCATCAATGACCTCAATCGCTTCTTCTTGTGCTTCTTCAATAATACGATTTGCTTTTTCCACCGCTTCACGCAACACATGAGCTTTTTGGCGTTCCATTGCAGATTCCATATTTTTCGTGTTTGCTAGTGAAATAGCCATGGCTTCAGCTTGTTCTTGTAATTCTTGTTGCAAACGATCGTTTTCTAGTAACAGACGTTCTAGTTGTTCCATCGCACGTTCACTATCGGTTTTATTTTGTTCTTTGAATGCTTTGGCATGGTGAACAATAGCTGCTGGCAACCCATAACGCAAGGCAATATCAAAGGCATTACTTTGTCCTGAAATATTCATTAAGAAGCGATAGGTCGGTTGTAAGTTTTCCAAATCAAATTCGACACAACTCAACATAATATCTTCATAGTTGGTTGCATAGGTTTTTAATTTCGCATAATGCGTTGTTGCAATAACACGCGCATTTTGTTCTCTTAAATAATCCAAGATCGCCATAGCCAGCGCTTCTCCCTCGTTAGGATCGGTTCCACTTCCCAACTCATCGAGCAGGATGAGGGAATTTGGTGTACAGTGTTTGGTAATATTTGCTAGTTTTGCTAAATGTGCGGAGAATGTCGATAGATTCGAAAGTATCGATTGGTCATCTCCAATATCGACAAAGATTTGATCGTATAATGGAATTTGTGCCTCCTCACAAAGAATAGGAAGCCCAGCGTAGCTCATTAATACAAACAATCCAATGGTTTTTAAAGTAACGGTTTTCCCACCGGTATTGGGACCTGAAATAAGTAAGATATGTGTTTCATCTTTGATTTCGTATGTATTCGCTACTACTTTTTTCGCGTCTATCAAAGGGTGTCTTCCCGACTTGATGACAAGATGTTTGCTCGCTGGATGCAACCTTGCAACACAGCCATTATTTGCATGTCCATAGGCAGCACGTGCAAAGAGGCTATCGATAATGGTTAAGGTTTCTAAGTTAGCCAAAAAGCCCTCAGCATTCGCTTGGACCAAAGCGCTCAACCCTTTGAGTATTACTTCAATTTCCACATGCTCTTCGTATTTTAACGTTTGCATTTGGTTGTTTAATTCCATGATTTCTAGTGGTTCAATATACACAGCTAATCCACTAGCACTCTCTGCATGAACAATCCCTTTGACCTTGTTTTTATCACTTACCTTTACTAATAAACACAAGCGATCGTTACGATAAGCTGAAATATTTTCCTGCAGTGAACTAGCATGTTTTGACAACAACGCTTGTGTTAGCGTTGTGAGTTGTTTTTCACAATTACGCATTTCTTTGCGCACTTGATTTAGTTTTGGCGATGCTTGATCCATCACTTCATATAGTTCATTGATACAATGATCAATTTCTTTTTGAACTTGAGGAAAGGCTTGTAGGGTAGCAATCAAATCCGAAAGCTCACCAGCAGCTAACCCATTTTGTTCAAAGTGGGAACGAATGGTTTGAATTGCATGGCTTTGCATTGCGACATACTTCAATTCTTGTTCGTTTAAGATCATTCCTTTTTTTGCTTTTCCCAACTCAGCTTGAATATCAAAAATTCCACCAAAGGGAATTGCACCAAAGCTGGTATAAAAACGTAAACTTTCTTCTAATAATGCTAGTTCACGTTGTAAATATAGTTTTTGAAACACGGGTTGCAATGCCAATACGTGCGCTTTTCCTAAGGAAAAACTCGCGTAAGCAGCTACGCGTGTTTTGATTTCTGAAAAATCCAATACATCATATGCTTGCATGTCTAATATCCTCTCTTAGCTAAAAATTCACTGACTTGTTCTGGGGAAAGATGTAAATCAAGAAGTACTTGTGTTGCTACACTAACATCTACTTGACTTGCTTCTTTCATCATCACGCGTTGTAATGCCTCGTATCCAGTACTATCCACATCGAGCAATGATAGACTCAAATCAGCAACCGGATCAACGAATCGTAACACACTTGACTCAATGACTTGGTAGCCGTTTTCTACAATGGGTGTCTTACAAATTACGCATAGTACAATGGCTACGAGTAGGCTAGTAAGTAGTGCTAACACGACACCTGCTAGGGTATTCAATTGTTTGATAATCGGTAAACTCGCTACTGCATTGACCAGTGGCTTCAATACGAGTAAAGCAATACGGAAGACAGCAAAGAGAATCACAAACCATACTGCAGTATTTAACCAAGGTTGAAATAGTTGTAAGACGAGAGCATCGGCAAACCAAGCATTTGGCAACAACATCCATTGCGCGGCAATGAGTTGTGAAACCCACCAAGCACCTAATAATGCAATCAACAGACTTCCAAAGGATAGCATACGGTCCATAAACCCTTTGCTATATCCTAGATAAATTTGCCAAAGTAAATAAAGTATCAAAACCACATCAAGTATCGTGGTATATTGTAAATCAAGTGTCATATTTTCTCTCCTATCGTTCATACCTTGCGGATGAAACTTCGGTTTTTCCCTGTAAATATCATAAAGCAAAGTGCCAGGAAAAGCAATGATGTGCTATACTTATACAGAGGTGCCTATGGAAACATTTACAATTAAATTAAGTGATGCACAAATTCGTGCATTGTATGAAAAACTAAAATCAGCACAGACTTTGAAAACACCACCCTATGCTCGTTTTGCAAAACGTGTGGAAGGTTGTACCATCACCGCTTATGAATCCAATAAAGTGGTCTTACAGGGGAGTGATACTGCATTTTATGTAGAAGCGTTCGGCTTTGCAAAACCAGACACGCAACCTACTAGTCAAACACCAAACGCAAATAGCCTCCTTCACTTTCCGATGAGTGGAAGTGATGAGGTGGGAACCGGGGATTACTTTGGTCCTATTACCGTTGTTGCTTGTACGATATCACAAGCGTTGTATGAATCCTTACAACAACATGAGATTACCGATAGCAAAAAGATGAAAGACGATGTGATCTTAAGCATTGTTCCAACCTTCATCCAGCTTGTACCGCATTCCAAACTTATTTTAGTTCCAGAACAGTACAACGTGGTGCATCAAACAACCAATCTCAATGCCATCAAAGCGAAAATGCACAACCAAGCCTACTTGAATCTAGCAAAAAAACTAGATGCCTACCCACCGAACATCATCATTGATCAATTTTGTACACCACAACTCTATTACAAATACGTAAAGGATGAACCTAGCGTGGTGGATAAGATTCATTTTGAAACCAAAGCAGAACACAAGTATTTTGCCGTTGCGATGGCAAGTGTATTGGCTCGGTATTATTTTCTAATCGCCTTCCAGCAACAATGCGAGCGCTATGACTTCGACTTCTTAAAAGGAGCAAGCCAAAAAGTGGATCTTCAAATCCAAGCATTCGTAGAGCGGTTTGGCATTGAGAAGTTACATGAAGTTGCAAAGACGCATTATGCAAATACAGAGAAAGCACTGGGGTATCGCTATGAAGACACGAAATAATCTAATTTTTCTCGCTTGTTTATTCCCCTTTGTCCTCTTGTTAGCTTTCAATCAATTTCAAAATCGGGAGTTATTAGCTTTAAAAGACTTGGTATTTACGAGTGTATTGCTTGCCACCTACCTTGTTGTTTGTGGCTTATGGCTCTATAAAACAAAGAAAAACATAACATAACAAAAGGGTATTTCATTGGAAATACCCTTTTTTCGTACTCGATTGGGTTATGGACGCGTTACTTCAACTTGCAGTGGTTGTTCTAACTGTTGCAGTTCAATGTTACTTGCCACCAACATTTTTTTACTCGCTTTTACAACATCAGTATCTGCATATTTATCTGATTCGTAAACAATTTTTTTAATTCCACTTTGAATGATTGCTTTTGCACATTCATTGCAAGGGAACAAAGAAACATACAAAGTACAGCCTTTTAAACTTTGATGCGCATTTAAGATGGCATTTAGTTCAGCGTGTACGACATATGGATATTTACTTTCTAAAAATTGGCCTTCACGTCCCCAAGGGAACACATCATCATCACAACCGATGGGAAATCCGTTGTAACCAATGCTCACCACACGTTTGTCATCATTTACAATACATGCACCAACTTGTGTCGAAGGATCTTTGCTACGTTTGGCAGATAGGTGTGCCAATCCCATAAAATACTCATCCCATGATAATACATCGTTTCGTTTCATTGTAGTTCTCCGTATTTCTGATTGAAATTTTCTTGCATTCGATCTGCATACCCATCCAAACCAAAGGAACGAGCCATTTCGATAAGTTTACTGTCAGTCCCACCATAAATAGGATCCACGCGTTCAATGGTCGTTGCGATAAAGATTAAACTTCCTGCCAATAGCAGTCCAGCAATAGCTACATGGATGCGCATTGGTTTCCAAGCAGGTTTTTTCGTAAAGAAGAACCCTGCAAATAAACCAAAGATAAAGCCTCCTAAGTGTCCCATTAACGAGATTCCAGGCATTAATGAAATTAGTAAATTGATTAAGATAATCTGAATCAAATTTGCACGAATCAAGGGATTTTTATGTCCTCCAGTAGCAAAGATATAGACGATAAAAGCAGCTAACATCCCATAGATTCCACCACTAATCCCAACACTTACTACATTCGCATCTGCGATAAAGACAAATAAACTCCCACACAAGATAGAACCAATTAAGATGGTTGCATACTCTGATTTACGATACATTTGTTCGATGACTCGTCCAAGTTGAAATAAAGCCATCATATTGATGAGCAAATGTAAGAAATCCAAATGCATAAACCCAGCGGTAAAGAAGCGCCAGTATTCATGCATTGAGATAATGCTCATTTTGTAATAAGCACCTAAGAAAATACCCGAAGTAATTTGATCTTGCGAAACTGCAGTTAATCCAGTAATAAGTAAAAAGTAAACCACACAAATCCCGATGATCGCCATCGTCATATGCGGTAAATTTTTCCACTGCATGCGACTTTTACGATCGTTACGTTTGCTCGCTTCAATGATTTTACTATCCATATCGCGGATATCCGCTTCTAGATTATTACTTGCTCTTAGTACGGTACTCAAATCACCAACCATTGGGTTCGGGTGATAGAATGGTGCATCCAATACGAGATGGACCACTTCGAAATCTTCCCCTTTTTGATCAATGGTTGCTTCATTTACACTTACAACAAGCAAAGACCCTTCACTTTTGGTAAGTCGTTTGATGACCTCTTGCATTTTTTCTTGATAATCATGATCTTGTGTATAATCTTCAATTCTCGCTTTGGTAACCTTGATGAGAGGAAAATCCTTTACATTTGGGTTACTCAAATAGATATTGTGATTGGACTGTGACACATTCACAATACGATATTGATATTGTTGAATTAAGACATGAACCACTTGTAAGATATATAAATCATGTGGTGCGAATGACATACTATTCCCCCTTTCGAAGTTCAGCTAGAATGTTTGCAAACTGCACCGGTAACGGTGCGTTTACAACAACCTTTTCTCCTGTCGTTGGATGTACAAATTCCAATTGGTGAGCATGTAACAATTGTCCACCTACATCCATTGTTTTACGATAAGAATATTTTTGGTCCCCTGCAATTGGATGTTTGATATATTGCATGTGAACACGAATTTGATGGGTACGCCCAGTTTCTAAGCGACACTCCACTAATGTATAGTTTTTAAAGCGTTCGACTACTTTAAAATGCGTTACTGCTGTTTTTGAATTGTTGGCAGTTACACACATTTTTTGACGGTCTTGTGGATCTCGTCCGATTGGCGCATCGATTGTTCCAAACTCATGTTCGATTACGCCATGAACCAAAGCATAGTACAAACGATTTACGGATTTGTCTTGAAGTTGTGATGATAAGCTTAAATGCGCTTTATCATTTTTCGCTACAATGAGCAATCCTGTTGTATCTTTGTCAATACGATGAACAATACCTGGACGAAGTACACCGTTGATACCAGATAAATCTTTACAGTGATACAACAATCCATTTACAAGGGTACCATGAAGATTCCCTACACTTGGATGTACTACGATACCACGAGGTTTGTTGATTACAATAACATCACTATCTTCATAAACAACATCAAGATCCATTGCTTCTGGAATTGCTTCAATTTCTTCATCATCTACGTAATGTACAACGATTTCATCGTTTACTTTCACTTTATAATTCGCTTTTTGTACTGCACCATTGACAGTGATTTGTCCATCATCAATTAAGTTTTGTACACGAGAACGCGAAAAGCCATCTTCAAATGATGAGATGACTTTGTCCATGCGAATATGTTTGTTCTCTTCTTCAATAATCCAAGTTTTTGTTTTCATTTTTTATACACTCCAAATGTTTCCAGGAAAACATCCAATAGGATGAGTCCTACCCCAATTACAAGTGCCATATCAGCAATGTTAAAGATGGGGAAATCATAACTAAATACAATAAAATCTAAAAAATCACGTACATATTGAAATGCCAATCGATCGATAAAATTGCCTAAGGTACCAGCAATCATCAATACCAAACCCCAACGGGTAATGACTTCAAAGTGATGTGTCTTAAAGTAGTAGATGGAAAGACCTACCAACGCAATCACGGAAACAAGATAGAAGAAACCCATTCTACCTTCTAAAATACTCCAAGCAGCACCTGTGTTGTGTGCATTGGTAATAGCAAAGAAATTATCAAAGATCGTAATGGATTCTCCAAGTGCCATATTGGTATTCACCCAAACTTTTGTAATTTGGTCTAAAATCAAAATAGCAAGAATTGATAACCCATGGATCGTCATTGTTTTTTTGTTCATCTATTATTCACCTTCCATAATTACCTATTATAGCAAAAAAAAGGACGCTGTGCGCCTTTTTAGATAAAATGTGCTAAATTTATGAATACGACAATGGAGGAGAATAGTTATCTAGCACGCATCATTATTATGATGATGTAATCATAACATCGTTTTCATTTCTTTGCAACTGATTTACATCAATTTACAAAAGTTTTTTCATTTTTTTCTTGAAAAACTTTTCATTTGTTTGTTTCTAGCTAAAAGAAAAAGAATACCCAAGGGTATTCTTAACGATTGAAGGTTCTAATTTCTTCCAACATTGCACGATCACAACGTTTGATAAATTCCGTAATAACTTCTACTGTTTGTACATAATCTTTACGGTGAATCAATGAGCGGTGTGAGTGAATATAACGAGATGGTAGGGATAATGTCATCGCAATGACACCTTCGCCATATTTATGAATCTCTCCCGTATCAGTACCACCAGCCGTCATCGCATCGTAATTGATATCAAGACCTAGATCCATTGCAATTGCTTCTACTTTTTCAAATAGACCACGGTGTGTTAAGTGACTTGCATCCATCATTGCTAAGACCAAACCTGCACCCATTTTCATCCCTGCAGGTGAATTTGGTGTATCGTTTGCAATCGTAACATCAAGTGCAAACGCAATATCCGGTTTTACAAAGGCAGCACTTGTTTTTGCTCCGCGTAAACCAACTTCTTCTTGCACACTACCAACAGCATAAACGTTTGCTTCGTGGTTCACTCCTTGCAGGTTACGAACAACATCGATTGCTACAGCTGCACCAATACGATCATCCCAAGCTTTGCCCATCAAGAAGTTTGGATTATTTAATACTTTGAATTTTGTATCCGGTGTAATCATATCACCAATGTTTACATTCAAAGCCAAGACGTCTGCCTTACTCTCAACTCCTAAATCTAAGAATAAATCATTTAAGTCCATTACTTTATTACGTACATCCGCAGGCAAACCGTGTGGTGCACGACAACCGATCACACCATCTAATTTTTTACCATCGCGTGTAGTTAGGATCATCCCTTGACTTGGCAAGACGTGTGCCCACCATCCACCAATTGGTGTAATACGTACAAATCCATTATCATCAATGGATTTCACAATAAAACCAACTTCATCAACGTGTCCAGCAATCATGATTCTTGGTCCATCTTCTGCACCTTTTTTCAAAGCGATAAGAGAACCTAAATTATCATAGTGAAATTCGTCTGCATAGCCTTCTAAATATTGTTTCATTACACGTGTTGCTTCTTTTTCGTTTCCAGAAATTCCATCTGCTTCACTCAACTCTTGCAACATCTTTAAATCTACTGTTCCATATGCTTCGGCAATTTTATGTGTTTCCATCGTTTTTCCTCCTAATATTGATTTTCTTGACGTTCATGGTTTTTTTCATTTTTCGCGAAATAGCTTTGTCTGATTTCTTCAGTTGTACATCCCAAAGCACATCCTAGTTGTAAATAAATAACAAACAAAGCCCGATAGCTTTCATAGCTAAAATCATGACGTAATTGTAGAGCGGTTTCGTATACATCAAAGAAGATGGTATTGATCTCCTCTGTTTCACTTGGTTCTACTGCAATCACAAAGTCAACTTCATGCAAGTCAATCCCAAGGGATAGTATAAAATGAAGCCCATCAACATACTCTTCCAATAGGACTTTTTTTTCACTTGGTCCTTTTAGACTCCAGTATTTAAAAGCTCTACATTCATTTGCAAGTTCACTTAACTCTACTAAAAACGCCATGATACGACGCATCGTTGTAGCTTTGCGTTCTAGTAGATGCACATCCATAATTTTTTGATCCAATTGTGCTTGTAATTGGATTAAATCTTGAAATTGTAAGTTCATGGTTTCCCCCTTTTTGTACTGTTCTTATTATACACGATTTTCGTTCACCTAGAAACAAAAAAAAGCAGAAAACCACCGGTTTTCTACTTTAAGCGTTTGAGTACCATATTTGCGATATGTCCGGTAATCAGACCAGTAGGTACCGATAACACAAATAGGATTGGCATTAAGCTTGCCATTAAAAATTGGGAATAGATAAAGCTGACCATCAAGACTTGTCCAAAGGCGTGGAACAAGCTTCCTACCATACTAACACCATAAATACTCAACTTACTATAGCGATAAGCCAAGTAGGTGAAGATACAAGAGAACATCACACCGGATAGGGATAACCAAAAAGGGGTCCCAAAGATGATACCTCTTAGTAAACTCGCAATCACAATACGCATAATGTTTACAATGATCATAACTTTAAAATCAAACAAATACAATGCGATTAAGCCTACGATATTCGCAAGTCCAAATTTAAATCCAGGAACGGGTACTGGAATGGGAATCATGCTCTCTACTAGATGAAAGACAATTGCAATCGCTGCTAACATCGTAATGTAAGTCATTCTTTTTGTTTTTCTCATATTTCTCATCTTCATTATTGAATCACCGAATCCACATCTGTGTCACTTTCCTGTTTGGCAACAATACGTACTACAATATGGTTTGGTAAGCAAATAATTGGACGATTCACATCGCCAACCCAGCCTTGAATACTACACAAATGATATGGAGACGTTTCCTTCTCGATGCGCACTTTGAAATCTTGAATCTCAACAAACACTTCACCCAACGTACCATCTACTGTATAAGTTGCATCCTCATCGAGTGGTACTTCTAGTACAATTTCATCACGATACTGCACAACCACTGTTTTCTCTGCATCCTTGGTTTGATAATCACTAATCAACAAAGGAGTGTATAAAAGCAGTGAACCAATCAAGATCACAACCATCAATATTTTATCGTATTTATTCATACAACCTCCTATGCTCATGAGTAAGAAAAAGTCCATCAAGCGATGAACTTTTTCAGTCACGTTTATAATAGTATACGCTAAAAACTATTTTACTTCAAGAGCAGCAGCTACTGCAGCTTTGAATGTAGCGATATAATCATTTGTTTTGATTGTTACAGAAGAAGTTAAATCTTCAGATGTTGGAACACCATTTTCGTCAACTGCGATTGCTTCAACCTCAGTAGCTGTTTTTCCAGTCATCCACTCTTCTAAAGAAGCAGCTTGTTCGAACCACTCTTTTGAAATTCCAGAGTTACCTTTCATTCCGTAAGCATCACCTTTTTCTTTTTTCGTAGGTGTTGCAGCAGCAGCATCACTAGTAATTACACCAGCAGCATCAAATTTAGCAGTATTTTGTGCAACGTCAATGTTTGCATACAATACTTTACCATCTTTATCTAAAGCGATTGTTTCGATAGTAGTGTTTGCTTGTACACTTCCGTCAGCATCAGCACTTGCATCAGCTGCTTTTAAAGCAGTAATAGAAGCAGAACCAAGTTTTGCAACTCCACTTACTTCAACGCTAGCTTCTACCGCTTTTACTACAGCAGCGATATAGTCGTTTGTTTTGATTGTTACAGAAGAAGTCAAATCTTCAGATGTTGGAACACCTGATTCATTTACCGCGATTGCTTTTACTTCATCGATTGTTTTTCCAACCATCCACTCTTCTAAACTAGCGATTTGTTCGAACCATTCTTTACCGATACCAGAATTCCCCTTCATTCCATAAGCATCACCTAATTCTTTTTTTGTTCCTTTAGGATCAGCTGCATCGATTGTACCTTCTGTTGTGAATGTACCATTGTTTTGAGCAACGTCGATTTGAACTTCAACGATTTTTCCGTCTTTGTCTAATACAACTGCTGCATATGTTGTGTTCGCTTGTACGCGCCCTGTTGTGTCTTCGCTAGCATCGCGAAGGCTCATAGATGTTACTGAACCTGTCCCCACTTTGTATGTTGTAGAAGAACTAGATCCACACCCTGCAAGAAGTCCTGCACATAATACTAATGCCAATAACTTTTTCATCAAAAAATTCCTCCTATTGTTCTAGTTCATAATATCACAATAAATTTGTGATTTCAATAACTAACGGATAAAATGTTAATGGATTGTTAATTTGTATACAAATATCATTATTTTATGTTATTGGGAAATCCCGTGATTCTCTAGCTATTCTAATCATTGCATACAACTTAATTACACTTTTTGACATTGAATGGCTGCTACCTTAAAATACTAAAAAAAAGCTGCTACCTAGAAGGTAACAGCTTTATCATGGGATGGATTACATCATAACTCCAGGTCCCAATGGAATTTTAAAGATAAAGAAAATCAACAACAATACGATCCAACCAATTAGTAAGAATAGAGAATAAGGTAACATCATCGTAACCAGAGTTCCCGCTTTGGCGTTTTCATCGTATTTCGCTGTAAAGGCTACAATCAAAGCAAAGTAACTCATGAGTGGAGAAATAATGTTTGTTGTAGAATCTCCAATACGATAAGCCATTTGTACTAATGCTGGATTGTATCCAAGGTTCATTAACATCGGAACGAATACAGGAGCAAGAATTGCCCATTTCGCAGATGCAGAACCCATAAAGATATTAATGATCGCAACAACAATTACAAACCCGATGATGAGGAAGATTCCATCTGCACCAGCATTTTGTAAGATGTTAGAACCAGTAACGGCAACAACCGTACCAATTTTAGTATAAGAGAAGTAGCCAATAAATTGAGCTGCAAAGAATACAAGTACAATGTAACTAGCCATTGTTTTCATATTCGCAGTCATTGCATCAATTACATCATCCGATTTTTTGAATCGACGGCTTCCAAATCCATAGGCAATCCCTGGAATTAAGAAGAACAATACAATAACCACAACAATACTACTCATAAATGGAGATTTCATCAAATCACCTGTGCTTGGATCACGTAGAATTGCATTCGCAGGTAATGTTAGGTAAGCAATGATTGCTGCGTAAATTACCGCTGCAATTCCCGCAAAACGCAATCCGCGTTTCGCATCTGCATCAATACCCGTTACGTGAGAAACTTCTTTCCCTGTGTATTCACCCAAACGAGGTTCAACAATACGTTCAGTAACAATTGTTCCTACTACCGTAATTAACAATGTAGAAGCAATCATAAAGAATAAGTTATCTGTAATACCAACTTCCATAAACCCTTGAATCGACAAGCCAGTCGCTTCAGAAGTTAATCCAGCAAGTGTCGCATCGACTGGACCTGGAAATAAATTGGCTGAGAATCCACCAGATACCCCAGCAAATGCTGCCGCGATACCAGCAAGTGGATGACGTCCAAAGCTTAGGAACACAACCGCTCCTAATGGAATTAATACAACATAACCAGCATCACTCGCAATCGATGACATAACACCGGCAAAAACTACAACAACAGTAATCAAGCGACTTGGCGTTGATGTTACTACCTTTGTCAATAACGCATCGATCATTCCTGATTTTTCTGCTACCCCAACACCAAGTGTTGCTACTAGCACCATCGCAAGTGGAGCGAAGTTACCAAAGTTGGTTACTGCATTTGTGAACATATAACGGATTCCATCCGCGCTCAACAAGCTTTGCACCCCTACTGTCGTCGCTTGCAATGTACCATCTACAAGACTATCATAAGTAACCGAAATACCCATGCTAGCCATAATTTGTGAAATAACAATTAAAGCCAAACAGAAAAGGGCAAACAATACTGCTGGGTGAGGCAACGCATTACCAACACGCTCTACCGTTCCCAGTACATCAAACCGTTTTTTTGTTTTGTTTGATTCCATATTTTGTCCTCCTTCTTAAATATGCTACATCATTATGCAACAAATTTACTGAAAAAGCAATGAAAAAAATGCGAACTTTACAAGTTCACATTTTCTTTATGTGCAAGGCCAATCAATTCAGAAAGGTTGTTTATTTTTTCACGTTTGCAATAGTCTTGCAAGTCGCTTACAAGCTCTTTACAAATGAATGGATTTACAAAATTCGCACTACCAACTTGAACACAAGATGCCCCAGCTAATAGGAATTCAATCACATCTTCCGCCGTACTTACACCACCAACACCAATAATTGGGATGTTAACATGGGGAAATACTTGGTAAATCATACGGATTGCTACAGGTTTGATTGCATTTCCGCTCATTCCTCCAATTTTATTCGCTAGGATTGGTTTGCGTGACTTCAAGTCAATGCGCATCCCTACTAAGGTATTGATCATAACCAGTCCATCAGCACCTGCTACCTCAACCGCAGTTGCCATCGAAACAATGTCAGTTACATTTGGTGAAAGTTTTACATAGAGTGGTTTTTTTGTTTCATTTTTGATTGCTGTAACCACAGCCGCAGCTGTTGCAGGATCGCTACCAAATTGAATTCCACCATGTTTTACGTTCGGACAAGAAATATTTAGCTCCAGTGCGTGAATTCTATCATCCACGTCCATACGTTTACTTACCGCTACATATTCCTCTAACGTAGAACCAGCAATATTGGCAAGCACAAATGTGTCTTTTCCTTCTAAATGATCTAATTCATGGTTTAAGATATGGTCTACACCTGGATTTTGTAATCCGATAGCATTGAGCATTCCCCCATCTACCTCAGCCAAGCGTGGCATCGCATTTCCTACACGTGGTTCTAAGGTAGCACTTTTAAGCGATAAACCTCCAATGGTTTCTAATCCATAAAGTTCATCAAATTCTTTCCCAAACCCAAAGCAACCACTTGCTCCTAAGATTGGATTTTTAATTCGATGGTTTCCCAATTGAATTTCTAATGTTTTCATAGTGCAATCATACCAAACGGGAATACCGGTCCTTCCTTACAAATTTTATACGTCACACTTGCATCTTTGGCATCATGACAAATACATCCATTACAAACACCCATCGCACATGCCATACGACTCTCAAACGAAATATAACCCGTTGGATACATTGTTTGTAACCCAGCTAACATTTTGTGTGGTCCACAACCATACACCATGCTAGAAGTAATATTTTTCTCCGCTAAAGCTTCTAATACGTTTTGATTGCTCTCTTCTTGGAAACATGGAAACAGGTCACAACCCAACGCTGCAAATCGTGTTTCCCAATAAGCTTGTTCCTGATTTAAAAAGCCATAAGCAACAACAACCTTAGTTCCTTGATCTCTGTACATACGAGCCACATTGTAAAGTGGTGCCAATCCCATACCTCCACCAACAAGCAATACTTCCTCTTGTTCATGAATTGGAAATCCTTTTCCTAGTGGACCAAAGATCGAGACTTCACTTCCAACACTAGCAAGAGCCAATTGCTTGGTACCTGCACCTACAACCTTATAGACTAGGGTAATACTTGTATCATTATAATCTGCTACACTAATAGGACGGCGCAAATAAAAGCCATCTACCTTCACATTAACAAATTGTCCAGGTGTTAATACTGCACCCATAGAACTCGATAATACGAGTTCATAGGTGTCTTTTGCTACCAACGTGTGCGCAATAATTTTAGTCGTTTCAATTTTCATGCGTGTTACTCCCACTCATCAATACTTGCTAGGGTAAAGCTTTGGCTTTCAATCAATGAAACCATGGCACCTGCCGTATCCAAAGAAGTAAAACATGGAATTCCATTTTCTACTGCTGCACGACGAATGACAAAGCCATCAGAGAAACTTTTTGCTTTTGCTGAGATTGTATTGATGATGTAACTTACTTCACTTGAACGAATCAAGTTAGTTAAGTTATCCTTTTCGCTTTCGTTTACTTTTTTCGTTTCTAGTACAGCGATACCGTGTTCTTGCAAGAAGCTAGCAGTACCAGCAGTTGCATAAATATCAAAGCCTAGACGCGCAAAACGTTTCGCAATTTTTAATCCATCTTCTTTATCTTTATCTGCAAGTGTTAATAAGATCTTACCATTTAGGCTAATCTTTACCCCACTTGCTAGCATTCCTTTATAAAGAGCTTTTGGTAAGGTTGTATCCATCCCAATCGCTTCTCCCGTTGATTTCATTTCAGGCCCAAGACTTGGATCTACTTCACTTAACTTCGCAAAGCTAAATACTGGAACCTTTACAAAATATTGGCTCGAGTTAGCATTCACACGTCCTGCATAGCCCATATCAAGTAAATCTTCTCCCATGATGACACGTGTTGCGATATCTGTGATATCCACCTTGGTTACCTTGGATAAGAATGGTACCGAACGTGATGCTCTTGGGTTTACTTCTAATACGTATACATCGTTACGATCGACAATAAACTGAATATTGAAGAGTCCAACGAATTGGAAACTTGTTCCGATTTGTTGCGTATATTTGATAATCTTATCGATTACGATTTGATTTAGTGAGAATGGTGGATACACACTAATGGAGTCTCCAGAGTGAACCCCCGCTTTTTCAATATGTTCCATAATCCCAGGAATGAAAACGTGTTTTCCATCACTGATGGCATCTACTTCTACTTCTTTTCCACTCAAGTAACGATCGACTAGTAGCGGTTCATTGTTTACTTGTTCAAAGATTTCTTGTGCATAGAACAATAAATCTGCTTCATTATCAACAATTTTCATTGCACGACCACCCAAGACAAAACTTGGACGTAATAACAATGGATATTCCATCGCATCCGCAGCTTTTTTTACTTCAGCTAAAGTTTTTGCCGTTGTTCCTTGCGGTTGTGGAATCGCTAAGCTTTGTAACATTGCTTCAAACTGATTACGGTCTTCCGCAAGATCAATACTTTCTAAACTTGTTCCTAAGATTTGAATGTTGTTTGCAACCAAACCAGGTGCTAAGTTAATTGCAGTTTGTCCACCGAATTGGCAGATTACACCAAGTGGTTGTTCTACATCACAAACATTAAGTACATATTCTAAAGTTAAAGGTTCGAAATAAAGTTTATCACTAATTGAGAAATCCGTTGAAAGTGTTTCTGG
Source organism: Erysipelotrichaceae bacterium (assembly GCA_051658525.1). Classification (GTDB taxonomy): domain Bacteria; phylum Bacillota_I; class Bacilli_A; order Erysipelotrichales; family Erysipelotrichaceae; genus JBOFMT01. The sequence continues at coordinate 35,325 of JBOFMT010000085.1, read as the reverse complement.
ATTGTTATTGATTACGATTGCTTCATATCCCAACGCTTTGATTTGTTCTACACAGCGTACACTTGCGTAGTCAAACTCAATCCCTTGACCAATACGAATCGGTCCACTTCCTAGTACGATGACTTTCTTTTTATCACTTGGAGCACTTTCATTTTCCTGCTCATAGCATGAATAGTAATATGGTGTGCTTGCTTCAAACTCTCCCCCACAAGTATCTACCATTTTATATGTTGGTAGGATTCCTTGTGCAAAACGTTGTTCACGAACTGCAGCTTCTTTTTGGCCCGTTAACATTGCAATATATTCATCTGAGAAACCATAACGTTTCACCATACGCAATGTTTGACGATCGCTTGGATTGGCAATTAAACGTTGTTCCAAATCGATGATATGCTTCATTTTTTGTAAGAAGAACATCGTGATTTTTGTTTGTTCGTGTAGTGTTTCTAGTGAATAGTTACGACGCATCAGTTCTGCTACCGCAAAGATACGCTCATCATCTTGCTTCAACATCTTAACAACCAAAGCATCCACATCCATGTGTTTCATCGTTTTAAGTTCTAAGTGATTACAAGATAGTTCTAGTGAGCAGATCGCTTTTAGTAAACTAGATTCAAAGTTACGTCCAATTGCCATAACTTCTCCAGTAGCCTTCATTTGTGTTGAAAGCGTACGATTTGCTGTCGTAAATTTATCAAACGCGAAGCGTGGGAACTTACATACTACATAGTCTAGTGTTGGTTCAAAGCTTGCGTATGTTGTTTTGGTAATTGGATTTAAGATTTCATCTAGGGAGTAACCTACAGCAATCAAACTTGCAATCTTCGCAATGGGATATCCTGTCGCTTTACTTGCAAGTGCACTAGAGCGAGAAACACGAGGGTTTACTTCAATGACACAGTATTGCTCTCCATCTGGGTGCAATGCTAATTGTACGTTACATCCCCCATTGATTTTCAAGGCGCGAATAATGGTTAAACTTGCATCACGCAACATTTGGTGTGATTGATCTGAAATTGTTAAACTTGGTGCTACTACAATGGAGTCTCCTGTGTGGATTCCGACTGGGTCGATATTTTCCATGTTACAAACTACGATGGCATTGTTATTTTGATCACGCATTACTTCGTATTCAATTTCTTTCCAACCAGCAATACTTTGTTCGATCAAACATTGATGTTTTGGTGATTGCTTTAATCCATTGGCACAAATTGCTTTTAGTTCCGTTTCATCAGCAGCAATTCCACCACCACTTCCTCCAAGCGTAAAGGCTGGACGAATGATAAGAGGATAGCCTGTAGCTTCTCCAAAGGCAACCGCTTCTGCTACTGTTGTTACGATGGTACTTTCTGGGATGGGTTGTTCTAGTTTTTGCATTAAATTACGGAACAACTCACGGTCTTCACTCTCTTCAATCGCTTGTAAGCTAGATCCTAAAATTTCCACATTGTATTTTTCTAACCAACCGCAGTTTGCTAGTTCTACAACCAAGTTCAAAGCCGTTTGTCCACCCAAACTACCTAAAACAGCATCTGGGCGTTCTTTGATGATGACCGTCTTTACAAATTCCAAATCCAGTGGTTCTAAATAAACTTTATCCGCAACACTGGTGTCACTCATGATTGTAGCTGGATTGGAGTTGATTAGCACAACTTCATATCCCTCATTACGTAGTGTTAAACACGCTTGTGTTCCTGCATAGTCAAACTCTGCACCTTGTCCAATGACAATCGGGCCACTCCCGATTACTAAAATTTTATTGATATCCTTACGCTTTGCCATACTTAAATCCTTTCGCTACTTCGATAAATTGAGTAAACAAGTATTGTGAATCATGAGGTCCTGGTGAACTCTCTGGGTGATATTGTACTGAGAAAATTGGTAACGTTTTATGTGCTAATCCTTCAATCGAACGATCATTTAAAGAAATGTGCGTTACGGTAAAGTTTTCTTGAATACTAGCTTCTAAAACCGCATAACCATGATTTTGAGAGGTGATTTCTACGCGATTGGTTGCGATATTTAATACCGGGTGATTGATTCCACGGTGTCCAAACTTTAACTTTTGCGTATCACCACCATGTGCTAGCGCAATGATTTGGTGTCCCAAACAAATACCAAAGATTGGTAAGTTATCCAGTTTAGAAATCATCGCAATTGTCTCTGCATTTGTTTTTGGATCCCCTGGACCATTACTTAATACAAGACCATCTAGTTGTAAGGCCATAATTTCATCATAGGTTGTCGTTGGAGGTAATACCAAGATTTCACAACCAAGTTTATTTAATTCACGGATGATGTTTGTTTTTACTCCAAAATCCATTAATCCAACCTTCATGCCATTGTTAGGAACCAAATATGGTTTTTTACTTGCGACACTTGCAACACTTTGATCTTTGAGTGTTGTTGTTTGTAACGTTTCCACCAAAGCAGGTACTTCGTCTAAACTGTTTGCAAAGCTCGCTTTGATGACACCGTGGCTACGAATCTTACGTACCAACATACGCGTATCGATAAATTTAATCCCTGGTACTTTATGCAATTTTAAGAACAAATCAAAATCTCCACACACACTTGTTTCCATTTCATTGACAACAATACCGAACGCTTCACATTGCAAGCTTTCACTATGCGCTGTCGTTACCCCATAATTTCCAGTTAATGGAAATGCACACGTAACGATTTGTGCATGATAACTTGGATCGGAAATAACTTCCTGATATCCACTCATTCCGGTATTGAATACCAACTCTCCAATTTGAAACGCGTCATATCCAACCGCTTCCCCTTCAAAATAACTGCCATCTTCTAGCACTAAATATCGTATCATTTACTATACCCAACCTTTCCTTCTACTAGGGTCGTTTGCACATCCCCAAATACCTTCCAACCATCAAATGGTGTATTTTTCCCCATTGATAAGAAAGCTTCTTTATCAATCGTTATTTCTTTTTCTAAATCTACTAAGAAGCAATCAGCAACATAACCAAGTTCAATGCGGCCTTTGTTTTTACACCCAAAGCGTTTGGCTGGGTTTTCACTCATCAATGCCATCAATCGTTCCATTGTTATCATTCCTGTTTTTACTAAATAGGTATATGCGAGTGGAAAGTTCGTTTCCAAACCTACAATTCCAAATGGAGCTTGCTCCATTGGTAGACTCTTTTCTAATTGCGTATGGGGTGCATGATCACTTACAATCATATCCATCACACCCGTTTGCAAACTCGCAAGTAAAGCAGCTTGGTCCTCTTTGCTTCTTAATGGTGGATTCATCTTCCAATTCGTACCAAGAACATCCTCTTCATTTAATAAGAGATGGTGGATACACACTTCTCCACTTACCGGTAAGTTTTCTGCTTTGGCTTGTGCCAATAGTGCCACACTTTCCTTGCAACTTAAATGGCATGCATGATAATCGGTTTTCCATTCGCGTACCAGCGCAAGATCACGTTCCATTTGTTCGTATTCGCTACGTCCACTCATCCCCACTAAACCAAGACGCTTATCAATAATTCCTTCATGTACACAAGCCCCCGCTTTTAGTACTGCTTCATCTTCTAAATGTGCGACAACCATAACATCAGCAGCTTTTGCTTGTTGCATGACATCACGCATTGCTTCCCCCATTTGAACCCCTTTACCATCATCGGAGAATATTTGAATTCCATATTGTTTTAACGCTGCATAATCAACGAGTTCTTTCCCATTCAACCCTTTGGTTAATGCCCCATAGGCTAAGACATGACAATGTGCATGCTCTGCTAATAACGTTAAGTAAGGAACAACAACCTCACTACAATCGGGCACTGGATTTGTATTGGGCATGGCGGCCACTGTGGTAAACCCTCCAGCTAAAGCGGCCATCGTTCCGGTATGAATGGTTTCTTTTTTTGTATTACCTGGTTCTCTTAAGTGAACATGCACATCGATTAGCCCTGGCAACAAGGCACAACCTTTTGCATCGATCACTTCATCTGCGCTTAACCCTTCTCCAAAAGCATGAAACACACCATCTTTAATGACTACATCAATATCTTGAAAGCTATTGTCTTTCCAAACCTTTGCATTTTTAATTAGCATATCCTAGCACCTTTTCGATCATCGCCTTTCGCATATATACTCCGTTTTCCATTTGTTTGAAAATTCGTGATTGTTTTGATTCTACGATTGCATCTGCAATTTCCACATCACGATTCATCGGTGCTGGATGCATGATAATCGCATGGGGTTGCATGGCATTTGCACGTTCGATATTCAAACCAAATTGTTGTAAATACATTTCTTTGCTCATTGATAAGGTTGTACTATGTCGCTCTAGCTGAATGCGAAGCAACATCACCACATCCGCTTGCGCAATCGCCTCATCGATTGCAAGGTATGGAAACTGTGGATCTTGCAATTCCGCTGGCCCACTCATCACTACATTTGCACCAAGTCTTGTTAAAGCTTCGTAATTAGACTTAGCAACGCGTGAATGTTTGATATCACCAACAATGACCACACGCAATTCTTCAAAGCGCTCAAATTCCTCATAAATTGTATATAAATCCAATAAACATTGACTCGGATGATTTCCTGAGCCATCCCCTCCATTGATCATTGGCATTTTTATGTTTTCCAATTGTTCAAAGTAGCGTGTTTCTGGATGACGGATGACAACACCATCGTATCCCAACGCTTCAAAGGTCTTCACCGTATCGTAGAGGCTTTCTCCTTTACTTAAAGATGAATTATTCGCATTGAAACTAGTAACGTCTATCCCCAAACCATGCATCGCCATTTCAAATGAATATTGTGTTCGCGTACTCGGCTCAAAAAAAAGATTGGCCATCACCACACGGTTGGGAAGCGTCCAATCTTTGTTTGACGCGAAAAACTTGGCCCGTTGGATCAGTTCCATGATTTCCGCATTTGATAAATCCTGCATTGTGAATAGATTCATAGGTTCCTCTTTCTAGGTCCTATAAAAAAGGTCCAATTGCATGCGCAAAAGGACCTTTAAACAGTTGTTTATGTGTTACCTTATCAGCCTCTCTGGACTGAGTTAAAGGACCTACCTATATTTTACTCATTATTGGTAGAATTGCAACTCTTTTTTTATCTTTTGATGCAAGGGACTATTTGCTTCCCTCACCTGTTTTTGCTTTTAATGCTGCTGCAACAAGCCCTACAAACAATGGATGTGGTTTGGTTGGTCTTGATTTAAATTCCGGGTGGAACTGTGCTGCAATAAAGTATGGATGGGCTGGGTACTCAATGATTTCCACAAGTAGACCACTTGGACTTACTCCAGAGAACACAAGCCCTGCTGCTTCCATTTCTTTACGATATACATTATTGAATTCAAAGCGGTGACGATGACGTTCAAAAATAGAGGATTGTTCGTAAAGTGTATTCGCTAGGGAACCTTGTTTCAACATACATGGATAATTACCCAAACGCATCGTTCCACCCAAATTCACTACGTTTGCTTGTTCATCCATTAACGTAATGATTTGATGTGGACTTGCTCCATCAAATTCAGCACTATTTGCATTGGAATACCCCAATACATTACGAGCAAATTCAATCGCTGCTGTTTGCATACCCAAACAAATACCTAAGAAAGGAATTTGCTGTTCACGTGCATATTGAATGGCTAAGATTTTTCCATCTACTCCACGATGACCAAAACCACCAGGAACTAAAATCCCATCAACATCAGCAAATACCTCTTTTGGATCCTGCGATTCCAAAGCTTCGGAATCCACCCACTTAATATTTACTTTTGCACTATTCTCATATCCAGCAAACGTTAAACTTTCCACTACGGATAAATAAGCATCATGTAACAATACGTATTTCCCAACTAGTGCAATCGTAACTTCATGGTTTGGATGTTTGGCTTTTTGTACCATTGCCGACCAAACGCTAACATCACTCTCACGATTGTTAATTGCTAAGTATTCCATAACTAGCGTATCAAAGTTTTGCTCTTTTAGTTTCAGTGGCAATTCGTATAGGATATCAACGTTGCGGCTTTCAATAATCGCACGATCTTCCACATCGCAGAACATCGCAAGCTTTTTCTTCATATCCTCATCCATGTCCCCTTCACAACGGGTAACAAGTATGCTTGGACGAATCCCAAAGCTTAGTAGTTGTTTATAGCTATGTTGTGCTGGCTTTGTTTTATATTCATTACTACTTGGAATTTTTGGAATCAATACCGTATGGATAAACAAAACATTTCCACGCGGCTGTTCACGATATACCTGGCGGATCGCTTCTAAAAATGGTTGCGATTCAATATCCCCAACCGTACCACCGATTTCCGTGATAACAACATCCGCATCGTTATGGTGTGCACCATCGTATACTTTGGCTTTGATTGTATCTGTAATATGTGGAATCACCTGTACCGTTGCTCCTAAGTATTCCCCACGTCGCTCTTTTTCAATCACAGTAGAGTAAATCTTACCCGTTGTAATATTGGCATTGATATCCAACTCTTCATCAATAAAACGCTCATAGTGTCCCAAATCCAAATCGGTTTCTGCACCATCGTACGTTACGAACACTTCACCATGTTGCAACGGTGACATCGTACCTGGATCAACATTTAAATATGGATCGAACTTTTGCATAAATACCTTCAATCCTGCATCCTTTAATAAACGCCCCAAAGAGGCCGCTACAATACCTTTCCCAATTCCACTGACTACACCGCCAGTCACAAAAATATACTTTGTCATGTCTACCCTCCTTGTAAATAAAAAAAAATGCCCTCCAACCTGCGGAGAACATTTTAGCTCTTATTGAGAATATCATAGATGGAAAATGATGTAAAGAAAAATGTACATAAAAACTTCCGGTTTGTGAAATTGTGTGATACTAGCATTCCTCTTTACTTCTAGTGTTTTCGTATTGTACAATGAGATTGCAATTACACACAAGTTGAGCAATCAACGAAGATCGACACACGGATTCTATGACGTGTGTCTTTTTTTATCCTTTTGGTTTAAGTAGATAAAAAAAACACTCACTAGGAGTGTTTACTTGTTGCAATGGTGGGCCTGAATGGACTCGAACCAACGACCTCACCCTTATCAGGGGTGCGCTCTAACCACCTGAGCTACAGGCCCATCGCGTTGGTGCCCATATATAATACCATTGGGATAGCCCCCTGTCAACAAGAAATAAAATTAATTTTTATCGTCTTTTTCCAACTGTTTTCCAAGTTCAAAAATATCTTCCAAACGACTCGCCCTTGGATAAATCACAAGGGGTGAAGTTTCCATGCTTTGTCTACAAAGATCCATATACTCCCAGCTTTGAGCAACAAAGCTATAGGCGGTAAATAAGGTATCTTTTTCCTGTAACGCATCCAATAGTAAGCGCTCATACGCTTCTAAACTTTGCGCATGGTAAGTTAGATCACAAGATTGGCAATAGGTTAAAGCTACCGGATGCAATTTATCCATATTGATTTCTTTCACATTAAATTGAAAGTTAACCCCTTCATCTGGAAATATCTGAATTTGTAACCTAGGTGCACTAGCATTTTGATAGAGACCATTTTGTTTGGATTTAAATACAACTTCAATCATCGTGAGTTTATCCCTCATCGCTTTTCCACTTAGTAGGCGTATCGGTATCTGATTTAAATGAGGTAAATCAAGACGAACATCCATACATACAAAGGTTTCAGTACGACTATTCGGATTGACATGTGGTTCTTGGGTATAACCTTCATATTGTCCAAGCAGTAAATTTGTTGGTTGTTGCAAATGGGATAATACACTACTTTGTTCCGCTTTGATATCCTTTAGGGTCGCCGGTTCTTCCATAAATAATAGAGTTAACAATTGAAACAGATGGTTTTGTACAAAATCTTTCATGGCACCATGATGATCGTAATAATCGCCACGTGTTTCTACTCCAAGTGTTTCGAATGCGATAATTTCCACTCGCTCAATCCCCTCATTGTTCCATAGTGTTTCAAAAAAAGGATTAGAAAAGCGAAGGGCAGTAATCGTCTGGATCATTTCTTTTCCTAGATAGTGATCGATACGATATATATTTTGTTTTCCAAACGTCGACTCTAAAGCGTCGTTGATGCGAGCTACATGTGCTTTCGATTGACCAAAGGGTTTTTCGATGAGCACAATATGTTGTTGTGCGCAAAGTTTACAATGCGAAAAACCCATACACACCGATTCAAAGAGATCAGGAGATAACGCCAAATAAAACAACCATTGGCGCGTACCCACATGCGTTTGTAAGTATTGTTCCAAATGTAGAAATTGCTCGGGTTGTTGTAAGTCCATTTGCACATAGGAAATTCGTTCTACAAACGCTTCCCACTGAGAACGTGGAGGCAATGCATTGTTTTTTATATAGGAAAGATATACTTGTTCTTGATACATTGCATCATGATAGGGACGTCTTCCCACTGCGATGATTGGAATATCTACTTGATGTGTTTGAAATAAACCAAACAAGGCTGGCATTAGTTTTCGATAGGTTAAATCACCGGTCGCACCAAAAATTACAATCGCCTTTTCCATCATTGTTCCCACTCCAAATGAATTCTTTGTCCACTCGCCTTATCTACAATCGTATGAGCTCCAAACAAATCGCGTTGTGCAGCAATGAGATTGGTTTGCAACATTCGATCGTTATCTTGTAACACATAGAGATAACAACCTTGTAAGAGGGGTAAACTACAATCTTGCTCCATGCTTGCAAGGACAATCGCTTTTAAAGCGGGATACGCTGTTTCAAAAGCACTCTGAATGTTTGGTTCCTGCATAAATGCGGTTAGGCTATCATTTCCGGCTTGTGCTAGGGTTTGCATCAGTGCACCTTGAATGATACAACCACCTTGAAAAATACGGCCAATTTCAGCTAGAGAATAGGTATAGCCATAGGTTTGTTTTGCTTGTTCTAACAAATCAAAGCCTTGTTTATATATAAGTAGTGTCGCTGCCGTATAGGCAGCTTGCAACTGTTCTAATACGCTCACATCAAGCATTTTGGTGACTTTTGTTTCAACTCCGTTTTGTAGTGAAGTCCGATTACGAGCTTGTAAGGCTGTAGCGAGTAGACTCACATCACTCTTCAAGTTGACACCAGCAAGTACACTCCACTTTCCTGTGCCCTTTTGATCTACAAAGCCTCCAATGTGTTCCAAACGCGAACTTCCATCCAATTCTTTGAACCCGATGATTTGTTCACTAATATCAAGAAGATAACTTGCCATCAATCCAGAATTGCATCGTTGAAACCATGTAACACACGCTTGTGGGCTTTGTTTGGTGTATTGAGATAGAATCGTGTAACATTCAGCAATGAGTTGCATCATTGCATACTCAATACCGTTATGTACCATTTTTAAAAAGTGGCCACTTCCACCTGTTCCAAAATACCCAACACATGCACTTTGATTCACTTGTGATGCTACACTAGCTAACATACCAGCTACTTGCTCATAAGCTTGCTTGCTGCCTCCCACCATCATACTAGGTCCAAGCAATGCCCCTTGCTCACCTCCAGATACACCCATTCCCAAAAAGGAAATGCCTTGTTCTTTTAGACTTAGAAACCGACGTTCACTATCTTCATAGTGTGAGTTTCCTCCATCAATAATTATATCCCCTGCTTCTAACTCCGGTAGTAAACGCTCAATCACTTCATCAACAACCTCACCTGCATTGACCATCAGCAAGATGACTCTAGGACTAGTAAGTGCTTGCGCTAGGGCTGAAAGTGTGGAATATGCCTGTAAATGTTCTGGATCTTTTGTTGCTACTTGCGTTGCTTTTGCCAGACTTCGATTGTAGATAGCTACACGCCATTCTTGTCGTGCAAAATTTTGTGCAATGGCTGCTCCCATCACACCCATACCAACAATACCAATTTGTTGTTTTTTCATGGGTTTCACCTCATTTCTTCTCCATTTTATCACATCAAAAAAAAGAGTTTATTTTGACGATAAGAATAAAAAAACAACCTTTAAGCAGGTTGTTTAAACCACTGGTATTGATTTCTACCAAATTCTTTTGCTTGATACAACGCAATATCTGCTAATGGGATCAAATCCTTTGAGTCACTCCTACATTGGTGATGTGCCAATACTAAGCCTAGGGAAATAGTTAAATGCTCGCGAACCAAAGAATGTGCATGTGGGATATCCAAATCCACGACACAGTTTTGAATCTTTGTTGCTAGTGTTGTCATTTCCTCCGCTGTTTTATCAATGGCAAAAATCAAAAATTCTTCCCCACCATATCGAAAAACAAATTGGTCCTCATTGTTATTAAAACGAGCAAGCACTTCTCCTAGTTGTTGTAAGACCCGATCTCCTGCTAAGTGACCATAATGATCATTATAAGCTTTAAAGTAATCCACATCGATGAGTAAATATCCAATTGAGGCGTGCACTTGGTTGGTATCAACGATTTTTTTCAAGTACCTACGATTGTACAGCTTCGTTAAATGATCGGTATGACTCGACTCTTCAATTTCACTATTGGTCAGTGTTAACTCAGTCAATACTTCTTGGCCGATTTCCCACTCATTGGTTTTATGCAGGTGTTCCAAACGATTTTCATCTAGCGAACTAGCTAAATCTTCGTGTAACAATCCTTCGGCTAGTTGATACCATTTTGCTGCAAGCTCATATTGTTGATGTTCGTATGCATAGTTTGCCAAAGCCGATACCGCCTCAAATTCATATTTGCAACCATAGCGTTTCCAAACTATAGCTTGTTCTTCGTATACTTGTTTTGCTCGCTCATATTGGTTGTTTTCCAACGCACAGTGCATGGTAAACAAGAAAATATGAACATCAATGTGGGTATACATCGTAAAGACATAGTTTGATAGGGATTGGTAAAAAGCAAATACAGAATCAAAAAAATGAGTTTCTCGCATGCGTTTCACACTTTCCATCTTATAGGTAAAGTAACGTGAAATTTGCATCACATCACTACTATCCAGTGGCTGTAGCGTTTGGTTGTACGTTTGAAATGCTTGAAACACCTCGTTAGCCGCTTTATTATCACCTAATTGTAAGTACGATTCCAACATGGGAATCAACACTTGATTGCTCATAAGTTTTAGCTCGACCTCGCAATCATTGCGTACTAATAAGTCTAAGTTTGGCTTTAAATACCGCAATGCTTCTTGATAATTTCTAAGTTTATCGCAGTAGATGCCACCAATATAATTTTGTGTTAATACCGTACCCAACGTATGGTTGGAAGCGATAAAGTTCTCTAGGCTATGTAACATGTATTGCAAGCCCTCAACAATATCATGTTGATGCACGATATAAGAAAGACTAAGTTGTAAATCTACTTTCGCATGCACTCTTGGATAAGCAGCATAACTTTGATCGTTAATGAGAACAAGTGCTTGAAGATGATGTTGAACGGTATTCAGCGGATAATAGCGATCCATCCGTATCATCGTCAAATGATGCATTACATGATAACGCTCATCCTGTTGGCTTGTTAAATACTGTTCATTTGCCTCCACCAAGGCATAGACTCGTTGCTTGTTTTGATCCAGTACATTTTCAATGAGTAGCAACCGATTTCGAATTAACATAGCAACATGTTCATCATCCATACTTGCTAATAACGCTAGTAACTGGGTTTGGATGGACTTTGGATCACCAAATTCATGCATCGATAACAACAAATCAAGATATGCTCGATACTGAGCAGATATCTCCATGACCGAGATTTCTTTTTTTAGTTGTTGAAGCTCTTTTTTTGTCATCAATAAATACAAGGTAATCTCTAGTTCGAAGAATAAGTGATGCATCTAATCCCTCCAATCAATTGAACGAATACAATTTCGTCCCTCTTTTTTTGCTAGATACAATGCATCATCACATTGACTCAAGACTTGCATGTACGTTTTATTTGATACTTTTGGTTTCATACTCATTCCAATACAAAGCGTCATATTTTGTTGGAAGGGAGAATGTTTGTGTTCGATTTGTTCTTGTAACATTGCTGCTTGAATCCCTTGGGCAACATGAGCTAATTGCGCTTTTGTTTCTACTTGAACAATTAATAAGAACTCTTCTCCGCCATAGCGAAAGATGCGTACATCTTCACGTTTGGTTGCATATCGTAAAACACGACTCACTCGCATCAAGGCAGCATCACCCATGGAATGTCCATAGGCATCATTGTATTGCTTAAAATAATCGATATCAATCATCAATAACCCATAAGTTTGCAGTTCATTCAATTTAGTCTTACGATAATACTTTAAATATCTCCGATTAAACAAGCCTGTTAACACATCCGTATTGGCTAGTGAATGCAACATCGTTCGTTCACTCTTTTGCTCTTTGATCCGTTGTTGTAACAAAGCAACGCCCGTTTCATCCAACAACAGTTGTGTATATAATTTATGTTGTCCACGTTTCCACTCACTTAGTGATTGTATGTACTTTCTTCGATACAGTGCTTCTTGTTCCACATCACCATTTGTTTGTTCCAATTGACTCAACCACTGGTAAGCTTTTCGTAAATCCCAACGAGAATTATGTTCACTAGCATAAGCTAAATAAGCGAGTGCCATTGTTTTCGCTTGTTTAAAATCTTGTAGGAATAAATAGTATTCCAACTCTAACTCAAGATAAAGTACCGTCGCATTATAGAAGATTTGAATCGATACTTGTGTTTCAAAATGTTTCCAGAATTGAAGCACACCATGGAGCGATTCCACATCTTTGTGGTACTGATAATAGCGTCCTAGTGCTGAGAGATAGGACAACATCAATTGACTTTGTTGATCGGCATGCGCATCAAGCAAAGCTTCTAACCGTAGCTTTATTTGTTCCATCAATTGCTCGCGTTTCGCTAAGCAAGCTAATTCCATATAAATTGATAAAAATTGGACCTCAACAAAGGGTAATAAGTGTGGGTGATCCAACAGTGCATCAATCTCGTTAAAGTTTTCTAACGCTTGTTCTATCTGCTGAAAATAAAGATAAGCTCCACTCTTTAAAATAGCAATACGCGCCATAACATTGGGATCACCATCAACAAATGTCCAAGCTTGTTCATAATAGTACATTCCAATACTTACGTTTTCCATGCGTCTTACCCATAAAGACCCCAAATCGCTATAGAGCCGAGCAGCATCGTTTACATCACACGTTGTGACAAGTTTACTATATGCAAGCAGTAAGTTGTAACGTACTTCTTCACTTAGCCAGTCGGTCGCATGGTTGCTAAAGGCACGAAATACACACTGTATTTTACACTTTGCCGATAAGGTAAGATCATCGATAACGAGTTGAATCTCCTCGTGAAAGCGCAATGCATGTTTTTGTTCCAAAGCACAAAGGGCACTAAAAAAAGTTACATAGCCTTTTAAGAGATGTTCTTGTTTTGATAAGTTTGTTGCTATCCAATCTAAATTTTTTACTTTTCCTAAATCGTTGGACAGGTAATACTCAATCCCATTGAGAAGTAAATAATTTTTCGCAAGGACAGTTGCATCACTGGCTTTGGTTGTTTCTAAAATAATCGTCCATTTCAAGGTTTTGATTTCTTCGATTGGAATGGAAAACTTTGGAGCTGTTAGCAATCGATCCATCCATTCATGATATGTATTTTCTTGCATAACGACCCCCGGTGCATTTTATGTGAAAGGAATACTTCTACTTTTATTTAACCATATTTTTACAAAATTAAAAACATCTAATCACAAAATAAATGTAAAATATCGCCTTCTTTTGCCTGTTAGATAAAAAAAGATGGCAACCTTAGTACCATCATTCATTTAGCTTATTTTTTTAATTTTTGACGATCAATATAGTCTGCAGCACTCAACCCAGCAATCAAACCTTCTCCTGCTGCTTTGATGTATTGATAAGGACGACCAACCACATCACCAGCTGCAAAGACACCAGGGACGCTAGTATCCATCAAACGACCAACTTTGATGTGTTTGTTGTCGATTTCTAGCTCTGCCATAAGCTGGCCTGGTTCTACACTATCACGTAAAATAAAGACACCATCAACCGTAAGCGTTTGTGTTTTCAGTTCTAACCCTTCCACAAATTTTGTACCTACCACTTTTCTTGGTATATCTTGTACAATCGTAACACTGTCATGCAAAATACTTGGTTTACTGTTTACAGGAATATAGTAAACTTTATTCGCAATTTCCGCTACAAAGTTTGCCTCGTGTTCACCTTCTTCATTATACCCAATGATGGCAACATCTTTTCCACGATATAACATCGCATCACAAGTAGCACAATAACTCACACCTGCTCCTAGTAATGCAAGTTCGTTTTCAATTTGTTTTCCTAAATCGACTCCACCAGCAATAACTACGGTTTTTGAATGATACATTTGATTTGCACCAATGACCATAAACTGATCGCCATTGCTATAAATAGCAGTAATTTTTTCTTCGATCACTTCAATGCCCATTGCAGCTAAATGCGTATCGAAATCGGCTTTTAACTCTGTTCCGGTAACACCGTAATGACCTAAATAATTATCAATACGATGTGCTTTGATTAGTTTATTACTCAAATGTTTGTATCCAAACATTTTAACATTTTTATTTCTTACCCTTGCATTGATTGCAGCGGAACAACCAGCAGGTCCACTCCCTACAACAATAACATCCAAAAGTTCTTCCATCTACTTACCTCTACTTTCCCTATAACTTTACACTATTTTACTTTCTTGTGTCCAACTAGTTGCCCAAACACGAATATTTTCTTAACAACTTAACAGCAAAAATAACAAAAAGCCATAGCTTTTTCATCGAGCTTATGGCTTTTGTTTGTGTTATTTGTTTTGATCTTTCAACAAATCACGAATTTCAGTAAGTAAAACTTCACTTGCACTTGGACCTGCTGGAACTTCTTCGACTTTTTTACGTGTAGCCGTAATGAGTTTCACAAGCAAGAACAGTACCAAACCAATGATGACGAAATCAACGATGGTTTGAATAAAGTTTCCATAAGGAATCAAGATGGTTTCACTTCCTCTAACCACGCTCCATGCCAAATCGGTAAAACTTGGAACTCCGATAAGCGCTGCAATGAGTGGCATAATGATGTCTGCTACTAAACTTGCAACAATTTTACCAAAGGCACCAGCAATAATCACAGCAACGGCCAAATCGACAACGTTACCGCGAATCAAAAAATCTTTAAATTCTCGTAGTGTTTTTTTCATCCTCTATCTCTCCCTCTAGGGCAAAGACCAGTGCTGCTGCGCATCGAATACCATCGACACCAGCTGATACAATACCACCGGCATATCCTGCCCCTTCACCACATGGATAGAGATATTTTACACTTGATGAAAACAAATTACCATTCAAACGATTGATCCGCAACGGAGAGGAGCTACGCGTCTCTACTCCCGTTAGAATAGCATCCTCATTGATAAAGCCTGGCATTTGTTTATCAAAGCCTTGTAAGCCTTCCACCAAGGCTTGGTTGAGCTCATCAGAAAACAATGGTTGTAGATTGGTAAGTAGAACACCATTTGAGTAGGTTGGACAAAGCTGACCAAACTGTGTTGATGCTTTGTTTGCGATAAAGTCTACCACGCGTTGTGCTGGAGCTTTGTAGTTACTTCCACCTAGTAGAAACGCATGACGCTCTAATGCTTGTTGGTATCGCATTCCATCGAGCGGATGGTGACCGAAATCCTTTGGTGACACTTGTACTAGTAATGCTGCATTTGCATTCTCGCCATCACGAGCATACTCACTCATCCCATTGGTGACAACACTATGTTCACTCGAAGCACTTGCGACTACATACCCTCCAGGACACATGCAAAAAGAATAGACACCACGGCCATTGCTAGCCGTATGAACCATCCGATACTCCGCCGATTTTAATGCAGGATGATTGGCATGTTCACCATATTGAATGCGATCTATGTGTGTTTGAAATTGTTCCACACGTAGTCCAACCGCAAACGGTTTTGCCTCCATGTCGATTCCTGACTCATGCAACCAAGTAAACGTATCATGTGCAGAGTGACCGATAGCTAAAATAACACCACAACTACGATGCGCTACTCCATTGACATCGACACCGCGTACTTCACCATCCTCTATGAGTAATGCATCAACGCGGGAGCGGAAACAAATCTTACCACCAAGAGCAAGTATCGTTTTACGAATATTGACCACGACATCGCGTAAGCGATCTGTTCCAATATGCGGATGTGCCTCATATAAGATTTCTTTCGGTGCTCCAGCCTTGACGAGCTCTTCTAACATCCGAACAGCTTTTTCATCTTTACTACGCGCAGTGAGTTTCCCATCACTAAACGTACCTGCTCCACCTTCTCCAAATTGCACATTACACTCCGGATCAAGGATTCCATGATTCCAAAATTCATCAATTGCGCTGACACGATCACTAACATCACCACCGCGTTCAAACACAATGGGGCACATTCCTTGTTGCGCTAACATCAAAGCCGCCATCATACCCGCTGGACCAAACCCAACCACGATCGGTGGGTGTTCGGGTTTACTTTGTGGTATTGGAAATTGATACGGCTTCTCTTCAATGAAACTTACATCTTTTTTTGGTTTACCTTGGCGTTTGGTCGCTACATGTACGGTATAGTTAAAGTAAATCTCCGGTTTTTTACGCGCATCGATTGATTTTTTTACAATCTTTAATTCCAAAAGCTCTTGTGGTTTACAACCTAGTTTCTTCGCAACTTCTTGTTGTAACTTAGCTTCAGTATCCGCTTGTAATTCTATTTTAATATTTGAAACTTTCCACATCGTACTTCTCCTTTAAAAAAATAAGCTGCTTCCAGCTTATTTGTAGTATCTTGGTAACCGCGTGTTCAACATACATAAGATATCATTATTAATCGTATTCGCTTTTTGAGCGATTTGATCTATGGGTAAGCTATGCGTTCCCTCTTGACCAAATAATGTAACCACATCTTCTACTTGTACCTTTACACCGCGCGCATCGATTAATATTTGATCCATACAAATATTCCCAATTACCTCACAGTATACACCATGTAGTAACACGTGCGCACCTTTGTTGCTCATGCTACGAGGATAGCCATCCCCATAACCAATGCCAAGTGTCGCTACTTGCATCGTATCCGGTGCAATAAAGTTACGTCCATAAGAAATACTAGAACCTGCTCGCACTTCTTTTACCATGGTAACCATGGCTTTTCCTTCCATAATCGGTTGGAAATTAACAGGGTGTTGAATGGGAATATCAATATCACTTGTAAGTCCTAAATGCAATAAACCTGGTCTTACATAGTCATAGCTTAGTTCTGGATAATTTAAGATTCCATAACTATTTTGTAGATGGGTGATTTGTTTGGGAATTTGATGTGCAGCAAGCATTGCCAATACTTCCTCATATAATACAATTTGATTTCTCGTATAGGCTATATTCTCTTCAGCTAAATCATCACTCACACTAAAATGGGAGAATACCCCTTCTACATGCAAATGTTCGAGCTGATAAATCGCTAGAATTTCATCTACGCGTTTATCACCTTCCACATAACGAACACCAACACGCCCCATACCCGTGTCCACTTTAAGATGACAGGAAAGCTTGGTTTGATGTTGCTTTGCCCAGGTATCAAGTGCTATTGCATGTTCGAGTGAAACGATTGTTTGAATGATATTGTACGTTTTTAGCTGTTCCACTTGTGCGATTGGACTATAAGCTAAGATTAAGATATTAGCAGAAATGCCCGCCTTGCGAAGACGCACGGCCTCTTCCATACTACTAACACCAAAGAAGTCAACACCATTTGCTTCCATCGCTTGCGCAACTTCCACATCACCATGTCCATAGGCATTATCTTTCACAATCCCCATGATCTTCGATGTCGCAGGAATCAAGCGGGAAACTTCTTTTACATTATGTTCAATCTTAGACAAATCGATTTCCAACCAAGCAGTCTCCTTATTTCGGCAATTCATCGTCTTATCCCAACAATGCCAATTGAATCAAACGATCAATAAGTGAGGTGAAATCAATCCCAATCGCTTTCATCATACTTGGATAGCGAGAATGCGCTGTGAAACCTGGAATGGTATTCAGCTCATTGAACACGATATTTTGTTCATCATCTAAGAAAAAGTCAACACGTGAGAATCCACTACATCCAAGTGCACGGTAAACGATTTGAGCACGGCGTTGTACCTCAGCTTTTATTTCTGATGAAATACGAGCAGGACAATGAATTTTAGAATCACTCATTTCATATTTTCCTTCAAAATCAAAGAAATCACGGTGTGTTTCAATTTCATCCACTTCTCCTACGATGAGCGTATCATTTCCTAATACTGCACAACCTACTTCAAAACCACTAATCGTTGTTTCTAACAATACTTTAGGGTCATGTTGAAATGCTGCTTCCATTCCCGCTACAAAACCTTCATAATCACGGATCTTGCTAATTCCATAACTTGAACCAGCATTTGCAGGTTTGATGAAAATTGGTAAACCTAGGGCTGCAACCGCATCTTGATAACATTGTTCAAAATCTAAATCGGGTTGTTGGATGACACATTGGTAAGGTGCCATCGCAATGCCTGCCGCCTCACAAAGAATATGCGTAAATTGTTTATCCATGGAAACCGATGAACTTAGGGTATCACAACCTACAAAAGGAAGTTGCGATAGTGCTAGTGCACCTTGTAGGGTACCATCTTCTCCAAATTTCCCATGCATTACAGGAAACACAACATCCACTTGTTCTACATGAACGCCTGCTTGATCCCAAACAATAAATCCGCGATCACTTGGATTTAGGGAAAGTGTAGCTTTCTTGACTTCTTTTTGCATCCACGTATCCGCTTCAATGGCTTCGATGTCACCTAGATAATGATACATATCGCCCTGGCGTGTAATTCCAAACAAACATACATCATATCGCTCTCGATCGATGTTTGTTAGAACGGATGCTACACTATGTAAACTAACACCATATTCACTTGAGTTTCCTCCAAATACGATTGCTACTCTAATTTTTTCCATTTTTTGCTACCTCTTCTTTCATTGCTGCAACAACTTCTTCTAAACGCATTCCACGACTTCCCTTAACAAGAATCGCAACCGTTTCATGTGCCCATGGCACTACATAAGAAATCAATTCTGCTTTATCTTCAAAACTTATTACTTCACCAACATATGGCTTTGCAGCCTCACCGATATAACGCGCCATCTCACCATAGGTAACCACAACATCAATCTGACTTGATTCCATGGCACGTCCTACCCTACGGTGTAAGTCAGCTGATGCTTCACCCAAATCCAACATATCCGCTAAAATAACGATTCGTTTTTTTGCAGGAAGTTGATCAAACAAGCGCAGTGCTGCAATTGCACTTTCCGGATTGCTTTTATAACTATCGTTTAAAATCATACAATCGCCTAAATGGAGCAATTCATTGCGAAGTCCCGTTGCTTCCATTTGTAAAACGCCTTTTTGCAAAGGCTCAAAGGCAACCCCTTCCGCTTTACAAACACCCAACGCGCCTAGTGCATTCAGTGCTTGATGCGCTCCTAACATCGGGATGAGAATGGTCGGATATAAACCAGTATCAAAACGGATTCCCTTTTCATCCTGCGTAAAGTTATGAATCTGATACGGTTCTTGGTTTCCATAATAGATTACTTCAAAATCCGAAAGATCCATCTCTTGACTTTGTCTTATCAAATGTTCATCCAAACCATTGATCCAAATAGTTCCCTTTGGTTTTAAGCCTGTGGTAATTTCTAATTTTGCCTTGGCAATCTGTTCCAAGCCTCCCAAATTTTCTACATGGGCATTCCCAACATTGGTAATGATAGCATAATCAGGTTGCACCATTGCACTTAAAAAGGCAATTTCTCCAGCCTGCTCCATTCCCATTTCCACAATTCCATAAGCGATATCTTCATCAAATTGTAACAGGGTTAACGGTACACCCAATTCATTGTTGTAGTTACCTTGTGTTTTTTGTGTTTTTCCATGTAAACTTAACATTCCCATCAACATATCTTTGACACTTGTCTTACCATTACTTCCTGTAACTCCAATTAGTTTAGCCGATAGTTGTTGACGATATAAGAACGCTAAGCGTTGTAATTCAATTTGAACATTATCACATAAGAGGACAAAGATATCCTTTGGTGGATTGGGTTCATTTCGATTCCAAAAACAGGCAACCGCTCCATTGGCTATCGCTTGTTCGATAAACTTATGACCATCGGTATTTGCACCAGGAAGTGGTACATATAGACCACCAGCTTGGATGGTTCTTGAATCGATTGCTACATTGGTAATCAAAGCATTGCTATCGCTTGCTCCTACGACTTGCAACTCCAACCAACCTTGTATCGTTTGACACGTTTGTTTCATAGTTACTCCTTATATTACATGCCTTATGACATGATTTTTTCTTCATAATATCACCTATTATATCATAAATGCCACCTTAGCTCACAACAAAATCCGTTACAGGGCAGCAAGACAAATGAAAAAAAAGACAGGTATGATCTACCTATCTTTTGTTAGTAGCCTTTTCACTTTTCAACTAAAAACGGAAGCGGTCTTTTTTGTTATAGTGCGTATGCAGGATTTCATGAGCAAGGTGTGAATTTGGTTCACCTAAGAATTCTGTATACAATGCTTGTATTTGGGTATTATCGTGGGACTTGCGTGTAACTAAACGCTCATCTTCCTCATACAATGCATTCGCGCGTAATTGTTTGTAATCCACCCCTAAGTTTTTAATGCGAGCTGGAACAATCGATTGTCCTCCCCCATTGATACAACCACCAGGGCAGCCCATAATTTCGATAAAGTGATACGGCGAGGTACCTGCTTTGATTTGTTCTAACAATGGTTTAGCATGTTGCATCGAATGCGCAATGGCTACATTTACTTTTAGACCATTTAAATCTAGGCTTGCTTCTTTTACTCCAGCAAATCCTCGACATACACTAAAGTTAACATTTTCTAATGTTTCATTGGTTACTTTTTCATATACGGTACGAAGTGCCGCTTCCATAACACCACCGGTTACCCCAAAGATAACACCAGCTCCCGTATATTCCCCATACAAGTCTTCATCAAAACCTGCATCAGGTAAGGCAGTAAAATCGATTCCATACATTTTAATCATATCGCCTAATTCTCTCGTTGTTAAAACGGCATCGATATTTTTCAAACCATCCACATAGGTTTCTGGACGATTCTTTTCTCCTTTTTTAGCTGTACATGGCATAATACTCACAACATAGATCTGTTTTGGATCCAACTTATTTTTCTGTGCAAAATGTGTTTTCACAATACTTCCCAACATCATGTGCGGAGATTTACAACTTGAAAGATGTCCTAACAACTCACTATATTCCCCTTCAATATAGTTCACCCAGCCTGGAGAACAAGATGTAATCATCGGTAAATTGATTTGATTGGAGAAACGGTGTAAAAATTCATAACCTTCTTCCATAATCGTTAAGTCCGCTGCAAAGTTGGTATCGTAAACGCGATCAAAGCCCATCATTTTTAGTGCTTGTGCCATTTTCCCTGTAACTCTAGTTCCAATTGGCATCCCAAACTCTTCCCCTAAACTTGCACGAATTGCTGGTGCCGTTTGCACAACCACAAACGTGTTTGGATCGTTGAGTGCAGAGATCACATCATGAACTTCGCGTTTTTCACTCAATGCTCCTACAGGACAAGAAATTACACATTGTCCACATTGGATACAGTTAACATCCTTTAAACTTTGATCGAGGATAGGTGCTACTTTGGTTTCAAACCCTCGGCCTTGATAACCTAGAATCCCTAAGCCTTGTTGTTGGTTACAAACATTAACACAACGCCCACACAACACGCATTTGCTCGTATCGCGTACAATACCATCGCTTAGATCATCGAAACTTGGTTTGGTTTTTGCCCCTGTAAATCGCATCGCATCCGCACCAACCGTATCTGCAAGACTTTGTAATTCGCACGTTTGATTACGAACACAAGTAAGACAATCTTTGGAATGGTTCGACAACAACAATTCAACGGTATTGCGTCGTGCATCAACAGCACGTTTACTATTTACTAAGATTTCCATTCCTTCACTTGTAGGATAGACACAACTTGCAACCAAACTACGAGCATTTTTTACTTCTACCACACAAACACGACAAGCACCACTTTGGGTACAGTCTTTTAAATAACATAGGGTCGGTATATTAATATTGGCATACTTTGCTGCCTCTAGTACCGTTGACCCTTTTGGTACACTCACTGGTACATTGTTAATTTTAACTTGAATGAATTCCATAAGTACCCCCTAACCCATTGTAATGGCATGGAATGGACATTTGTTCAAACATACACCACATTTTAAACATGCTTCTGCATCGATTGTATAAACTTCTTTTCCTGGAACACCTGAGATACAATTTCCCGGACAGTTTTTCGCGCAGATTCCACATTTCTTACAAGCCTCTGCGTCGATTGTGTAATGTAATAACGATTTACAGTTTTTCGCAATACAGCGTTTTTCTGTTACATGGGCAACATATTCTTCGCGGAAAAACTTCAATGTCGATAATACGGGATTGGCTGCTGTTTGACCCAAACCACAAAGACTTCCATCCTTAACAATCGGAGCTAAAGCTTCCAAGTCCGCGATGGTTTCCATTGTTCCACGTCCTTCACAAATATCTTCCAAAAGTTCTAACATTCGTTTGCTGCCCACGCGACATGGACTACACTTTCCACAGGATTCATCAACGATAAAGTCCATAAAGAAGCGCGCAACATCGACCATACAATTGTCTTCATCCATAACAATCATACCACCGCTTCCCATCATTGAACCCAAAGCAACGAGATTATCAAAATCAATTGGTGTATCCAAATGTTCTTCCGTTAAGCAACCACCACTTGGACCACCTGTTTGCACCGCTTTAAATTTTTTACCATTTGGACAACCACCACCAATATCATAAATAACTTCACGTAGCGTTGTTCCCATCGGAATTTCCACAAGCCCTGTATTGACAATTTTTCCACCAAGGGCAAATATTTTCGTCCCCTTGGAACGTTCGGTTCCAATACTTGCAAACCAACTAGCTCCTCGTAGTAAAATTTGAGGAATATTAGCAAGGGTTTCTACATTGTTGATGACGGTTGGTTTCCCCCATACTCCACGAACTGCTGGAAATGGTGGTCTTGGATTTGGCATTCCACGCTTTCCTTCAATCGAAGCAATCAATGCTGTTTCTTCTCCACAAACAAAGGCACCGGCTCCCAATCGAATTTCAATATCAAAAGCAAACCCCGTACCTAAAATATCACTTCCCAATAATCCATATGCTTTTGCTTGTTCAATCGCGATTTTTAAACGATCAACAGCAATGGGATACTCTGCACGAATATACACATAACCATGTTGCGCTCCAATGGCATAACCAGCAATGGCCATCGCTTCAATCACAGCGTGTGGATCACCTTCTAGTACGGAACGATCCATAAAGGCTCCTGGATCACCTTCATCCGCATTACAAATAATATACTTTGCATCGCTTTGTTGATCCAAAGCAAATTGCCATTTCGTCCCCGTTGGAAATCCACCACCGCCACGGCCGCGTAATCCACTCGCTTTCACTTCATCCGTAACCTGTTGTGGCGTCATCGTCGATAAGGCTTTTGCCAATCCTTGGTAGCCATCTCGAGCGATGTATTCATCAATTTGCTCTGGATCAATGACACCGCAATTTCGCAATGCAATCCGTAACTGTTTGGCATAAAATCCAATTTTATCAATATTAAAAATTCGCTCTTTTGTCGTTTCATCCACATCATCAATAATCAAATCATCAACGATACGTCCCTTTAAGAAGTGCTCACTTACGATACGTTCGACATCTTTACTGCTTACATGTCCATAAAAAACTTTATCGGGATACACCGCTACAATCGGGCCTTTTTGACACAAACCAAAACAACCAGTTTTGATTACTTTCACTTCACTTCCTAAGCCATATTGTTCACTAACCTTACGTAATTCTGCTACGACATCCAAACTATTGCTTGAGGTACAACCCGTACCTGCGCATACCAATACTTGTATCCGTTCCATCCTGTTTCCCCCTTATTGTTTGTATGCCCCAACGGTATAATCCGCTAAGACGGTTTCTTTTAAGATGTGTGAATCAAGAATCTCATTTGCCTTCTTCACATCCACTTTAACATACGTTGTTTTATTTCCCTCTTTATCATAGATTTCTACAATCGGTTCTAACGTACACATCCCAATACACCCGGTTTGTGTCAAAATGGTGTTATTGATTTGTTTCTGTGCAATACCTGCATTTAATGCATGGAGCACCTCTCTTGCACCAGCAGCAATCCCACACGTTGCCATACCAACAACAATTCGATAATCTTTCTCCGTATTTCTTAGGTCTACTAATCTTTGCGACTGTTCTCGCATTCGCTTTAAGTCTTCAATCGATTTCATATTTACCCTCCTATGGTTTGTTCATTGATAAAATCTATTAAATATTGTTTCGTTTCCCAATCATCAATGTGGTCAACCTCCAACATCGCATAAACCTCTTGTTTGGAAAACGTAAACTCAACCTTATCTTGCTTGAAATAAAATTCGATGTTGCAATTCGGATCATCAAGTAGAAATACGATACTAGCACCGAGATTTCCCATTGGTGGTAAATCCCAATGTGCTTTTTGATACCACCCGGTAAGTAAGGTACCTTTCCCTACTTCGGATTCTAGCAAGAATCCACCATCACACAACAAACAACTTGCTTTGAACATGGGAATCCCTAGTCCAATGTTACGTGTCGTTCGCTTGGTAAAGAACGCTGATTGCACATTCTCAAGCAAAGTCGCATCCATACCACAACCATCATCTTCAATGGACAAGACGATGCGTGTGTCATCTATCGTTAACATTATTTTGATCCAGTTCGCTTGCGCTGCAATACAATTTTGTGCCAAATCTGTAATATGCATCGCCAAGTCTGCCATCATCATGTTAGATCCCTCCAAAAAGCATGCCAAAGTTCTGGCTCCATACTTGCCTGGTTGCGATCGATATCTACCAATCGATGTGCATCCGAATTTAGAAACATCATCGCGTCTGAATAGCTAAGTTTTGCAAGTTGTAGTTCTTGCACGCTTTGTACTTCGATTGCATCAAAAGCTAAGGTCTTAGGAATAAAACCTAGAACCGCTAAGACACCATGACTTGCATGATAAATATGCGCCAAAACAGCTTTACCATGATGTTCATGAATCAGCTGACACAACGTATCGATGGAACAATCAATAGCACTCCATAGTGTGTAGTCAATCGTTTCTACCTTTTGATCCAGCTCATCATAGATCCACTGGTTTCCAAATAACTCTGCTTGGTGTAAGACTTTTGTTTGCCAAGGTGCAATTGTTTCATAAAAGGCAGTTAAAGCTGTAAGCGATGAAAATAGTGCAAGCAGGTGAACTTCTTCTCTTGTCGTTAGTTCCATTCCATATAGTAGCCCCACTCCATACATTTGAAGTTTATTTGCATAAGTCAAAGCCTTGTAGTGGTTATGATCACAAATCGCAATCCAATCCAATCCACAAACATGTGCCATCTTAATGATATTTTGAATCGTCATTTCATCATCTGCACAAGGAGATAACGCACTATGGATGTGTAAATCATAGCGAATCATAGGCTTGTGGCTAATTTTTTTGCTACTTCATAGGCACTGTCTAAGGTTGCAAAGACCCAAACCTCTTCCTCTTGTGCTTTCCTAATTACTTCTTCTTGCATGCTAGCCCCCTCAACTAAGATGATACAAGCAAGTTCCTTTAGTTTCGCAATGGCGATTACATTTTCATGTGCTTGAACAGTAGCCCAAGCTTGTCCTTCCTGTGCATGACCCATAACCCAAGATAAGAGATCTGAGATGTATACTCCACTTACCTCTCGTGCGCTGCCTTTTGAATAGACCTCACAGCCTGTTTGTTGTTGAAAAGCTTCAATGTTCATCACTAGCCTCCTAAGATTTTACAATCTTTCATTGTGAGCTTGGATTGTTGAATTTGTTCTGCCATCTTCCAACAATTTGGTAACCCACACGCCTTACAATCTAACATCGGTAATTGTTCATAAATTGTTTCAATCGCTTCGATCTTCGCAATTCTTGCCTTCATAGACTCTTGTTGCTTTTGCTTTCGTTTTGCTTGTTCTTTTCGAATGTGTTCTAGCGTAATCTGACGATCGATATGCGTAGATTCCATTTCTAAACTACGTAAATGTAAAGCGGATAAATAAGAATTACGCCAAAGCAGATTACCTCCAGAACAAGCATTATTACAAGCGGATATCGAAATAAAGTCGACATCATCGAACTGCTCAAACTCACATAACTCCAGTACGTCTTTGATATTATCAACCCCATCACTTTCAACAAAACGTAAACTTGGATCGTAGTTTTGATAGGTATTGGGTAGTTGTGCTAAGATCGCTTCTAGTGTAAAACGCGGTAGTTTTCGTGTTGAAGCACCTTCTAGCTTCAACATCTTTTCATATAAATAGTTGAGTGCAATTGCTTTATCCACTTCGTATGTATCATTTCCTGTTGGTAATTTTGCGAGTTGTAATTTTGCTACACACTCAGCTGCTAATACGAGTTCTAAGTCATTTCTCTTGATACCTTTGTCCTCATAAGCAGCGATTACTTGCGAGGCAGCAAATTCACTCAATGGTATAAATGGTAAAATTTGTGGTTCTAAACTTTCATACTGTTGACGTATCACTTCCATCACAACTGGACAGTGGTTGCTAATAAGGGGACGTACTTGTTCTTGTTTTAGAATGGTACGAACATGTTTGAAGTATAGAGCTTCGTAAGGATGTAAGAATACAACATCATCAAATCCTAGCGCATACAGTTTTCCTAGTGCTCGTTCTTGGTCTATTGTAGTATGAAACTGTGAAAAAAATACGGTTGGAAGTAATAATATCTGAACCTTTTTATTTTTTTCTAGTGGTGCAGATAATACCTGAATGCCTCGATGATCGCATGTTTTTACACAAACACCACAGCCCGTACATTCATCGGATATTTGTACCTGCTGTTGTAACAGGTGAATGGCATCAAATCGGCATGCGTGCATACATTTTTGACATTTCAAACACGGTTCGTGTTTGGTTTTAAGTGCTTGTTTCATACGAAGAAACTCATTTCTATCCGTGTACCCTTGGGTGTTGAAACTATCGTAAATTCATCACTTACTTTTTTCATATTCACAAGACCCATACCAGCACCAAACCCCATTTCACGTGCTCGCTCATTTGCCGTGGAATAACCAGGAGTCATCGCCAGCTCGATATTGTCAATTCCAGGACCGATATCACGAAAACACAAACAGATTTTATCTTGGTCAATTTCTAACATAATTTCTCCCCCTAGGGAATGAATCACCATATTGATCTCCGCTTCATAAGAAGCAACTGCTACATTACGAATGAGTGGTGCAGGAATATTGAGTTGTTTTAAGAGCAACTTGATTTTTGTCGCAGCTTTTCCAGCATTTGCAAAGTCATTTGCTACAACATCATAGGTTGTCTGATACATCAAACTTAACTTCCGCTAATCCACTACTCCACAACAATCCACACGTTTCATACATTGATTTTGGTGTTGTAAGACAAACGATACCATGTTCACTCGCTAAAGCGACAATCTCATCAGGCAGTACTTTTCCTCTTACAAATACAATTACTTTAATATCCAACATATGTGCGGTATTGATCGTTTGTTGATTCGCTAATCCTGTCACCAATAACGTGGTTTCGTTATTGCAGTTTGAAAGATACAATACATCACTCATCAAATCGCTTGCAAAGACAACACGAACAAAACTTTCTTCCTCAATACGATTGCGTTGTTCTGCTTGAATCAGCTGACAAAGTTGACTAGTGTTCATCTTCTTGTAATAAAGAAATTACGTTTAATGTATCGACCGTAAGACTTCCATAAACTTTTCCATCTACAATAACTACGGGTGCAAGACCACATGCTCCTAAGCAACGTGTGGCATCCAACGAATACATCCCATCAGCACTTGTGGCATTTACCGCACACTGCGTCATTTCACTTAACTTATCTAGAATATCCTGACTTCCTTTAACATAACATGCTGTACCCATGCAAACATTGATCACATGCTTACCTTTTGGTTGGGTTGTAAACTGCGTATAAAATGTAACAACTCCATACACTTCCGCCACGCTTGTGTTTGCTGCATCTGCGATTTGTTCCATTGCTTCAAATGGAATATAACCAAGTTCGTGTTGCACATCGTGTAACATTAACTTTACAGGTCCCTGTGCTCCTTGATGCTTTTCCACGATTGCTTTGATTGTTGCTATGGACTGTGTGTTTAATTTGCTCATCGTTTCCTCCTTGCGCGTACTCGCCCCTTTTCTTTATTCTAGCACTGCCTAACATAAAAATGCAAACGCTTTCGTAAAGCGCTTGCATTTGTTTCCTGTATTACTTTCTTTGTTTAACGGCTCTATTTCACAAAAAATTGTGAAATAGCTAGCAGATGCCTTATTTCCAAGCTTTTTTTATTCCGATTGTGAATAGTTAAACGTATGCTAAGAAAACGGGCCAAAGGAATTTCTTTTCCTTATTCGTAGCGTAAGGCTTCTACTGGTTCTAGATTGCTTGCCTTATAAGCGGGATACAAACCAAAGATAATCCCTACACTCATTGAAAATAGGAAGGTAAAAATTGCAGCATTCCAACCAATGACGACCTGAAATCCGGATAGTTGAGTAATCGCAAAGGCTCCAACTATGGAAACAAGTAACCCCATCGCTCCACCAAGTAACGTGATCAGGATTGCTTCAATTAAGAACTGCAACAGAATGGAACTGCGTCTTGCTCCTAAGGCTTTGCGAACACCAATTTCCCGCGTTCGCTCTCGTACGGTTACGAGCATAATGTTCATGATGCCAATACCACCTACCAATAAGGAAATCGCTGCAATACCAGCTAATAGGGTGGTTAATAGTCCCAAGACACTTCCCAAGACATCGAGTACTTGTGTTTGAGAAAAAACAGAAAAAGTTTCGCTGGATGGTAATTTAGTTGAGAGATACGTTTTTAGAATTTGTGTAGTCACCTCCACATCGGCTTCGCTACGAGAAGAAATGTAAAATTGCTTTTGAATTCCCGATGGTTCAAACAAAGCATTGGCAATGCCATATGGAATGTACACTTGCGCATCTTGATTACCAGCAAAACTGGTACCTCTTGGTGTAATCACACCAACAACTTGAAACTGCATACCGGAAATCGTTAGCATCTTTCCAACCGGATCATCTAGACCAAATAAACGTTGGGCAACTTCGCTACCAATCACAACAACGGGAAGATTGTTTTCCACATCAATCGCTTTGAAAAAACTACCATAGCGATACGTTAAGCTTGAGATATACCCATAGGTTTCATTCACACCTTGTACCGCGACTTGATAGTTCTCACCATCAATCTCATAAACACTACTTCCATCCACAATTGGACTAAATGCTTGGATGCGTGCAACATCTTGAAGTTCTTCTAACCACGTGGTAGGAACATAGCCATTGGGGTCAATCACTATGGAAAAAATCACATTACTACCAAGCGAGCGTACTTGTTTCTCCGCTTCACTTCGAGCACTACTGCCCAAAGAAGTAAGGAGAACTACCGATGCCACCCCAATGATAACACCAAGTGTAGTGAGTAAACTTCTCGCTTTGTTACTAACAATAGAGCGATACGCAATCTTTATGTACTCAATGATCATAAGCAACCTCATTTTGTCGATCTTCGACAATTTTCCCATCCATAATAGATAGGATGCGTTGGGCAATTTGGGCTACGGATGGATCATGCGTAATAATAACGATGGTTTTTCCCTCTTTATGTAAATCGATAAGTACATCCAAGATTTCTTTTGACGTTGTGGAATCGAGTGCTCCTGTCGGTTCATCTGCCAGGATAATACTTGGTTCATTTACCAAAGCTCTCGCGATACTAACACGTTGCTGTTGCCCTCCTGAAAGCTGTGTTGGTTTGTTGTACATCCGTTCCTGCAAGCCAACGCGTGCTAAGAAATTCTTTGCTCGCTCATCGCGCTTACTCGCTTTGACTCTCGCATAGGTCATCGGTAACTTTACATTATCTAAAGCCGTATAGTTTGGTAAGAGATTGAATTGTTGAAAGATAAAACCAATTTCACGATTCCGGATATCCGCTAAACTATTGGCATCGTAATTTTGAATGTGAGTTTTATTTAGAATATAATCGCCTTCACTTGCAACATCCAAACAACCAATGATATTCATCAAGGTGCTTTTTCCTGAACCACTAGGACCGATGATTGCGACCATCTCACCTGTTTCAATATGCAAGTTGATACCATCAAGTGCACGTATTTCAATATCGCCGACGCGATAGACTTTCGTGATGTTTTTTAAAGTGATCATGGATTGGAACCCGTACTTCCTGTTGGTGGTCCACTAAATAAATCAAAACTTGTATCAGGGAAAACAAGCACCTCTTGTCCTACTTCAACACCACTCATAATTTCCACATCTTGCAACGTTGCCCCACCTGTTGTGACCTCGATAAAATAATCACTTTTCGGTTGTCTTTGATGATCCAACCATGTACGATCGACAAGATACCGTTTGCCATCTTGCTCAACGAGCGCATCTCGGCGCACGACGAGTACATTTTCGAGTGTAGCTACTTCAATACGAGCTGAACCACTCATTCCCAAATAGATCGAATCGTTTACTTCCTCAAAGGCAATGACAACTGGGTAAAGCGTATATTCTGCTTGGGTGCTACCAATTTGAGATACTTCTTTTACTTTACCTGCAAAGCTTTGATCCAATGCTTCGATATAGATTTGTGTTGTTTGACCTTTTGCTACGCGAAGAATGTCACGTTCACTAATTTGAACTCTAATTTCGAGTTGATTGGGATCGGATAACACAAAAACATTACCACTTTGATCCGGTATTTGCGTAACGAGCCCATCCATACTTGCACTTAGGGTTTGACTTTGATTTAAAACGTTTGTATACGTAGCGAGCGTATCTCCTTTGCTAACTGCATCACCTAAGCTTACCTCTATGGAGCTTAGTGTACCCGGTATCGTTTGTACTTCTGTGTTAGCGCTAATGACCTTTCCTGATGCACTACTTGTTAATTGCAATGTTTCTTTACGAATTGTTGTCGCTATCGCATCGGTTGTTTGAATGGAGTTGAACCCTTGATTTACAACCCATAATAAGGCAATTAAAAAAATGACGAAGATTCCTAGGACAGACCAAAATCGAACTGTTTTTTTCATTGTATGTCCTCCTTATGCTACCATTATAGACTGACTTTCAAAAATTGATAGTACGATACTAAAATCAAAAGACTATACAATTTTATAGATAGATTTATAATAGTGACAAAAGAAGGTGAATCTATGAATGACAATCAACCTATGGAAGAAACAAACCATGATCGCTGGTATCGCACATTAGCTGGAGCCATCGATTTCGCTGTGCTTTTTTCATCGATGTATTTTTGGTGGATGGGTTTAATTTTGGTCTTTAGTGACATCATCCCCTATACTAGTTTTGCTTGGTTTCAACAGTTTTTTCTCATTTTCCTTTGGAGTGTGAGTCTTCTAATTCCACTTGGTTTTCTTATTTGGAACCCGGGTTCTAGCGTTGGAAAAACACTTGCTGGTTACCGCATTGTAAAACGTGATCTCACTGATGCCAATCGATTGCAAATCATTGCCCGGGAAATGCTTTTAAAACCTGTAGCTATCCTTGTCTTATGGTCAGTCGTTGGTTTCTTGGGCATAGCGCTTTACGTACTTGTAATCATCCTAGTACCTCGCTTCAACAAAGCTCATGATAGTTTATTCGATCTCATTACCGGTACAAAAGTAATCGTTGAGCCATCGAAAGAATCGCTACGAATTAGTCTTTTTGGCTAGTAAAAAGGGATTGTTATCTTATGATAGCAATCCCTTTCTTTTATAGTTTATCCCAAACCAACGTCGAGGATCATCATGACAACAAAACCTACCAAGCAACCCAAAGTAGCAATATCACTTTTCCCATCGGCTTGCGCTTCTGGAATCAACTCTTCAACAACTACATAAATCATGGCACCCGCCGCAAAGGCAAGTGCATACGGTAATAATTCACGTAACTGAATCACGAGTAAGGCCCCAACAACACCTGCAATCGGTTCAACCAATCCAGATGCTTGACCATATAAAAACGATTTACTTCTAGATAAACCCTCACGACGCAAGGGAATCGAAACAGCTGCTCCTTCCGGAAAGTTTTGTAAACCGATCCCGATTGCGAGGGCAATGGCCCCAGTTATACTTGCACTCGGAATCCCACTAGCAACGGCACCAAAAGCAACCCCTACAGCTAACCCTTCTGGAATATTGTGAAGTGTAATTGCTAGCACGAGTAAAATACTGCGTTGCCAAGAAGTTTTAACCCCTTCTGCTTCCTCGATATCTTTACCTAAATGTAAATGTGGTAATACCTTGTCCACCGCAAATAAAAACAATCCTCCAGCTAAAAAGCCAACAGCCGCGACAAACCAAGATACTTTACCTAATTCCTCGGCAAGTTCAATCGCCGGCATTAAGAGTGACCAAAAACTCGCAGCGATCATCACACCAGCAGCAAAACCTAACATAGCATCCAACACATTGCGTTGAATTGATTTAAAGAAAAACACCAAGCTTGCGCCTAGGGCGGTAACTCCCCACGTAAATAAAGTTGCAAGTAGTGCTTGTGTAACTGCGTCTAATTGTAAAAACCATTCCATCATATTCCCATCCTCCTACGTTAATAGTCTACTAAAAATGGGATATAATGCAACTCAAACACTCAAAAAGTTAACTCTAACTAACTTTTTGAGATATTTCTTTTGTTTCTAAGTATTATTATCTAAATCTTTATTGAAACTGCAGGTTACGATATAACGTTTGAACACTCTTTTTTTGAAAGTAAACCACACATAACACCCACTTACATAGGTCAAACAATAAAAATGGAGTCACACAACTAAGTAATGTCGTTTGTAAATTGTGATTGGTAATCATCATAAATTGTAAACTACCGCAAGCATAATTTAGAGTTGCTCCCAACAAGCACCAACCCAACAAGGTTAAACTTGTATTCGACTTTTTTACCCCATAGCCTACAATCAAGGCGAAGAGTGGAAACGACCACAGAAAGCCTCCTGTCATTCCAAATAACTGTGATAACCCAGATTCAAAATTTGAGAATACAGGAAGTCCAATCGCTCCCATGAAAAGATATAAACCAACTGCCATCGCACCTTTTTTTGGCCCCAAAAGCATGCCGGCTAAAATCACGCCTACTACTTGTAAGGTGAATGGAACACCAAAAGGAAGTGGAATCGAAATCTGCGCTAAAACGCCTAAACTCGCTGCAAATAGTGCACATTGTGTCATATCTTTACTTTTCATCTTTTACCCTCTTTTCGCAATAGAGTTATTATAAAAGGAAAATAGTTTGATTGTCAAGTTAATTTTGTTTATGGGTGTTTGTGTTTGAAGTTATTCGGTTCTTTGTTATACTGAAAAAAAGCGAGGAAATAAGATGCAACATGAAATTCGAAAACCGATCCCTCTACTAAATAATCAAGGTCGCTTGTGGGAACCAGGTTATGCACGTGCTTTATTTTGGGAGTACGACCGCTCTAAAATCAATGCAAATAAGTTGAAAATTAAAGAATGGGATTACTATTTAATTTATGATAAGAACTATGCAATCGCACTAACGATTGCAGATAATGGCTATATGGGACTCTTATCCGCGAGTTTTATGGATTTTACCAAGTCTAGCTTTGTAACAAAAAGTAAAATGCTTGCATTTCCCAAAGGTGAGATGCAGATGCCAGCAACATCCAAACAAGGTGATATTACAATCCGACATCAAGATGTTGTTATGCGCTTTGAAAACAATGGTAGCAAGCGAAGACTCCTTGTACAATGGCCAAGATTTCATAAAAAACAAACTCTCAATGTCGAACTAGATCTCTATGAAGAAATGGTTGATAGTATTGTTGTCGCAACACCATTTAAGAAAGAACATCAATTTTACTACAATCAAAAAATCGTTGGTTTAAAAGCGTCAGGAATATTTGCGTTAGGTACACTAGAGTACCCTTTTGATAGTATTACTGCTCAGGCAATCTTGGACTGGGGACGAGGTGTATGGCCTTATCGTAATACGTGGTATTGGAGTGCTGCTTCTGGTTATCAAGACGGCGTTCAAATTGGATTCAATTTGGGATGTGGATTCGGCGATCTTATGCATGCTACCGAAAATATGTTCTTCTATCAAGGTGTTGGTCACAAACTAACCGATTTAGAGCTTAAAGTTCCTAAAAATTTTTTAGACACTTGGATCCTCTCGACAAAAGATGATCGCCTAAAGCTCGAATTTACACCGCAATTAAATCGAAGAGCTCATGTAAATCTTTTCCTCTTAGCATCGAATCAAGATCAAGTTTTCGGTCATTTTAATGGCAGTGTTCAACTCGACGATGGCCGTGTTATCACAATCACGGAATTACAAGGATTCGCAGAAGTAGTTTCGAACCGATGGTAATAAAACGCTCCAATGCATTTGGAGCTTTTTTTACTGTACAACATAGAAATCACCAACACGTTCAAGCGTGAAACGATCTAGATTATTTGCACCTTGTTTGGTCATGGTAATACGATAACCAGAATCATCTATAAAACTAAGATGAACAGCAATGGGTTCACTTAGGCTAGAGGAAAAAGAG
This sequence comes from Erysipelotrichaceae bacterium, assembly GCA_051658525.1. Classification (GTDB taxonomy): domain Bacteria; phylum Bacillota_I; class Bacilli_A; order Erysipelotrichales; family Erysipelotrichaceae; genus JBOFMT01. Next base: position 395 of record JBOFMT010000085.1, on the reverse strand, counting down.
AGTGATTCTTTACTTGCTAGACTGGAATTGACGCTGAGTTCACCAACTTCATTTGCACTAATAATACTGATATTGCTAACCTTAAGCGATTGTTGTGTTTCATTGATTACACTATAATCTTTTGATACGTTACCACATCCACCAAGCAAAAAACTCAATACAACGAGGTATATATATTTCATGTCCATCCTCCTCCTTTTCGATAGCATAACAAAGTATAGAAATATGTCAATTGGAGTGGTTTTCTTTAGAGAATAGCAAAAAAAAAGAACCCAAATGGGTTCGTTTACCTGGCAACGTGCTATTTTCACTGGGGCCAGGCCCAGCTATCGTCGCCGCTAAAGTGCTTAACTTCTGTGTTCGGGATGGGAACAGGTGTGTCCACTTCGCCATCA
>JBOFMT010000084.1:0-112958 GCA_051658525.1 Erysipelotrichaceae bacterium | reverse complement strand
GTATATGATGAATATATGCCATATGCTGCACCTTATGCACTGCATTGGGAAATGATGAACTACGGTATTAAAAACAACTATCAGCGTTACAATTTATATGGAATTAGCGGTATTTTTGATTCCTCTGCACCAGATTTTGGTGTCTATGAATTCAAGCGAGGCTTTCAAGGAGAAGTTGTGGAATTACTTGGTACCTTTACCTTTACCCCAGATCCAGTGCTCTGGAATAGTTATCGTACGCTACGCCGAATCAAACACACCCTATCAAAATAAGCGAAAGAGCTGTAGATAACAGCTCTTTTTTTGTATAGAAAAACCAGGATTGCTCCTGGTTAACTCTTAATAGTTGTTTGTTGATGCTTCGTGTGCATGCCCGTGTTCCATCTCAGCTTTTACTTCATAATGAATTAATAAGGCTAAGAAGGCACGCAATACAATGATTGCTCCTAAGACAAAGATTTCACTCATATCACGGATCAATACTGTTTTTAGAATTTCGGCACCCATTTTGAACTCAAGTCCTAACGCCAATGCATTACCCAATTCAATTTTAATTGGATATTGCTTGTTGTTGAACATTGCGATCAAATATTTTGAAAAAGCTTTTACTGAACCTACAGTAATTACCAAAATACCGATCAACTCAATGATTGAGATGATTTCAGGTGTTACAGTTTCCAAAAGCCCGTGAAAAGAAAAACCTTCACTAGCAATCATAAATAAATTTAACATGTGTATTCTCCTATTGTTTACTTGTTATTGAAGTATTCTAATACTTCAGAAACAGATTTTGATTCTTCGATTTGTTTAATCGTACGTCCCAATAATTCTCCAACTGAAATCACAGACATCTTAGGACATTTTTTTACGTTTTCTTCTTGAGGAATGGTATTCGTTGTAATGAATTCAACAATACGTGAATTGTTCAAACGATCAATTGCTGGACCTGACAATACGCCGTGGATACAAGTTGCATAAACTTCAACAGCACCTTTATCGTATAACATGTCAATTCCGCTCATCAATGTACCAGCAGTATCAACGATGTCATCGATGATGATAGCACGTTTTCCATCTACATCCCCTAAAATGTTCATGGCTTCTGCTACGTTTGGTCTTGGACGACGTTTGTCGATAATTGCCAAAGGAGCTTGTAAAATTTCAGCCAACTTACGAGCTCGTGTCGTACCACCGTGATCTGGTGAAACAACAACGATGTTATCTAAATTTTTAGCTCTTAAATATTGACCAATCAATGCGATCCCACTAATATCATCTGCCGGAATATTGAAGAAACCTTGGATTTGTGTCGCATGTAATTCCATGGTAATAACGCGACTTGCTCCTGCTACTTCTAACATATCAGCAACCAATTTCGATGTAATCGGTTGACGCGCTTTTGCTTTGCGGTCTTGACGAGCATAACCAAAATACGGCATGACAACATTAATTTTTTCTGCTGATGCGCGTTTGCATGCATCGATTGCAATCAAAACTTCCATAAGATTATTCGAAACTGGATTACATGTACTTTGAATAATGTACACATTTTTCCCACGAACAGATTCTCCCAATTCAATTAAAATTTCTCCATCAGCAAAATGATGTACATCTGCTTTTCCCATAGGAATTCCTAGGTGTGAACATACCTCTTGTGCAACTTCTTTACTTGATGTTAGTGAAATAACTACCGTTTGATCCAACATAAATTTGTCCTTCCTCTATTTCTTCTTGTAAGTGTCCCCAAAGCCTTTTTTGTTTTCTTGTCGGCAGCGAGCGATCCCCATATCACCATCATCTACCGATTTTGTAATTGTCGAACCTGCAGCTAACAATGCATTTTTACCTACTGTTACCGGTGCGATTAAATTCACGTTGCTACCAATAAATGCACCATCTTCTACAATGGTTTTGAATTTGTTTTTACCATCATAGTTTACTGTAACAACGCCACACCCAACATTGACAGCTTTTCCAAATTCACTATCTCCTAAATAAGATAAATGCGCACATTTACTTCCTTCGCCAAAGTTTGTTTTCTTAAACTCTACAAAGTTTCCAATACGACAGTTTGCATGTACAACCGTGTGGTTTCTCAAATGAGCAAATGGCCCAATGGTAACCCCATCGTGAATCATACTGTCGATAATCTTAGAAGATTCAACTACAATGTGATTCGCTAATACAGCATTGTTCAATACACTTCCCGTACCAATCAAGCAATCTGCACCAATGGTTGTTTTACCTTTGATCATTACATTTGGTTCAATGATCGTATCCGTACCGATGACAACATCAGCTCCGATATACGTATTGTTTGGATCTACAATGGTTACCCCTTGTAGCATATGATATTCATTGATTCTTTGCTTCATCAATGTACTAGCATGCGCTAGATCCAAACGATCATTCACTCCCAATGCTTCATTGAAATCTTTTACAACAACCGCTTGTACTTTTAACGTATGCGAATTGAAGATTTCAATCAAATCGGTAAGATAATATTCCTTTTGTGCATTGTTATTGTTGATTTCACTAATATAGCGTACCAATGCATCTGCTTTAAAGCAGTATAACCCTGTATTAATTTCTGTCAATGCTAATGTCTTGTCATCCGCATCTTTTGCTTCAACAATGCGTAATACATGCCCTTGTTCATCACGAACAATCCGTCCATAACGTTTTCCATCATCCAATTTTGCACTTAATACGCTCATTGCAAATCCTTGGTTGGTTTCAAACATGTCCTCGATTGTCTCTAGTGTAAACAAAGGAGTATCTCCACAAATTACAAGAACATCCCCATCATTTTCTTTCAGTAACGGTACAGCTTGCATAATTGCATGCCCCGTTCCCAATTGTTCTTTTTGTTCAACGTATCGAACTTCATCTTTCAAATAGGATTGAATGCTTTCTGCTTGGTGTCCAACGACAACAACGATATCTGTAACATCCGCTTGCTTTAATGTATCAACAACATGTTGAATCATTGGTTTCCCCATCACTTCGTGCATTACTTTGTTCTTATTTGACTTCATTCGCGTCCCTTTACCGGCCGCTAATACAATTGCAGATCTCATTCCTTATCCCTCCATGCTATATCATAGCAAATTTACGCCTTAAACTTAAGTACAATCCACTCATTTCTTAAATAAAAGCGGTTACGGTACTAAAAAGTCCTTGACATTCATATTTTACCCTTGCTTCTTCCAATAACTTCACATCATTACTCAAAGCAAACACCGTAGAGCCACTTCCCGACATCAAAACATAGGAAAATCCCAGCTCTTGTAGCTCCTGTTTAATTTGAGCGACGCTAGGTGCCAAGACAAAGGCACTTTGTTCCAGTGAATTACCTGTCGTTGCGACCAAAGCATCCCAATCTCTATTTGTTAACGCCTGCTCCATCGCATCGATGTCAGGGTGATGTAGCGTCGTAAAGTCTAATGTACGAAACGCTTCTGGTGTAGAAACTCCGACATTTGGCTTCACAAGTAGTACATGTGTTTGTAACGTATTGGAAATGGGACGTATCTTTTCACCTATCCCCTTTACTCTTGCACACGTATTGTAGACACAAAAAGGAACATCTGCACCAATTTGTTTGCCTAGTGATGCAAGTGTCTCAATACCCAAACCCAAGTTCAGTAAGCTATTGATTCCGCGCAGAACTGCAGCAGCATCGGCACTTCCCCCAGCTAAACCCGCTTGCATCGGAATGTGTTTCGTTACTTTGATATGAAAATTTTGTTCGATAGCAAACGTTGCTTTCATTAGATTCACTGCTTTGACGATGGTATTATGCTCATCCATGGCCAAATCACTTCCATCGATCACATACTGCATATCATCACTACAAGATAGTTCAATTTCATCATGTAATGCAAGTGGCATCATAATCATATCCAAGTCGTGGTAACCATTATCCAAACGAGTTACCACATCCAAAGCCAAGTTGATTTTAGCGTTTGCTTGAAGCTTCATTTTGATATACCTCATATAACTGCATAAACTCAGCAATACCCAATGCTTCCGCACGTAACTTTGGTGAAATATTCGCTTGTTCTAGCATACCTGCTGCTTTGGCTTTGTCCCCAACAAATTCTCCAAAGTTATTTAATATTGTTTTTCTTCTTTGTTTAAAACATGCTTTTACTAGTTCAAACAATACATCTTCATTGACACTTGCATCCGTTTGTTTAAAAGTAAACTGTACCACAGCACTATCTACATTTGGTTTCGGGTTAAATACGGTTTTTGGTATTTTCATCACATTACGCACTTCGCAACGATACTGGGTAATTACACTAAGCGCGTTATAGTCTTTGGTATCAACCGTCGCAGCAAAACGATCCGCTACCTCTTTTTGCATCATTACCGTAATTTTTTTAATATCGGCATTGGATTCGAATATCTTAAATAAAATAGGCGTAGTAATGTAGTATGGTAAGTTTGCTGCAATCACAACATCATACCCTGCATTTGTAAATTCCTCTACATCCGCTTTCAAGTCTCGTAACAAAAAATCTCCATGGCGAACTTCAATATTATCATATGGTTCTAAGGTATCCGCTAATACCGGAAGCAAGCGATCATCAATCTCAAAAGCAACAACTTTTTTAGCACGTTCTGCTAACTCTTGAGTCAAGGCACCAATACCAGGCCCTATTTCAAAAACGACGCAGTTATCATGTGGTATAGCATGGGTCGCAATTTTTTCTACGATCCCTGGTTCAATTAAGAAGTTTTGTCCATAATTCTTTTTTGCGAACAAATGATGTTTGTCTAAAATCTCCTTTGTTCTAGAAGGTGTTGCTATTCGTCTAATCATATAAGCTCCTTTACGAGTTGTTCTAGTGTCTCTTCTTCTATTTGTAACATATTCAATCGTTTGTATAAGGTTTTCGCATTCGCTTCCCCTAAACATAAGATATTTCCAATTTTTTGTCGAAGCCGTTTGGAATCTGCTCCTCCATTAAGGCCAAGATCTACAAAGCATGCCTTGCTAATCGTTGGTTCAAAATCCTCACAATAACGAACTACATGTTGTAAGGCATGTTGTAAGTCAGCTTGATTCGCATGTTCGATTCCGACTTTTTTTGTTGTTTTGGCTCGATCTTTTTCAATAAATGCATGATAACATCCTGGCACATACTGATTGATTCGATCACGTATTTTATTTCCTGGTACATCAGGGTCAGTAAAAACAATAACGCCTCGCTTTTTTTGTGCTATTGCAATCATTTCCAATGTTTTCATTGAAAGATGGGTACCCGAAGTTTCGATTGTGTCGCAATCAAAATAACGGTGCAAGCGTTCGCTGTCATGTTTTCCTTCAACGATGATAACCTGTTTTATTTTCATTCTAATCACCAATCCTATTATACTACAAATTCGCTACTATCTCCACTCATTCAGCACAAGCCTCATGCACAAAGCGTCTCCGTATTCGTACCTTCATCCTGAAAAAAAACGTCCATTGGACGTTTTAGACTGCACATTGTCGTGCTGAAATCTTTCCTCCTACACGTAACACCGTTACATGCGGATTATTGATGCTATAGTTTACGGATACATTGTTTTGTTTTTCACTTCCAACATACAAATCCAATTTCGCGCCTTGAATGGCACCACCGCGATCGACTACGATGGCTCGAAATGGAACTCCTGCTTGAAGTCCATCACCAGAATATCCATGATTGGTAATTTCAACAACCGAGCAAAGTGGAATGCTCGGATCAGCAGCTACCATATAGTAATTGCCGTATTTGATTCCTGACTGAAAACTTCCGTTGTTTTGCATGACACCTTGAGTCAAGCTAAGTTTGACTCCCAAAGCTGTCCCACCAACACCATCATCATTGACATAACAACCTACGCAGTCAACACCATAGGTTGTCATACGCGGGTCGAAGGTAGCACCTACCACAACTTGAGATCCATACTGAATCACAGCGGGTTCTGAGGCGATTACTGTTTCGCTACCGAGTACTGGTGTTTTTGATATTTCTTCTCCGTCACTGTTCCGCGTGACAATATAGTCTTGCGTTAAGTAGGACGGCGTCCCATTGGATATTTTACTTGCCATCCAGGATAGTCCAGCGCGTCCATCGTACGCACGGATTTCTGTTTTGGGATTATTTAGTTTTGTTTTTTCTGTTATTACTTCCAGATCACTCATTGGGTCTTGAATTTCTGGGACTTCCTCATACGTCTTAAATACAACTTCTGAGGCCGTATCGGTTATTTCGTCGTTATCGATCGCTAATGGAGTCATTACATCTGCTCCTACGCATCCACTAAGAGTTAGCATCATCATGAAGAAAGCGAATAATTTTCGTTTTATTTTCATTTTGGATCCTCCTTTTGACTTTTTGCATTCTAGCATAAAAAAATACCTTTGTCTAATTTTACACTGTTTACACTAAGTGAAATACCCCTATTTTCCGGTATTTTGCACTTTGGAAACGCTAACAAAACCGCTTTCATTTATATTTTCATCAATAAAATTGTGAAATTTGTTGATTTTTTATCACACCGTGTGATATTCGCGTATTTCTTGTTTTTTCACAAGTAAAACCACCGAAAAATGCACAAAAAAAGCTGGTGTTTTCGATGAAAACAGCCAACTTTTTATAATTTTTTTTATTTTTTTTGGTTAAAACTACTTAATAATGCTTGGTTCCCAGCTTGCTTCTGGTTCAATATCAAACAGTTTTGCTACTGATGAAGCAACGTTTGCTAGTCCAAAATCACCTTCATTTAACGTTACATCAGCTCCGTAAACGATAAATGGTACTGGATTTAAGGTATGTGCAGTTTTTGGTTTTGGTGCTTGTCCTTCTTTTGCTTTTTCATACATTTGATCCGCATTTCCGTGGTCAGCAGTTAAGATTAAAATACCATTTACTGCATCTACTGCTTTGATCAAGCGTTCAACTTGTAAGTCTACGGTTTCTACACCAACAAGTGTTGCTTCGTAGTGACCTGTATGTCCTACCATGTCACCATTTGGATAGTTTACACGTAAGAAATCATATTTTTTAGAAAGGATTGCTTTTTCCAATTCATCCGTAATTTGAGCTCCCATCATCCAAGGACGTTGGTCAAAAGGAACCACATCAGAACGAATTTCCACCCATGTTTCCAATTGTTCAGAAATTTTTTCACTTCTATTTCCATTCCAGAAATATGTAACATGTCCATATTTTTGTGTTTCAGAAATTGCATATTGACGAATGTTGTGTTTTACTAACAACTCTGTTAATGTTTTTTCGATTTTTGGTGGGTGTACTAAGAAATTTGTAGGAATTTTCAAATCTCCATCATACTGTAACATACCAGCATACATTACATTTGGTACACGTACACGGTCAAATTTATCAAATGTTTCCATTTCAAAAGCATTTGAGATTTCTAGTGCACGGTCTCCACGGAAGTTAAACAACACCACAGCATCACCGTCTTCAATCGTTCCAACTGCGTTTCCATCTTCAGCAATTACAAATGCTGGTAAGTTTTGGTCTGCAATACCTGCATTCTCTTCACGGAATGTTTCTACCGCTTCACGCATCGAAGCAAATTTGCGTCCTTCTCCAAGAACGTGAGTTTTCCAACCCAATTCAACCATGTTCCAGTCTGCTTCATAACGGTCCATCGTAACTTTCATACGACCTCCACCACTAGCAATACGGCAGTCGAAGTTTGCATCACGTAATGATGTTAAATAAGCTTCCATATCATCAATATAAATTAAACCACTTGTCTCAGGTACATCACGTCCATCCAACAAAGCATGGATACGAACACGGTTCACACCTTCCGCTTTGGCTTGCGCAACCAACGCTTTTAAGTGATCCATATGAGAGTGTACATTTCCATCTGATAACAATCCGATAAAGTGCATTGTTCCTTCAGATGAGCGTGCTACCAATTCTTTCCAAGTCGTTGTATCAAAAATAGCTTTTGAAGCAATCGATTCATTTACTAGTTTTGCACCTTGTGCATAAATTTGTCCGCAACCTAATGCATTGTGTCCTACTTCAGAGTTTCCCATGTCATCATTGGATGGTAATCCAACTGCCACTCCATGTGCTTTGATTGCTGTGTTTGGAACGTTTGCCATCAAACGATCCAAATTTGGTTTATATGCATTATTTACGGCATTTCCATAATTATCAGCGCTTAAGCCGATACCGTCCATTACAACTAATACTACAGGTCTTTTGTTCATTCTAACATCCTCCTATTTACTCATATAATATACCACTTCTAGAGCGAATAATCACTAGTAATCCACCATAAATATTAACTTGTTATCATTTACACAAGCTCGGGTTTTAAGATCCAAATTTTTTTACCTTCGATTCGAATCCTTTGTTGAGATTCCAGTGTGGAAAGAACCCTGCTTAAGGCCGTTCGATTACAATGTAAATAATTTGCTAGTTGCGTTCTTGTAAAAGGAACGATAACAGGTTGTTGATGTCTTTGTTCCTGTTCTAAGCGTAAGTATTCCAGTACTTTCGATTCCAATCGATCTTGCGTTACAATATTATTCTTATTACTTAAAAACACATTTTTTTGGGCGAGCATTTGTAAAACATTTTGATTCATCCTCAAAAAGAGGGCCGGCTCTTGTTCCCCCAATCTATAGAACGCCTCTGGGCTAATCCACCAAACTTCACTCTCCTTCATCGCTACTACATCGACAAGTGCATACGGTTGCTTCGCAAATACAAAACTTTCAGCAAAAATATCTTTTGGCTCTAGAAAACTTTGGATCCGAACTTCTCCATCATAGCGAACACGCTGTACGCATAATTTCCCTTTTGCCAAGATCCCAAACGCTTGAATTGGATCTCCACTATGAAGCAGGACCTGCATGCTTGCATATGTCTTTTTATATGCTTGTAATGATACTAAGATATGTTCTTGCTCCTGCTCAGTAAAACCGGAAAAAAAAGAAAGTTTTTGCATATTTCCTCCATTTTGTTGCACACGCAACAGTTTATTCCTTTTTATTATAGTAAAATAGCATTAAGTTACAAGAAGGAGAACCTCTATGTTAAGACAAGTAATAAAAATAGATAAAGAATTATGCAACGGTTGCCGTTTGTGTGTTGATGCCTGCCATGAAGGTGCCATTGATATGGTAGATGGGAAAGCGCAATTGATGCGAGATGACTATTGTGATGGGCTAGGTGATTGTTTACCATCTTGCCCTACAGGAGCAATTTCATTTGAAACGCGTGAAGCAGCTGCCTTTGATGAAGCGGCAGTTAAAATTCATATGGAACAACGTGCACAAGCAAAACAACAACCAAGTGCTTGTCCAGGATCTCAAGCCAAAACAATCCAACCAATGGGCTGTCCTGGTTCCCAAGCAAAAGCAATCAAACCAACGCTACAACCTACAACGATGCAACCAATGATGCGTTTGCAATCACAATTACAATCTTGGCCAGTACAGATTAAATTGGTACCGATTCATGCTCCTTATTTTCAAAATGCAAACTTGTTGATTGCAGCTGACTGTACCGCATTTGCCTATGCAAACTTCCACCAAGATTTAATGAAAAACAAAGTAACCATTATCGGATGTCCAAAATTAGATGAAGGTGACTATGTAGATAAATTAACGGCCATCATCGCCGAAAACAATATCAAGTCCGTTACGGTAGCTCGTATGGAGGTTCCTTGTTGCGGTGGTTTGAGTAACGCGGCTATTCGTGCGTTACAAGCAAGTGGCAAAATGATCCCTTGGCATATTGTTACTATCTCCACTGATGGAGAACTACTAGAAGATTAAAAATAACCCCAAACAACAAATTGTTTGGGGTTATTTTATTTGATACTGCTATCGCTCTTGTCCATTGGTGGCAATAACACGTTGATACCAATAGAAACTATCTTTTTTATAACGTTTTAGTTCACGTTCGTTTTCTTCGTCTCGATCAACATATACAAAACCATATCGTTTTGCATAACCGTTTAACCATGAAAATAAATCTTGAAAACTCCACGTACAATATCCTAATACTTCACATCCATCTGCAATCGCTGCTTCCATCGCTTCAATATGTGCTTTTAAGAAGGCAATACGATATGGGTCATGAACACTTCCATCTGCTTCTAACGTATCATAAGCGCCTAACCCATTTTCACTAATCAATGTTGGTAATTGATAGCGTGAGGTAATACGACGTAGCGCGATACGTAGTCCACTTGGATCAATCATCCAGTTCCAATCCGTTTTTTGCACATAGGGATTATCACTGACACGATACCAAGTATCGGTTGGTCGTTGTGCAGTACTTTGTACCGTATTACCCGATGGTTTGATCGATGCTTCTACTTCTTTCGCAATCGTTGTTGTTTGGTAGTAGTTTACGCCCATAAAGTCAGGTCTAGAATCTTGTAAGATTTCAGCATCCCCTTCCATCATTGGAATATGATACCCCATTTGCTCAATTTTGCGGACAGCTAAGATCGGGTAGGCACCATTAACATAGGTATCCATCCAGAACCAGTTTTCTAATTCCAAGGCATCTTCCATCGCTAATACATCTTCTGGGGCACATGATTTTGCATAGGCTGGACTATAAGCAAAGCTTGGACCAATTTTTCCATGAAATCCCATTGCACGATACGTTTTGATGGTTTTAGCATTTGCTAAGTTTGCATGATGATTCGCTCTCAAAAATGCTTGAAAATCATTCATCTTAGGAGGGTGCAGTTTTTGTAAGTATCCTAAACTAGTGAAGATATTTTGTTCGTTCATTGTAACCCAGTAGTTTACTTTTGAGCCATACTCCTCAAATAACAAGGTTGCGTATGCATGAAAATCGTCAACAACTTCGCGTCCTAGCCATCCTTCGTATGCTTCTTGTAATGCATTTGGCAAATCCCAATGATAAATGGTTACAATCGGTTCAATTCCATGAGCGAGCAACGTGTCGATTACCGTATGATAAAACGCAATCCCCTCTTCATTTCTGTTTCCAGTCCCAGTTGGCAACACCCTTGACCAAGCGATAGAAAAACGATAAGCTTGTAATCCTTGTTCTTTCATTAATTGAATATCTTCTAAAAAGCGATGATAAAAATCAATGGCAACGTCTCCTGTCGTATTCTTAAAGGTATTCCCTTCTACATGTGAATAGATATCCCAAATGGAAGGCCCTTTTCCATTTGTTAATGCAGCTCCTTCTATTTGGTAGGCTGCACTTGCACTTGCCCATAAAAAGTCTTTTTGAAATGTCATGTTATTCTCCTATTTTTTAAGTAAATATTGACTATGCGCTACATACAATGCTTGATACACCGCTTGTGCGCTACTGTCAGAATCAATGAGTGGATTTAGATTTAATGCTGCAATCGCATCTTCTGTCCTACCGCTAATCGCAGCTTGTACGGTTGCCTGTTCAAAAGCTTTCATCAATTGAATTTGACCTCGTAAGACAGCGGGTTGTTGTCCTACAGGAATGGCAATCGGCCCATCTTTGGTAATATAGGCAGCACATTCGATACTACTATGTTCGTCTAAATCCGGTAACGTTGTACCATTGCGCATATTAACGTATTGGATATCTCTTGTATCGTTGAAAATACTAACGATTAAATTACAAGCAGCATCACTATAGAGAGCTCCACCACGTTTTTCTAATTGTTTCGGTTTCTCCTGCAAAGTTTCATCTTGATACAATTCAAATAATGCTTGTTCCACTTGCTTCACAACTTCCCCACGCACCTCACCTTTTCGATATAGCTCCATTTCTTTTGCTAATTCTTCTTTGGTATAGTAATAATATTGGTGATAGGGACAAGGTAGTGCTTTTAACCCCTGGATTAAGGTATTACTCCAAGCGATACCATCAATATTTTGCATTGAAATGTGGTTCTTCGCATCTTGATACGCTTCCAAAATTTCGTTGATACGACTTTGTTCCTCAACAAACACATCCGTTACATAGAAAAAATGATTCAAACCTGCTAATTCTAAACGCACTTGCTGTGGTTCAACATTCAATACTTTCGCAATTCCATGTTGCATGTTAATCGGAACGTTACACAAACTGATGAAACGTGGAAAATCTCCATGTTCTAGAACCGCTTGATTGATGATTCCACTTGGATTTGCAAAGTTAATGACCCAGGCTTCTGGACAAATACGCTTAACATCAGCTAATATTTCTAATATAACCGGAACCGTACGTAATGCTTTAAAGAAACCACCTGCCCCATTGGTTTCTTGACCAATCAAATGGTGTTCATTGCTAATCCGCTCATCTAATATCCGCGCATCCAGTTGTCCAACGCGTAGCTGTGTAACAACAAAGTCTGCACCCTGCAATGCTGCTTCGCGATCGAGCGTGTAAGATATTGAAATCTCCCGTTGCTCCTTTTTTGCCATACGCTGAGCAAGTGCAGTTACAATTTTTACTTTTTCTTCCCCTGCAACTACATCAACAAAAACAAGTTCTTTCAGTGGAAATTGTTCGTAACGCTTTAAAAATCCTTCGACAAGTTCTGGGGTATAGGAGGAACCTCCTCCGATGACCGTGACTTTACATTGTTTCATTTTTCTACCAATCGCTATTTGTGATAGCGATTTTTTCCTTTTATTTATCAATTTGTAGGTTTCCTACCATAATACTATAACACGATTTTCTTTTTTTATTGAAACCCCTTTTATAACTTTCTAGATTTTAGTAAAATACAAAGTGAGAGAAAGTTTTTGAGGGAATTGTATGTTGTTAAAATATAAAGCTGTTGCTAATCAAATCGAACATGAAATCATTCATGGTGTCTACCAAGAAAGCGGAAAGCTACCAACCGAGGAAGAATTGATTTCACACTATCAAGTTTCTAGGAATACCTTACGAAAGGCGATTGAAACGTTGACACAAAAAGGCTATATCATGCCAATACAAGGAAGCGGATTGTTTATTCGTAGATCTAGTTTTGAAGGCTGTGTGACCTTAGACAATTTTCGCGGACTTACCAAAGATGTAGCTCATAGTCATCTTGAAAGTGTTATTTTATCGTTTACACCTTGTCTAGCTGATGATCACCTTAGTGAAAAGCTTCAATGTCCATTGGATACACCGCTCATAGCATTACAACGTCTTCGCATTTTAAATAACCAACCGTTTGTCATTGAATATTCTTGGTTCAATCAAACCTTGATTCCAGGATTGACGATAGATATTGCTAGTTCGAGTATTTATGGATATATTCGTGATAGTTTAAACTTAGAAATCGGATTTGTAGATCGCATGATCCGTGCCGATCGCTTGTCTGAACAAGATGCAACACTACTTGGGTTATCGATGGGAGATCCTGCTTTGATTTCCATCAATACATCAATGCTAAAAAACGGTAAAATATTTGATTACTCTATCGACATTCATAATTACAAAGAGACAACCTTTTTAAAACTATCAAATCCACTATAAGAAAGCTCCGCGTTACGGAGCTTTTTTACTATTAAATCAGTGTCATTTGAAAAAAGATCGCAAATCCAAAACTTGTCGCTTTGATGGCTCTTTTCGCAATAACAATCGCTTGCTCTGCATCTTTTTCAGTTTCAAAATCAAAATACAAGCGAATCCCATTCTCTCCTTGATATCGATAGGTAACACCTTCAATCGTTTGCTGATCTAACAATCCAACAATTTCTTTTCGCATCAAAGGGGAAGATATCACTAACATACATCAACCTCCATTCACCATATAGTATTCATGGAACACACAATAGGATGTAACCCTCACCTTATTATGTTTGTACATCCTTAGAAATCTGAAAGGCGTATGTTATTGTCCTTCCACTTGTTTATTCGCTAGGATAACAAATGGAGCATAAATTACAAACGCTACTACAAGGTTAACAATAGAAACAACAACAGCACCAATGCTACCATTTGTAGCAAGGAATGCATTTAAAATCGGAGGTGTAGTCCATGGAACCGAGTTTACAATCGGACCTGCAAATCCAGTTGCTGTTGCAAAGTAAGCAATCGCTGTTAAGATTGGAGAAATAATTACAAATGGAATTAAGAAGATTGGATTCAAGACAACTGGTAACCCGAATAATACAGGTTCATTGATCATAAAGATACCAGGTGCAACCCCTAATTTACCGACCTCTTTATAGTCGTGACGTTTTGAGAAGAGCAAGATAGCTACAACCAAACAAATTGTTGCTCCTGATCCACCTAAGAATACATAAGCATCCCAGCTACCGCGAACCCAAACTGCCAATTCATTTGGACCACTACCAACAGCTGTAATACCATTTGAGAATAATTCAATATTCGTAAGTCCCATCGTTCCATAGATTGGTGACATAACTGCTTCTAATAGGTTGGCACCATGTAATCCAAAGAACCATAAGAATGGAATCAAGGTTGAAATAACCAAAATCGCAAAAATATTTTGTCCCAAAGACATTAATGCATTTGCAATATTCGTTTCAAACCACGTAAACAGATTGACACCGGAAGCAAATGTTACAGCATATCCTACAATACTGATTACAAAGATAACAAAGAAGCCAGGTATTACAGCTGCAAACGCGCGTCCAACAGCTGGTGGTACCGTATCCGGCATCCGGATGATAATATTTTTTCTTACAATCCAGAAGTACAATTCAGATCCGATCAAACCTACAAGTAAAGCAATAAAAATCCCCATTGCACCTAGGTAGTTTGTAATCCAACTTGCTACATCTGGATTATCTCTTGATAAAGCGCCTAATAAAATAAAAGAACCAGTAACAACCAAAGCGGTTGATAAAGCATCTTTTTCTTCATATTTAGCACGGTTATATCCCAATGCAAATACAAGTCCTAAGGCTAAGATAGATAGTGTTCCACTTTCCATGGTTGAGAATAGTGGAGCTAAATTTTCATTTGTCCAAACAATAAATGCACTTTCACCACCAATAAAGTTTGCTAGTAAAGACCAAGGTACAAAGAATACATTATTTAATAATACTGCAATCGCTCCCGCCATAATAAGTGGCATTAAAGCTGCAAATGAATCACGAATAGCAACTAAGTGCTTTTGTGCTCCAATTCGGCCAGCTACGGGAATAAACTTTTCTTCTAAGAAGTTCATAATTCCGTTCATAAGTTAAGTTCCTTTCTATTTAATTTGTTTAAACTTATGCATCTACGATTCTGTGTATTCGAACTACTTTGCTAATACTTTGAGGGCTGCTTCCAAGACTTTTTCACCATTCATCATTCCATATGCACTCATATCAATGACATCTACGGGTTTGGTGGTTTTACTTGATATTTCAGCTTTCATAAACCTTACTTGTGGTCCAAGCAAAATAATATCTGCCTCATCCAAATGCCCTTTCGCCTCAGTGGCACCCATTGCCCAAATCTTTGCGTCTACACCTCTTGTTTCTGCAGCCTTCTGCATTCTAGTAACAAGCATCGATGTCGACATCCCAGCAGAACAAATCAATAAGATATGCTTCATGATCCCTCCTTCAATCCATACGCAAGCGCTTACATCGTGGGTTAAAAAAATATAATTTGTTGGTATGAATTTATTTAATGACATTATATGTTATTAATCACACCTTGTAAAGTTATACAATCTACAATTTCACAAAATTATATATTTTTTTACATTTTTTTCTAGCGTGCTATACTACAATTAGAGGTATAACTATGAAAATACAACTGGCGAAAAAAATACTGTCCATTATCGATAAAGAAGAAATTCAAGGATTAAATCGATCCGATCTTCTACTTGCTACGCATCGAGCTGTAGTCATAGATACGCCCTATCTATCAAAAGAGGCGTTAGGTCAATTCTTTGCAGCACTCGATGAAGTTCACGCATTTAAATCTACGAAACACGGGCTTGATTTATCGCCGATTGCAACGGTGATAGCACGCTCGAAGCGCTATGCAAACAGTGAAGCATTGGCATTTTTCGAGCTGCTACTATCCAACATCCTTGATTTACAACCGATGAAGCTATATTTACACGCAAATACGCAAACAACCCTAGATGGGATGCAAACCTTATTAGGAAAACCTGCTTTTTTTCAACTAGCACTTCAAAGTACACTGTTTCAAATCCATGGAAAATCACTTCATTTTAATTCGATACTCCTTCCTGATTTGAGGCGTATCACTGGAGAATATTTGCATCACGAAACCATTATCTCAGACACCCTAAAAGCAGTTTATACGAAAGAAGTACTCTATTTTCACGACGCTGAAAATTTCCGTAACATCGAAAATACGTTGATCCCCTATTATAATTTATCTAGTATTCTCGATATCTTACCCCACCGTGGGATACCAGAAAGCCGTGATGATACCAAAGCGTTACAATCCTTCTATAAAGATACCCTCTTTTATGAATGCAATCATACATGTGCACTTTGTGGTATTGAACTACCGCTCTTATTAATCGCATCACACATCAAACCATTTCGTGATTGTGCCCATGTTTTTGAGGCTATTGACCACAATAATGGATTGCTATTGTGTAAAAATCATGATTACTTGTTTGATCAGGGATGGATTTCATTTGATGATCAAGGAAATCTACTTGTGTGCCAATCGCTTCAACGTTTGGCAGGATATCAAGAACGTTACGTTCTTGGCTCTCAAAGTTCACTAGACCCACTCTTATTAACAAAGTCTCGCCTGCTCTTTTTAACGTATCACCGCAACCATATTTATATGGATGCCTTAAAATAAAAAAAGCTAACTGGCACTCTCCTTCCTGGAGCTTTCTAGTTAGCTTTTTCATTCTTATTCTTCTTTTGATGGTAATTTAAACACTTGCTCTCCATCTTTTGTAACCATATACTTACCACGTGCATAACGTTTTACGTACTCAGGATCTTCCAATTTTTGAATCTCTTCTGATAAAATTTCTTTTTGAGATGCCAGGCTCAATACAATTTGCTCTGCTTCTTGCTTCTCAGCGCGTAATTGCATTGTTGTACTCACATCGCCATACACTTGAAATCCGCAAAATGCTATGATTGCAATTGCAAATAATTTAAATGCACTACGTGCATATCGTTTCATTTTTTTATTTGTTTTCTTTTTTTGTTTCATACTATCGTCTCCTTTGTGCAAGGTCTCACGAATATTATAAACTTTTTCACGAAATAACGCAAATTTTGTTGAGCAAAAGAAAAAAGCTTGATTAAAAATCAAACCTTTTCACATATTCCATTTAAGAATTGGCTGTTTCTTGTTCAATAAATCGTTCATTCACGATTTCATAAAGTGCAGCAGCATCGTGTTTGCTTGCTTGTTTTGCTAACCCTAGAACCTTTATCGTGATGATTTTATTTCCAAATGAGATTTCAAGAACATCACCAACTTGTACAAGACTAGCTGGTTTTGCAACTTTTCCATTGATGGTAACACGATCTGCATCGGCTAATTCTTTTGATAATGTGCGTTTCTTTAATATTCTAGCAACTTTAAGATATTTATCTAATCTCATCGATATCCCCTTCCACCAGTTGTAATGTCTCTTCTAGTAATTGCAACAATAGATCCATCCAACCTTTCGTTTTATTCCATTTCATATGAATGACTTGATTTGTATATCCTACTTTGATATCTCGTGATAATTTTGTAGTGAGTTCAAACAAACGCATGCCATCGACTTTACTACTAAATGCTTTGGAAAATACCAATTCAACCGTTTTATCAGTTTCTTTAAATACATCTAAATGTGGCTCATTGATCATTAAATCCAAACGTTTCTTTTCAAACAATAACGCAACCTGTTTTGGTAAACGTCCATAATTATCTTCCAACTCTTCCATTAAATTGCGTAACGCCATCTTGGAATTGATTTGTTCTATTTGTTGGTAAATAGCAACCTTTTCACCATCTGCAGTTGAGAACTGTTCTGGAATATAAGCATCCAATTTCACATTACTACGTTTAGGTTCCACTGCAACTTCCACAACTTCGCCTTTTTCTTCTCGTATTGCCGTATGTAACATTTCCAAGTACATATCGATTCCAATCGTATCAATGAATCCTGCTTGATGAGGTCCCAACAAATCACCCGCACCACGAATGGTTAAATCTCGCATTGCAATTTTATAACCACTACCTAATTGCGTAAATTCCTTGATTGCTTTCAAACGTTTTTGTGCAATTTCCGTCAACTGTTTCTGTGGTGCATACATCAAATAGGCATAGGCCAAACGATCACTACGCCCCACACGACCTTTGATTTGATACAACTGGCTTAGACCAAAACGATCTGCATCATCAATTACGATGGTATTTGCATTCGAGATATCGATCCCGGTTTCGATAATCGTCGTACAAACTAAAATCTGATATTCATTTTCTACAAAGGCTAACATCACATCTTCAATTTCTTCTTTGTGCATTTTACCATGTGCTACACCAATCTTTACACCAGGTAGCTTTTTCGCTAACTTATTCGCTACTTCATAAATCGTTTTCACATTGTTGTGAAGATAGAATACTTGTCCATCTCTAGAAAGTTCCCGCTCGATGATTTCTTTCGCTAAATCGTAATTTCTTTCGATTACAAAGGTTTGAACAGGAACCCGATTTTGAGGAGGTGTGTTAAGTTGTGATAGGGAACGAATTCCTATTAGTGACATTTGTAAGGTTCTAGGAATCGGCGTTGCGCTTAAACTTAATACATCTATTGTATGCTTTAATTCTTTGATTTTTTCTTTATGCTCAACGCCAAACCGTTGTTCTTCATCAATAACGAGCAATCCTAAATCTTGAAAAGCAACATCCTTGGAAAGAATTCGATGCGTACCGATTAATATATCAATCGTCCCCTCTTTGAGCTGTTGTAAGATTTCACGTTGTTGATTTGGTGTAGTAAAACGATTTAAAATCGCGACGTTAACTGGATAGTTCGCTAACCGTTTAATAAAAGTTTTATAGTGTTGTGACGACAATATTGTGGTCGGACACAAGTAGGCTACTTGTTTTTGATTTGTTACGGCTTTAAAGATCGCTCGCAGGGCAACCTCTGTTTTTCCAAAACCAACATCTCCGCACAACAAGCGATCCATCACTTGATTACTTTCCATATCCTGTTTGATTTCCCGAACTGCTTGCGCTTGATCCGGTGTCAATTCATAAGGAAAATCAGCTTCAAATTCTGCCTGTAAGGCATCGTCCAGTGCATAGGCAAAACCTACTTTTTCCTCTCTTAAAGCGTAAAGTTTTACAAGGCGATTTGCCAGTTCAGCAACATTTTCTTTGATACGAGCTTTGGTTTTTTCCCAATCGCCACTGCCCAATTTATTTAATTTTACGGCAACACCTTCTTTGCTTACAAACTTACGAATCAGTTTAAATTGTTCCAAGGGCACAAATAAAACATCTTCCCCTTTATAGGCTATTTGTAAGTAATCTTTATGAATTCCATCCAAGGCTCGCGTAATAATACCCAAGTATTTTCCAACCCCATGTTGATTATGGACAACATAGTCTCCGCGCTCAAGTTCTAAATATGAGTGAATCACATCAGCTTCTTTAAACTTATTATGATATCTTCCCAGTTTGATTTTCCGCTTAAATAACTCTTTTGAACTATATACGATGAGATTATCGTTTAAACAAGCAAACCCTTGTAAGATTTCTCGATGATAGAGACTGATTCCTACAGACAGATGCTCTGGCTCTTCTCGGTAGCTTACCGCTTCTAGATCCAACGCCTCTTTTACTTGGATTATTTCATGATCTTTTAATAACAATGCAACACATTGTGTTTTCGCCTGCTCGATTATGGTCTTTAAAACTGCAGCAAGGTTACCATCCTCTACACTTAATTCTACAATTCCACTACTTTGACTTGCTGTAAGCGAACCAAATTGCATGATTTCATAGCATGTATGCCGTAAGCGCAAGGCTTGAAAATCATTGAATAGACTATAAATCGGCAAACTTAAATTCTCACTTACCAATTCTTGCATAAATGAAATATTTTCTTCATTGATTCTTTGATTTGCGGCAATGACTTCTTCTTTGCTTGATAATGCAATAAATGGGTGTTGCATATAGTCGGCAATACTAAATTCCTGCGGAAGATAGCGATAGTATTTGTTTAAATTGTGATTGGTAATATGTTGATCTAATGCATCAATATCTTGTTGTAATCGCTCATCTAATGCTTCGGCACGTTCGATATCATGGATCTTTTCTCGCTGTTTTGCAATATGATCTTGAACAATCGCAACTTCCGTTGGTGTAAACAAATCTAAGGTTGCAGGTATAATCGTTACTTCATCTACTGTTCGAATCGTTCTTTGGGTACTAATATCAAAAAAGCGAATACTATCAATGACCGTATCAAAGAATTCAATCCGAATTGGATATTCATAATTCATCGAGTAGACATCAATAATTCCACCGCGACTGGCAAAACATAGCGGTTGGTCAATGCGTTGCACTGCTTGATAACCCGCTTGTAAGAGTTTTGCTTTTAAAGTGTCCAATCGCTCTTCCTCGTCGATGCGTAAATTCAAGTAATAGTGAGCAAACGTAGCAGGATTGGGTAAGCGTTTGATAAGTGCGGCAGTATGTGTAATCACCAGCACATGAGATTGTGTACGTATGCTTGCAATCGTCTCAATTTGATCCGCCATCGCTTCCGGAGATGCCGCAATATATTCGACACGCATTGATTCTTCTACCAAATACAAATATACTTCATCTTGAGCAAGCAAAGAAATCACTGCTTGATATAGTTTTTGCGCCTGGTACGCGTTACTCTTAACAACAAGTAATGGCTCTTGTTTTGCTTGAAAGCGAATAACGTGCAAAAGGGCTTCCTCGTATAAACTGAGGTTGCCGATTCCTTCTATTCCATCCACATACGATTGTATTAGAGGATTTTGTTGCACATACTCTAGGATTGGTTTCATATCTTACCTTATTTTTTATTAAAGTTGTTCATCACAACAGAAAAATCTTGTGATACCCAAGCTTCTGCGGCTTTGCAAGCCTCTTCGCAAGCAGTTTTAAAATCTGCCTTTTCATCTTCTCTAAACTTCCCTAAAACATAATCAACCGTTGGAATTCTAGGATCTTTTCCGATTCCCACGCGAATTCTTGGAAACGTTTGTGTTCCTAGGTGTGCAATGATACTCTTAACACCATTTTGACCACCGGCACTTCCTTTTTCTCGTAATCGTAACTTTCCGACTGGTAAATCTAAATCATCATATATAATAAGGATGTCTTCCTCTTCTAAGTTATAAAAATCTGCAACGGCTCGAACACTTTCACCAGATAAATTCATATAGGTTTGTGGCTTCAATAAGATCACCTTTTGTCCTTTGATATTCGTTTCAGCGAGCAACCCTTTGAACTTCTTTGTAGAAATATTGAGATTCCAAGCACCTGCTAATGCGTCCAATACCATAAATCCTGCATTGTGACGTGTACGTTCATATTCTTTTCCTGGATTACCCAGTCCAACAATTAATTTCATGTTTATACCTCTTTCAAAATTATACTCTAAAATAAGAAAAATAGTGGATAAACCACTATTTTTTCGTTTGATCATATACAATACGAATTCTTCTTTGATTTCCTTCGCCTTCACTTACCGTACGAACATGGTTCATTTTAGTTAAGTAATTATGAATCGCTTTACGTTCATCATTTGGCATTGGATCTAACACAACATCAACCTTCGTGCGTTGTACGGTTTTCGCAATCCGAACTGCCATCGAAGATAGTTTTTCATATTTTTCTTCTTTGTATCCGTTGATATCAACAAATACATTGATTCGTTTTTTAAACTCTGCAGATGTTGCGCTTCTTGTAACAGCGATAATCGCTTGCAATCGCTGACCGTTTTTACCGATTAAGATTGCATTATTATCTGCATTCAATAGCACTTTAAAGACTTTATCAACTTGTGTTACCGAAACGCTAACTTCCATGCCAATACCATGAAAGAAACGCTCTAAGTATGCTTTGATAAACTCGATAACATCAAGATCACAATAGATCTCAGCTGTTACTTTACTGCCTAGTCCTAGAAAACCACCCTTTTCTTCAACAACTTCATAATATAGTTGAGTAACCTCAACGCCTTTTTCCGTTGCTACACTATGGAGTAAATCATCAATATTCTTCCCTGTATATTGTTTCATTTGTTACCTCTTTAGTCTTTAATAAAGAATTTACCGATTACGATCGTTTGAATTACTCTAGATCCAGCTGAAACCAACCAGTAGAATGACATCCCTAAAGGCCAGTTGATTGATAGGAATGAAATCATACCAATTGATACGTACATCATCATGTTCATTGAACCTGCCATACCACCACTGCTTTTTTCCGGTTGTGCATATTTCTTTTCTTTCACGTTTGATTTAGCTTTTTTACGTTTTGCTTGCCATTCTGGGAATTTCATAGAAACGAATTGAACCACAATCATCAATAGGAAGATGATTAGATATGACCATTGCATATCCATAATACCTTGCATTGGTGTACGAGCTAAGTCAATTCCTAAGAATGTACCATTGATTACGGAATCAGCACGCATTACCGCTTGGTAAACTGCTAAGATAATTGGAAATTGAATAAACAACGTTAACATCGAAGCAAAAGGATTAATATTATACTTTTTATATAGGTTTTGCATTTCTTGCGCTTGCAACATACGAGAGCGCTCATCAGTTTTACCTTTATATTTATCTTGAATTTTGTTTAATTCTGGTTGCATCATTTGCATTTTTTGTGTTGCAACTTGTTGTTTGATCGTACCAGCAGCTGTTAAAAAGTTAATTAATAGCGTAACTACGATAATTGCAATCCCTGCATCAGAATATTGAGCAACAAAGTTGATCATCCAAGCTACAGGATAAACAAATAATCCATCAAACCAACCACCTTCAAAGGCTTGAGTCCAAGTTGTTGATAAACTGATAATTTTTTCTGGTAATACTTGTCCATCAGAACCCATGTAATTAGAGCACCCTGCTAACAATACAATAGCGAATACACTCAACAGGATTAGCTTTTTTCTGTCTTTAAAAAAACGTGTCATTATTTTTCTCCTAACTAAATATATTTTTACTTACTTTCTTATTGTAACCTTTTTGTAGAGCGCTAACAAGTTATTTCGGTTTGTTCCGTAATTTTCCTTATTATACTGATCTCTTATTAATACAATGGTATCGAATTCTTCTTGAAAATTATAAACCTCTTGGACCATCATTCTTACTTGTCGTTTGATTTTATTTCTTTTCACCGCATTCCCCATTCGCTTACTAACGGAAATTCCTACGCGAGAACGCTCTTGAGCTCTCGGTTTTACATAGAGTACGATCGTAGGAGAAGCAAAAAAACGTTTATTCGATAATATAGCTTTAAATTCTCTGCTCTTGCAGACGCGATATCTTTTTTTCATATATCCTCCTTATAATAATAGGATAAATACAAAAAAATCACCTAGAGGTGATTTTTAAGCTGATAACACTTTTCTTCCTCTGCTACGACGACGTGCTAAAACTTTACGTCCCCCAACAGATTTCATACGAGCACGGAACCCGTGAACTTTTTGGTGTTTTCTTTTACTTGGTTGATATGTTCTCTTCATAGAGACACCTCCACTTCCTTCTTTAATATTTATACAAATAGAACATTGCTTTTAGATTATACCTAATTCAGCACCCAAAGTCAACAAAACAAACTACATAATTTTTAAAACCGGTTGTGTGGAAAAAGATAGAAGCCCCTAAGGAAGAAAAGTTTTCCCCGTGGACAAAATGGTTTTCCCGATAGTTTTCCACAGTAGTTTTCCACACAGTGTGGAAAACGTGGATAAGTGCATTTCAGACTTTTAAACCCGGCTTTTTTGCTGTGGTATTTTATGTGGATAAGTCGATCTTTCGACAAAATTTCCCTGCTTAATCCACAAAACGGTTTTCCACAGCTACTTTTTGTTGATAATGAATTGTGGAAAAGTGTGGAGAAGTATCATAGAAGCTTTTATAACAGGCTCCTTGTATTGGATAACTTTGTGGAAAAGTAATTTCATAAAAGTTTTCCACATTTAATGATAGATATATTCCTAATTTTGTTGTAGAATATAGGAGAAGAATTGGGAGGTACTTATGTCAAATTACATTAAAAGTCATTTTGACGATGTTTGGCAGAGAACACTCGATTTAGTAAAGGAAAGTGAAACGTTTGATATTACCATCTTCAATACTTGGATCAAAGATTCGGTATTGTATGATGTGAATGACGATTTCGCAACGATTGTCGTACCTTATAAAATAAATAAGCAAGTTTTTGATGATAGTATTAAGATTTTTCAAACAAAATTATCTGGTGTATTAAATAAGGAAGTAACATGTCAAGTCATAATTAAGGATGATGTTGAACGCATCAAGCGTGTCAATACGCCTGAACCGATTGCATTTGAGGATAAAATATTAAAAAATTATACCTTTGATAACTTTGTCGTTGGGCAAAGCAATCGCGAATGTCATGCTGCGGCACTTTCTTGTGCTTACAACCCCGGAAGGTTTTATAATCCTCTTTTTATTTTTGGGAACTCCGGGCTTGGTAAAACACATTTACTCCACGCCATTGGAAATTATGTAAAGGAAAATCGTCCTACGGAAAAACTGCTTTATATTTATAGTGAAGACTTTATCGCACTGGTCCTTGAAGCAATAAAAAATAAAACAATCGAAGATGTAAAGAAAAAAATTAGTGAAGTTGATTTCCTGTTGATTGATGATATTCAACGTTTGGCCCAATGGGGAGGGTCACAGGAAATCTTTTTCAATCTCTACAACAAGCTAATCGCTGATAAAAAACAAATTATCATTACCTCTGATATTCATCCATCGGAACTAAAAGGTATTGAAACGCGTTTGATTAGCCGCTTCAACTCTGGATTATCCGTTTCAGTAGATTCTCCTGGGTTTGAAACTGCGATTGCTATCTTAGAGAAAAAATTAGAAGGTCGTCCGGATGAAAATACGGTCGATAAAGATGTTTTAATCTATATTGCAACTAAATTTTCGAGTGATGTTAGACGTCTAGAAGGCGCATTGAATGAATTGTTTTTTAAGGCAATTCTATATAACCCAGAGCGAATTACCTTGGAATTTGCAACGGAAATATTCAAAGAAGATCCTATTATTAGGACAGGTGAGGAAATCACCGTAGAAAAAATCAAACGTAGTGTTTGTGAGTTTTATGGATTAACCAAAACGCAAATCGAGTCAAAAACACGAACACAAAACATTGCCAATGCTAGACACATTGCTGTGTATTTATGCCGTAAGCATTTGGAACTCCCATTTGCTAAAATAGGATTTGAGTTTGGAAATCGAGATCATTCCACGATTATGAGCTCTTATGATAAGATTTTAATCATGATAGAAGAGAAAGAAATCTTCCGTCAAGCAGTAATGAAAATCGAACACAATCTAGGGATCAAGTAAGTTATCAACAATTATCCACTTTTAATCCATAGCCAAATTTGTTAAAATAAAGTAGTAGAAATGGGGATATTTTGAAGTTTTCCACATTATCCACAGCCTTATAGTAGTTATTCTTATAAAAAGATATATAAGAAGGGAGCATAACAATGTATTTTAAAGTCTCAAAAAAAGAGTTTTACATTGCATTACAAACCGTATCCAGAGCCATCTCTAGTTATTCACCACTTCCTGCTTTCTCAGGAATTAAACTTGAAGTATTAGAAGATTGTATGTATTTAACAGGTAGTGACTCCGATGTATCTATTCAAACTCGTTTGGATACTAACCGTAGTTATCTCTTGGAAATCTATAACAAGGGTTCTATTGTAATTGAAGCGAAGTATATTTTAGATATCGTTCGTAAAATTGATCACGACACGATTGAAGTAGAAATTATCGAAAACGCATTAACAAAAATCAGTGGTAGTACAGCAGAGTTCCGTATCAATGGAATGAATGCACAAGACTATCCAATGATTGATTTCTATAAACCTGATCGTCATTTTACGCTAGAAGCAGATGTATTAAAAAATGCAATTAGTCAAACTTCATTTGCTGCAAGTGATAAAGAGACACGTCCAGTATTAACGGGTGTAAACTTAACATGCGCAAACCAACGATTGGAAATGGTTGCTACTGATTCTTATCGCTTGGCTCGTAAGTTAATTCCACTTGAAAAAGACGTTACGTTTAATATTACGATTCCAGCGAAAAGCTTAAATGAAGTAAGCAAAACAATCGATCATGAAGGTACCATTGAAATTGCAGTTTCAGATAAAAAAGTACAATTCATTATCGATCAAACAATCATTCAAACGCGTTTAATCGATGGAGCATATCCAGAAACAAAACGTTTGGTACCTGAAACCTTTGAATTTGATTTGGTACTGGATTCCAAAGAAATTTTAGGCGCGATTGACCGTGCTTCGTTTATTAAAAATGATGGAGTTAGTGTTATAAAATTGGCAATGAGTGAACGCAATTCTGTTTTATCAACACGTTCATTAGAAGTTGGTTCTTCTACAGAAGAACTTCAAAGTGCACAATTCCATGGTATGCCATTGGAAATTTCATTTAATGGACGCTATGTCTTTGATGCGATCAAAGCAATTGGTGGATCGATGGTAAAATTTAGTTTTTGCGGTGAAATGAAACCTTTCGTAATTACAAGTATGGAAGATGAAACTATTTTGCAATTGGTATTGCCAGTAAGAACATATTCTTAAAGCCCTATATCGGGCTTTTTTTTCTTTCTAACGGTTTTTTATGCATTCGATAGGGGTAAAGGCTAAGAATCAAATAACATGGAAATTTAACCGTTTTTATGTTATAATAGAATTGAATAAAGCAAGAGGTATTCTTATGGAAATTAAATTAGATACAGAATATATTACATTAGGTCAGTTACTAAAAATTGCTGACTTTATCCAATCTGGAGGCGAAGCAAAATTTGCTGTTAAGGAATTGGCTATTGCTGTGAATGGTGAAAAAGAAAATCGTCGTGGTCGTAAACTTTATGCTAACGATACGATTGTAATTGAAGGTCGCGTTATTACTTTAAAATGATAGTAACAAAACTTCAATTACGTCATTTTAGGAACTATGAGAAATGTGAACTAACATTTCAAAAAGGGATCAATTTTATTTTCGGAAACAACGCACAGGGAAAGACCAATTTACTTGAAAGTATTTATTATCTTTCGACTACAAAATCACATCATGTGACCAACGATTTGAATTTAATCGAAAAGAATCATGATTTTTTTGTAGTTGATGCGAAAATACAGCAAAAGCGGGGGATGCAACATTTGCGTATTGTAAGAAATAAATCAGGAAAACAGCTTTTGATGAATCAAGTTTCGATAAAGAAGAATTCCCAATTTGTCGGCTTGTTTAATGCTGTGATGTTTTGCCCTGATGATTTGCGTTTGTTTACGGATACACCAAAGGTTCGAAGAAGGTTTATTGACCTTGAGTTGTCAAAACTTTCCAAGTCCTATCTACAAGCTTTGACATCCTATGAGCGTTTATTAAAAGAACGAAATAAGTATTTAAAACAAGAGCGTATCGATGTTCGATACTTGGATACTTTGGATGATCAAATGGTAACATTGATGGCCACGATTGTTCATCAGCGGATGGGATTTTTGAAGCGACTACTGGATGATACAGCAGCGTTTTACCAAGATGTATCACATGATGGAACTTCATTGGGATTTATCTATGAGAGTTGCGTTCCCTATGTTGAAGATATCTCGGTGTTGACTCAGAACTTGCAACAGGCGCTACAACAAAGTCGAAGTAAGGATTTACAGTATAGAATAACATCGATGGGAATTCACAAGGAAGACGTCGTGTTTCAAATTAATGGTTTGCATCTTGGCACCTACGGTTCACAAGGGCAAAAACGAACGGCAATTCTTTCCATTAAGTTCGGATTGGTTTTACTCATCAAGGATGTGATTGGAGAATATCCAGTTTTGCTATTGGATGATGTTTTTTCAGAATTGGATGAACAACGAAGATGTACCCTATTGGATAAGTTGCAAGGAGATGTTCAAATTTTTATTTCCACAACAGACCAAATACGGATTGATAATATAGATAACATACAATATATGTATGTCGATGCAGGCACTGTAACGATAGTGTAGAGGAGGATTCATGATGATAGATAATAAAGTAGATCACTCATATACAGCAGATGATATTCAGGTATTAGAAGGGTTAGAAGCCGTTCGTAAACGTCCAGGGATGTACATTGGTTCAACAAGTGAACGCGGATTGCATCATTTGGTATGGGAAATCGTCGATAATTCCATCGATGAGGCATTGGCAGGGTTTGCTGATCTTGTGGAAATTACCGTAACGAAAGACAATGAAATCATCGTTACAGATAACGGACGTGGGATGCCGGTTGGAATTCACGAAAAAACAGGAGTTTCTACGGTAGAAACTATTTTTACTGTTCTGCATGCAGGTGGTAAATTTGGTGGTGGAGCTTATAAGGTTTCCGGTGGTCTTCATGGTGTAGGTGCATCTGTAGTTAATGCCTTGTCAGAATCTTTAGATGTAACAGTATATAAAGATGGAAAAGAATATGAAATTGGCTTCCGAGAGGGTGGAAATCCAACCAAACCACTACAAGTAGTGGGGGATACTGATAAACGTGGTACGCGTGTAAAATTTAAAGCCGATCCTTTGATTTTTACTGAAACAACAACCTATAATTACGATACGTTAAATACACGTATTCGTCAGTTGGCATTCTTAAACAAAGGTATTTGCCTTGTATTGATTGATGAGCGTGTGGATCCATTAAAAAAAGTTGTTTACAGGTACGATGGAGGAATCAAAGAATATGTTTCCTACATCAACAAAAATAAATCGAAAATTCATGAAGACGTAATCTATGTTGAAGGTGAAGAAGATGGTATCATTGCGGAAATTGCTGTGCAATATAATGACGGTTATATTCCAAATGTTTACTCTTTCTGTAACAATATCAACACGCATGAAGGGGGAACACATGAGGATGGATTCCGCCTAGCGTTGACACGTGTAATTAATAATTATGCAAAAGAAAATAATATTATTAAAAAAGATGAAACTTTGGCTGGTGACGATGTACGTGAGGGATTAACAGCAATTATTTCTGTCAAACATCCAGATCCTCAGTATGAGGGACAAACCAAAACCAAACTTGGTAACTCCGAAGTTAGAAAAATTGTTTCTAGTATTATGGGAGACCAATTGGAGCGGTTCTTCTTAGAACATCCAAGTGTTGCGAAAATCGTTATAGATAAGGCGATTATCGCATCTAAGGCACGTGTTGCAGCTAAAAAAGCAAGAGAGCTAACAAGACGTAAAGGGGCATTAGAAATTTCTTCTTTACCTGGTAAGTTAGCTGATTGTTCTAGTAAAGATGCATCTCAATCTGAAATCTACATTGTCGAAGGGGACAGTGCTGGTGGAAGTGCAAAACAAGGTCGCGATAGCAAATATCAAGCAATTTTACCATTGCGTGGAAAAATTTTAAATGTCGAAAAAGCACGTATTCACCGTATTTTCGAGAACAATGAAATCCGTTCCATGATCACAGCTTTTGGGTGTGGTATTGGCGATGAAATGGATGTTAGTAAACTACGTTATCACAAAATTATGATTATGACCGATGCCGATGTCGATGGTGCGCATATTCGTACGTTGCTATTGACGTTCTTCTATCGTTATTTAAGAGAAATCATTGAAGGTGGTTATGTTTATATTGCGCAACCACCACTATATAAAGTTTCTAAAGGTAACAAGATTGCTTATGCTTACAGCGATGAAGAAATGGATGCTTTGAAAGCTGAGATGGGCGAACGCGTTAACGTACAACGATACAAAGGTTTGGGGGAGATGAACCCAGATCAATTGTGGGAGACAACGATGGATCCAGCAAACCGAACGTTAGTACAAGTTACCATTGAAGATGGTATGGAAGCAGATGAAGTATTTGAAATGTTAATGGGGGATGAGGTAGAGCCACGTCGAAATTTCATCCAAGAAAATGCAAGTTATGTTAAGAACTTAGATATCTAGGAGGCAATGATGGAGACGAATAAAAATAAGTTGATCAATATCAATATCACATCGGAGATGCGGAATTCTTTTCTAGATTATGCAATGTCCGTTATTGTTTCACGTGCATTACCAGATGCGCGTGATGGTTTAAAACCTGTTCACCGCCGTATTTTACATTCTATGAATGAATTGGGAATGCATGCGGATAAACCATATAAAAAATCCGCACGTATCGTAGGGGATGTAATTGGTAAGTATCACCCACATGGTGATACTGCTGTTTATGATGCAATGGTACGTATGGCACAAGATTTTTCCTACCGATATGAATTGGTACAAGGTCATGGAAATTTTGGTTCTATCGATGGTGATGGAGCAGCTGCGATGCGTTATACAGAAGCTCGTATGTCAAAAATTGCCATGGAAATGATGAAGGATATCAATAAAGATACGGTAAACTTCGTTGATAACTATGATGGCGAGGAGCAAGAACCTTCCGTTTTACCTGCACGTTTCCCGAATCTACTAGTAAACGGTTCAATGGGTATTGCGGTAGGTATGGCAACCAATATTCCACCTCATAACTTACGAGAAGTAATTCAGGCTACACTAGCAATGATGGATGATCCTGATATCAGTGTGATGGATTTGATGTCACAACATATCAAAGGACCAGATTTTCCAACGGGTGGAATCATTTTAGGACGCTCTGGTATTAAATCAGCTTTTGAGACAGGTCGTGGATCGATTATTACACGCTCTGTTTGTGATGTAGATGAATTGCCTAATGGGAAAAAGCGAATTATTGTAAGTGAAATTCCATATCAAGTTAATAAAGCAAATTTGATTGAAAAAATTGCACAATTGGTACGTGATAAAGCAATTGAAGGGATTACTGATTTACGTGATGAATCCAATCGTGATGGAATTCGAATTGTAATTGAATTGCGTCGTGATATTCAAGCAGAAGTTATTTTGAATCAACTATACCGTATGACATCACTTCAAACTTCATTTGGTGTAAATGTACTGGCACTAATTGATGGTACTCCAAAACAATTGGGATTGAAGGATGCACTTCATAGTTATATTGGTCATCAAATCGAAGTTACGGAACGCCGTACTAGATTTGAGTTAAATAAAGCGAAAGACCGCGCACATATTTTAGAAGGATTGCGTATTGCACTCGATCATATTGATGCGATTATCGCGCTTATTCGTAGTTCAAACGATGATAAATCGGCGCAATTGGGATTGATGGAACGCTTTGGATTGAGTGATATTCAAGCATCAGCAATCCTAGAAATGCGTTTCAAACGACTTACCGGGTTGGAACGTGAGAAAATCGAAGGCGAATATCAAAACTTATTGGTTGTTATTGCAGACTTAGAAGATATCTTACAAAGCCCAGAACGTGTTAGAACGATCATTCGCACAGAGCTAACAGAAGTTGCTGCACGTTATGGTGATGACCGTAGAACACAAATTAGCGATGCTGATTTTGATATGACTGACGAAGATTTAATTCCAGAAGAAGATGTTGTTATTTCAATGACAGTAAATGGATATATCAAGCGTCTTCCTGTTGATACTTATCGTACGCAAAATAGAGGTGGTAAGGGAGTCAAAGGAATGAGTGTGAATGAGGATGATATTGTAGATTTATTACTAACAATGTCAACACATGATCATTTGATGTTGTTCTCGAGTAAAGGGAAAGTGTACCGTGTTCGCGGATTCCAAATTCCAAATGCTTCAAGAACAGCAAAAGGATTACCTGTCGTTAATTTATTAAATCTAGATAAGGATGAGAAAATCAACGCATTAATCGCAGTAAAACGTGATAGTGAGAGTAAAAACCTCTTGTTTGCAACCAAACATGGTGTTGTAAAACGTGTTGCGATGGAAGAATTTGATTCTATCCGTCAAAACGGTAAGATTGCGATTAGTTTACGAGAAGACGATGAACTAGTAGCAGTAAAAGAAACATCAGGTAATGATGAAATTATCATTGCAGCAAGCAACGGGAAAGCTGTCCGATTCCACGAAGAAGATATTCGTATTATGGGGCGTAGCGCAAGTGGTGTAAGAGGAATCTCAATTTCAGAAGAAGATAGCGTTGTAGGATTATCAACTTCGTCAGAAGGGGAATATATCTTATCGGTATCTGAATATGGTTATGGAAAACGAACGCCATTCCAAGACTATCGTTTAACTTCACGTGGTGGTAAAGGTGTAAAAACAATGAATATCACCGAGAAAACAGGATCGCTAATCTCTGTCCGCGCGGTGAGTGGACACGAGGATGCAATCATTATTTCTGATGATGGAATCATTATCCGTATCTCGTTGGAAAATGTAGGTACGTATAGCCGAGCAACACAAGGTGTTCGCTTGATAAATCTTAATGAAAATTCACAAGTTGCGAAGATTGCTTTAGTAGATCCGCAAGAAGAGGAAATTGAGATTGACGAAAATCTAGAGGAAACTACAATCGAAGTTGTTGACAGTGCAGCTTCGAATGAGGTAAAATAGAACAAACGATGATTGGGATAAGTAATTATAGGAGATTACCAGAGACATGGCGGTCGGTGCGAGTCATGAATTCAACTATAATGAAATCAACCCAGGAGTGAATTGGTGAATCAAGTAGCTAATTCCGTTGGTTTACGTTACAACCATGAGATATTTTATGAAACATAAAATAAAAAGGGTGGCAACACGAGGTATCGTCCCTTGATTACGCCACCCTTTTTTTTATTAAAAAAAGGAGAAATTACACATGTTAGATATTGCTTTGATTCGACAAAATCCAGAATTAGTAAAAGAAAATTTAAAGAAAAAATTTCAAGATCACAAGCTTGAAATGGTTGATGAAGCACAACGATTGGATGAACTAAATCGTGCTACAAAAAAAGAAGCTGAGGAATTACGTGCAAAGAGAAATCAAATCAGTAAACAAATTGGAGTGCTGATGGGAAAAGGGGAGCGCGAAGAAGCA
Source organism: Erysipelotrichaceae bacterium (assembly GCA_051658525.1). Lineage (GTDB taxonomy): Bacteria > Bacillota_I > Bacilli_A > Erysipelotrichales > Erysipelotrichaceae > JBOFMT01. The sequence goes on along the minus strand of JBOFMT010000084.1, from coordinate 79,860 downwards.
GAAAAAGCGAAACAAGAAGTTGCGAACTTTGCGAAGAAATTGGCAGAACTTGAAGTTCAAGAAGTAGAAGTAGCTGATAAACTAAAAGAAATAATGCTAGTTTTACCAAATATTATCGATGAAACAGTTCCTATTGGAAAAGATGATAGTGAGAATGTGGAGGTTGCTCGATTTGGAGAACCAGTAGTTCCAGCTTATGAAATTCCTTATCACACGGAAATTATGGAACAATTTGATGGAATTGATTTGGATGGAGCTCGTAAAGTTGCAGGTAGTGGATTTTACTACTTACAAGGAGATATCGCACGTTTGCATTCAGCGGTAATTTCATACGCTCGTGATTTTATGATTGACCGTGGTTTTGATTATGTAATTCCACCATATATGATTCGTTCAAGTGTAGTAACTGGTGTTATGAGCTTTAACGAGATGGAAAGCATGATGTATAAAATTGAAGGGGAAGACTTGTATTTAATTGGTACGAGTGAGCACTCGATGATTGGTAAATTTATTGATACGATTATCGAAGAACCAAAACTTCCATATACTTTAACAAGTTATTCTCCATGTTTCCGTAAAGAAAAAGGAGCACACGGTATTGAAGAACGTGGTGTATATCGTATTCACCAATTTGAAAAACAAGAAATGATCGTTGTATGTAAACCAGAAGAGTCACAAATGTGGTTTGAAAAATTATATATGAATACGGTTGATTTCTTTAGAACTTTAGATATTCCAGTTCGTGCAATTGAATGTTGTTCAGGAGATTTAGCGGATTTGAAATCAAAGAGTATCGATGTGGAGGCATGGAGCCCACGTCAACAAAAATACTTCGAAGTTGGAAGTTGTTCAAACTTAACAGATGCACAAGCACGTCGTTTGGCAATCCGTGTAAACGGGGAAGATAAGTCAAAATACTTTGCTCATACATTAAATAATACAGTGGTAGCACCTCCACGTATGTTAATTGCCTTCTTAGAAAACAATATGCAAGAAGATGGTAGTGTATTGGTTCCAGAAGCATTACAACCTTATATGGGTGGAAAAAAAGTTATTACAGTTAAAAAATAATACAATCCCGATGTTTCACGTGAAACATCGGGATTATTATGTAATAGTAAGAAGTAGGAATTTGCAGCGAAGGGTTGCAATTTTAGCCAATATTTAGTATAATTTAATAGCTATCACAACATTATCTTACGAATCAGGTCAGGTCCGGAAGGAAGCAGCCTTAAGGAAGCTCTAGTGTGTGTGATAGCTTTTATTTTATCCAAACAGAGGTGTCTTATGCACGAACAATATATGAAATTAGCAATAAAAGAAGCGAAAAAAGCGGCAATAAAAGATGAAGTGCCAATTGGATGTGTAATTGTGGATCCGATTGGAACTGTGATTTCAAAAGCGTATAATTGGCGAGAACACAATCAATTATCAACGGCTCATGCTGAAGTTCGAGCAATTGAACGAGCTTGTAAAAAGCTAGGCAGCTGGCGCTTGGAAGATTGTACGTTATATGTAACGGTGGAACCATGTCCTATGTGTGCAGGAGCTATCGTGCAAGCACGAATTAAGCACGTAGTATATGGTGCATATGATCCCAAAGGTGGTTGTGTCGATAGTTGTATGAAGATGTTTGAAACACCTGGCTTTAATCATTACCCTACGTGGCAAGGTGGCGTATTAGAACAAGAATGTGCAACTTTAATGAAAGATTTTTTTCGCGTAAAACGCCTTCAAAAAGCAAAAACAATAGTGTCGTAATGGCACTATTTTTGATATAATAAAGAAAGAGAGTAGGTGAATTATGAGTTATAGAGCACTGTATCGAACCTATCGCCCAAAAACTTTTGATGAGGTTGCAGGGCAAAAGATTATTGTGAAAACGTTAAAAAACGCTATTGAACAAAATAAAATTGCGCATGCATATATCTTTAGTGGGCCAAGAGGTACTGGTAAAACATCGATTGCAAAAATATTTGCGAAAGCAATTAACTGCACAGGAACCAATCACCCATGCGGTTTGTGCGCAAATTGTATTGCGCTGGAAAAAAATAATCATCCTGATATCATCGAAATTGATGCTGCTAGTAACAATGGAGTAGATGAAGTAAGAGATTTAATTGAAAAAGTAAAATACTCTCCGATTGAAGCTAAATACAAGGTGTATATTATCGATGAGGTTCATATGATGACAACAGGTGCATTCAATGCTCTATTAAAAACAATTGAAGAGCCTCCAGAACACGTTATATTTATTTTGGCGACAACGGAACCGCATAAAGTAATTCCTACGATTCTATCGCGCTGTCAACGCTTTGATTTTGGAAAAGTTGAAGTTGTTGATATGGTAGAAAAATTAAAAGATATCATGGAACAGGAAGCCAAAGGTTTTGAAGCTGGAACATTGGAATTGATTGCGGAATTGGCTGACGGTGGAATGCGAGATGCCTTAAGTATCTTAGATCAGTGTTTGGCCTATGTAGAAGATGTGCTAACAGTTGATGGTATCTACGATGTGTATGGAATTATTAGTAGTAGCCAAAAAGTTGATTTTATTGAAAAAATCTGTGTAGGTGAAAGTATTGCAGTATTGGATTTATCTACTAAATTCTTAAACTCCGGCGCAGATATCAAACGCTTAACATCGGATTTGATCGCTATTATGAAGGATAGTGTGATTTACGATTTAACGAAAAGTGATCGCTTATTAACTTGTTTGAGTGTTGAACAAGTGAAACAAATACAAGGGGCTGCATCACGAAAGCAACGTTTGGCTGCCATTGAACTGCTAGTGGAAACATTACAAAAATATCAATACAGTTCTAATGTATCAAGCTATTTTGAATTATTGCTTTTAAAGTTGCTAGATGTTTTCCAGACAAAAGTCGAACCTGAAACAATTTCAAAAAACGTCGAAAAACAAATGAATGTTTCACGTGAAACATCGCAACCTCAAGTTTTAGAACCAATCGTTTCCAAAAAGGAAACGGAACAACCAAAAGAAGTCGTACCAAGTATCTTGCCGAAAGTAAGTGCAACATACGATGATGATTATATTTTAGGATTGATGGTTGGAGCAAAACGGATTTTCAAAGTTGAAAATGAAGAGCGAATCCATAATTTAAATGCATATACAACAAATATCAAATGGGCGAAGTTAGCAAATTTATTACTAGGACTCAATGTGTTTGTCAGTGGTGAAAATTATATCGTGTTCCAAGCTTCCTCGCTTTTGGTCGCAAATCAAATTAACGAGATAGCGAACGAGGTAGGAAATCAGGAGTTGTTGCAAGAGGTGTTTGGGAATCCGAAACATATCTTTGCATTGGATATGGAACAAGTTGAACGAGTAAAATCGCTGTTTTTATCAAAAAAGGAACAAAACTTGTTACCGCAACCTCTATGTTTAGAGGATATAACATTGGTTACTACAAGCAAAGAAGAGACACCGAAAGATCGAGTTATCGCTTTGTTTGGAGAACAAAATATAACGATAGAAAAGGAGTAATACGATTATGAACATGCAAAACTTATTAAAGCAAGCACAAAAGATGCAAGCAGAAATTACAAAAGCTGAGGCAGCTCTTAAAGAAAGAGAATATGAAACAGCAGTAGGTGGTGGGGCACTACAAATTAAAATCAATGGAGCATTCGAAGTTCAAGAAGTAAACATCAACCCTGATGTGTTGTCAGCGGATAACAAAGAAATGATTGAAGAAATGATTCAAATGGCATTTCAAGAAGTATTCCAAAAAGCTGCCTTTGAAAAAGAACAAGTCATGAGTAGTTTAACTGGTGGGGTAAAAATGCCAGGCGGATTCTAACATGTACCCAAAAGCATTAGAGGAATTGATGTTAGATCTACAACGACTTCCGGGGGTTGGTACTAAAAGTGCAGAACGTTATGCATTTGAAATGTTACAATGGGAAGAAGAAGATATCGTCTCTTTTGCACAACATGTATTAAATGTGAAACAACAAATTACGTACTGCAAGATTTGTGGTAATCTATCAGATCACAAAGAGTGCAATATTTGCTCGAGCGATGCTCGTAATAAAAAAACGCTTTGTGTTGTTTCTTATCCAAAGGATATAATCGCGATTGAAAAAGCGCAATTGTATCAAGGAGTCTATCATGTACTTGGTGGAGTTATTTCAACAAGTAAAGGTATCTATCCTGAAGATCTTAAGATTGATGGATTGCTTGAACGCATTAGCCAAGGAGAGATAGAAGAAGTCATCATGGCGATTTCACCTACAGTAGAGGGAGAAACAACATCGCTTTATCTTGCAAAGTTATTAGAATCTTATCCAGTAGAAATTACGAGAATTGCTCATGGTTTACCAATGGGTGGTCAATTGGATTATGCTGATGAATTAACTTTGTACAAAGCGTTTGAAGGAAGACTTCATATAAAATAAAAAAAATAAGCGAAAGCTTATTTTTTTTATCTCATTAAGAATAGGATCAAAAGCACAATTTGCATACATGCAAAGCTGGGTACACTAAGATAAAATTTCCATTTTCTAATTTTGTGACGGAATGTCAACATCGCTATTAATGCGCCAAAAGGAGCAAACAAGGATAAGAAAAGTAGTGTAGATTCTGGCACTCTCCATTGGTGCCGAATGGCACGAAATTTATCATATCCGAAAAATAGAAATGAAATTAGGTTTATGCTGACTAGTAAAATAAGTAATTCCATATTATTTAGTCCGAGAACGCACTATTTTCGGTAGTGCATTTTTTTCGAATGTAATACCAAAGGGATCTAATATTGATTGAAATTTTGATTTTCCATCATGATCTTGTGTTTGTTCATATTCGATTTCATAATCAGTCATGTTGTTGTAGTGGTTGATATCAAAACATAGTTCGGCTTCTGGTAGATGAACGATTGCGCGTTCTGTCGTTAACGTATGATCGTTAACCAAAGTAGATGTTATACCATGTGTCTCCAACATTGTAAGCAATGATATGGGCAGACTTGTTACATTGGCATCCAAGACATTCACTTCATATTCCAGTACTCCATTTGTCGTTGGGATTTTCAATGTAGCAATAAATGTTTGTTCTGATTCCCTTATCCGCAAAGCCATACCTAATTCACGCATTTTACCTTCTGTAGTATCAAAATAGTGATTGGTTTGAACAACGAAACGGGGAGATGAAAAACTCTCGTAGATGGCATAAAAAGCCGTTTCACTAACAAGGAGTTTATACTCGATTTCAAGATTTTTTTTCATATTTTTTTCTCCTATATGTATGATACAATAGAGTAAAATAAAAGGAAAGTGATATTCATGAATTATAAAATTATTCAGAAACCTGATCTTCAAATCGAGCATATTATAGCAAAGGTCTCATTGACATTAGAACAGCATGGATTCATTTATTCAGATTCGAATCCCAATTTGATTTTGTGTATTGGTGGCGATGGAACCGTTTTACATGCTGTACACGAACATTTAGAACAATTAGATCATGTATTTTTTATCGCAATTCACAAAGGAACGCTCGGTTTTTTTACTGACTATACCATCGATGAAGTTGATTGTTTCTTACAGGATATAACGACCAAACAAGGAGTTATTCATGCATCTTCTTTACTTGAGGCAACCCTGCAACAAGAGCAAGAATGTGCTGTGTACTACGCTCTTAATGAAATGAGAATTGAAAATGTGATTCGAACACAGGAGATTAATGTGAAGATTGATCAAGAATTTTTTGAGACGATACATGGTTCCGGTGTTTGCTTATCCACCCAATTAGGGAGTACCGCTTACAATCGTTCTTTGCGTGGTGCTGTTGTTGATAGTGGGATGGAATTGATGCAATTGTGCGAAATCACAGCCATTCACCACAATAAGTTTCATTCACTTGGTGTTCCTTATATTATGCATAAAGACCGCGTTGTAGAATTTACGAGTAGCGACTACTCCAATGCACTCTTTCTATATGATCACAAGTATCTTCCCATTGCTCCAAATGCAACGATTCAAATAACAACAAGCAATAAGAAAGTACGTTTTTTAAGGTTCAAAGATTACTCGTATTTGGAAAGACTAAAAAACTTATATTAAAAAAACATCGTTTTTCAAACGATGTTTTTTATCGAGCTTTTGAGCTGACATTCATGACAATTCCAAAAACTAAAAGGTAAGATAAGAGGGAAGAACCACCATACGATATGAGGGGTAGTGTAATCCCGGTAATGGGTAATAGTCCGATAATCATACCAATATTTTGAATTTGTTGAAATAATAACATTCCCAGTACACCACAAATAAAATACTTCTCAAAATTATTTTTACTTTTTCGAGCGATGGAAACTAACTTTAAATCAAGTACAAGACATGAGAATAAAATGAATAAGCTTCCAATCAATCCAAAACTTTGACCAAACACAGCAAAGATGAAATCGGTTTGTGCTTCTGGAATATATACAGCAGGATTTTGAAGCCCATAGCCTTGTAGACCAGCAGAACCCAAAGCAAGCAATGCTGTATATAACTGATTCCCCTTTGAAGAGATATATTTCTCGGGGTATATCCATCCATAGATCCGGTCCAATTTATAACTAGCACCCATAATGGACTCTAGTGTTGATGGAAAGAAGAAGAATAAAGTAAAAAATGCAGCAAGTGCAAGAGCTACGAGTGTAAAACCAATATAAATCCACTCTTTTCGAATACCAGAACACAACACCATGACACCGACACTGATTGCAATGATGATTACAATTCCTGTATCCGGTTGGATTAAAATCAACAACACAGGAGGAATTAACCATTTTAGGAGTTTTCCAAACAAGCGCAAGTCACTCTCAAAGGTATATTCAGTTTTCTCTTCGTTATGTTGTTGGATGATGCCGGCACATAAAATCAACAAGACAACCTTCATAAATTCACTCGGTTGGAAGGACCCTATACCAGGAAATTGAAACCAAGAAGTTGCTCCATTTACAGGGCTAATGAAGGGAATTACATCGGTTATCAAGTACTTATCGATAAACAATAGCAATAAGAACACCATCAATACCTTGTAGGCTATTTTTGATAACTCAAAGATGGAATCATTTCCAATGTACATCAAAAACCCAATGGCAGCAAAACCAATCCCATACCACATCGCCTGTTTTAATATGAGGGAAGTACCACTAATATAAGATGGCAAAAGTGGGAAAGCAGAATAGATGGCTACGAATGATGTAAGTGCCATCATAACAATGATACCAATTAGTAAAAAATCAAAGCGTTTTGGTTCTTTTACACTTCCAAGACGTGGCTTCATGTTCTTTTCTCCATCATCACATGTTCGATCTCTGCATCTAGAAAGGTATCACCATACGAGGTATAGCCCAATCTTTGATAAAAAGGTAGTGCTTGTAGTTGAGCACCTACACGAATTGTAGAACCTCGAGGTATAAAGCGTTCAGCTGCGAGCATCATTTCATTACCAATTCCTTGTCCGCGATATTTTTTGCTTACTGCGACACGGCCTATTTTATAATAATCTCCATCTTGAATGATTCGACACGTACCAATAATTGAATTGTTATCCTTGGCAATCAGATGGATGCAAATTTGATCTAAATCATCTATTTCTATGGCAGGATCTACTTTTTGTTCTGTAATAAACACTTCAGTACGAAGTTTCATCAGCGCGAAAAAGTCTGCCTGGGTGGTTGCTTGTATTACTTCCATAATATCTCCCTTCCTATTTGAATCGATTATATAATATGTTATCATATTAGGAGAGGTGATGATATGATTAAATGGCATTCTTTTTTAGAATACATACAATTCCCATTAAAAGTATTGTTTTTTGCCACAATGCTTCTTGGTGTAGGGAATATAATAATAAATCCAAATGTTTCCTTCCTTTGGTCGATACAAACCGATTGGATCATTCGATTGAGTGAACTCCTTCGATATTTGGGTGGATTTTTATACACAATGTTTCCATTGTTTGTATTTATCAAAGTGTTAACTAGAAAATTTGAAGATTCTGTACCTGTTTATGTTGGACTCTTTAGTTTTATTACATTGTTGATTACGATGACCTTTTTTACCAATGCAGAATTCCCGGCGTACTTTTATCAAAATACTTTGGGAATCGTAGTTGATATTGAAAAAATTACACTTGTTGAAACAGGAATTCCCTTTAACATTGGGATTTTTGGACTCTTGATTGCATATTACATTACATCGAGATTATATCGAAAATCTAGAAGACACAATCAATATGGTTTGTTTAGTTTTGTAGATCACGATGCATGGGCGATGATTATCGTATTTATTACGAGTCTTATTTGCGGTATTGCTCTAGCTTATCTTTGGCCCCTGGTAATTCAAGGGATTCAAAGCTTATTTACTTGGATTGGAACAGATATTACAAACCCGATCAATCTATTTGTTTATGGTATTTTTGAACGTTTAAGTGCACCTTTGGGAATGATTAATATTCCCCGGGAAGTATTTTGGTTTACCGAATTAGGTGGAAGTTGGATGGATAGCTTTGGTATGAGTTACCTTGGTGATGTTAATATCTATTCGATTCAACAAAGTGTTGGTACGTTTTTCGGTACAGCAGGACGTTTTATTACACCATATTATATCATTAATATGTTTATGGTTCCGGCGTTCTACATGGCTTACCAATCAATGGTTAGCAATAAACGTGATCGCAGACGTTATCGTATATTTTTCCTATTAGCATGTATGGTATCCATTTTTGCAGGGAACCCGTTGCCAATGGAATTGTACATCTTATTTATGGCACCTGTACTTTATATTGTCTATATCCTAATGGTCGGTACGTTATACGCGCTATTATCCATCGCAAATGTCATGATTGGCTTTGGTTTTAGTGGGATGCTCATAACGGCATTACCGGGAAGCGGTATTGATCTTTTACAATATTTACGATTGCCAGACATGTATTCCGATTTAGTTACACTTGTTGGAATTGGACTAGTCTTTGGTATTCTGTTTTATCTCTTAACAAAACTATACTTTAAAAAATATGCAATTGGTTTCTTTGAGTTGCACACGGTAGAGGATACGGCGAACGATGTAATCTTTGCACTAGGTGGTATCGAAAACATCGAAGGGATTGACTCCACTCCAGATAAGCTCATGGTGGAATTAAAAGATAAGGATACTGTAGATTTAGATACACTCAATGAAATGGGAGCGTATTTAATCTTTGAATCGAAAGATGGATATTTGATTCGTTTGGGTAATATCTCAACGATTGTACGTCAAGAAATCGAGATTCGTCTTTACGGTAAAAAAACAAAAACTAGACGAAAAGGAAGATAAACTTCCTTTTTTTTAAGAAACGAGGAAGAAAAGCAATGAGTCAAAAAAAGCAATATACACCAATGATCATGCAATATTTAGAAGTAAAGTCGCAACATATGGATGCGATTGTGTTTTATCGACTAGGAGACTTCTATGAAATGTTCTTTGATGATGCCTTAACTGCAAGTAAGGAACTAGATCTCGTACTAACTGGTAGAAATGGTGGAAGTGAAGATAAAATTCCAATGTGTGGGATTCCGTTTCACGCAGTGAATAATTATTTACCGAAACTTGTAGCTAGAGGGTATAAAGTTGCGATTGTTGAACAATTGGAAGAAGCAACTGCTGGCAAAGGGATTGTAAAACGTGATGTTGTTAAAATCGTTACACCCGGAACAAACATGGATGATATCAAGGATGAAAAGTCCAATGTTTATTTAGGTACCATCTATGAAGGTATGTTAGGTATCACATTTATGGTGTGCGAGATTACAACAGGTGAAATTCGTTGTTTTGCTATCGGTCAAAATATCGCGGAGTTACGTAAACAGTTGCTGATGAATCAATGTAAGGAAGTCATTGTAACACCAGAGGTATCTACTTTGGTTTCTCGAATGTTAAAAGAGACGCCAGATGTTTTGGTTTCTATTCAAGAATCAACGACATTAAATCAAATCTATCAAACGTTATTGAATGGAAGTAGTGATACCGATATGGAAGCATGTTTGGGATTACTGACAAACTACTTAGAAGCAACACAAATGCGTGATATGTCACATCTACGTAGTGTTACGATCATGAATGAACAAAAGTATTTACTATTAGACTATCCAACTAGAACGAATCTAGAGTTAATCGATCCGTTGAAAGCAAACGCAAAAACACCAACCCTTTGGTCATTTTTAGATCGTTGTCTATCTAGTATGGGATCTCGACGATTAAAACGATGGATTGAATATCCGTTGGTTGATCAACAAAAAATTGAAGAACGATTGGAAGTCATCGAATATATTAATGAAAACTTTTTAATGAAAGCAGAGTTAAAAGCGAATCTACGCGAAATCTATGATTTGGAGCGACTTTGTGCAAAAATAGCATATGGTTCTATCAACCCAAAAGAATTACAACGTTTGATTATTACATTACAACACGCACCAAGTATTCTTACTTTATTTGCACAGTGTGAAGTCGCAAAAGCTTTACATACAGTCGATGCCTGTGAAGATTTATTCCAGACGTTAAAAGAGGCGTTGGTCGCTGAACCTCCGCTCAATGTGAAAGATGGGAATGTGTTTCAACCGGGTTATCATGAAGAATTGGATCGATTACGTAGTATTGGTGAGCAAGGAGAGCAATGGATTATTGCCTTGGAACAAGCGGAGCGCGAACGTACGGGAATCAAGAACTTAAAAGTAGGATATAACCGTGTGTTTGGCTACTTTATCGAGGTAAGCAAAGCGAATAATAGTTTGGTGTTACCAGAATATGGGTATATTCGCAAACAGACACTGGCAAATTGCGAACGTTATATTACGGATACACTAAAACAAAAAGAAGATGAAATTCTACATGCACAAGATCGTATTGTTCGCTTAGAAGTAGAATTGTTTGAACAACTGATTGAAATGATAAAAACATATCTTCCTAAAATTCATAGTTTATCCGATGCTCTAAGTATCATCGATGCTTATTATGCCTTAGCTGAAGTATCAAGTGAAAATGGATATGTAAGACCGAAATTCAACCAAGAATATCAATTGGATATTGAAAAAGGGAGACACCCTATATTAGAGCAAGCTATGAAAAAACAAGTGTTTGTGGCAAATGATTTATGTCTGAACGGAGATGCGAAAATGTTATTATTGACCGGACCAAATATGGGGGGGAAATCTACCTATATGCGTCAAAATGCATTGATTGTTTTAATGGCACAAATTGGATGCTATGTACCTGCAAAATCAGCGAACCTTATGATTTTCACGCAAATCTTTACACGTATCGGTGCGAGTGATGATATTATGAGTGGGAAATCAACCTTCATGGTCGAGATGAGTGAAGCAAACAACGCCTTACAGCATGCAGATCGTCACTCCTTGATTTTATTTGATGAGATTGGTCGAGGAACTTCAACCTATGATGGGATGGCTTTAGCTGGTGCTATGATTGAATACATTGATCGTGTGATTCACGCTAAAACGATTTTTTCAACCCATTATCATGAGCTTACCGCACTAGAGAATCAAACCTCTATTTTTAATGTGCATGTCGAGGTACATGAGGAGAACGATCATGTCACCTTCTTGTATCGTGTTAACCCTGGGAAAGCGGATAAATCCTATGGTATTAATGTCGCACGCTTAGCCAAACTTCCAGAGGCTTTGATCAATCGAGCTCATGATATATTAGAATCTTTAGAAAATGATGTAACACCATATTCTCACCATGCTGTGCAGTACGTAGAGAAAAAAGATAAAAATCACTGGGTTATTGAGGAATTGCAAAACATTGACCCAAATCATATGACACCGATGAGTGCCTTAACCTATTTAATGAAAATCAAAGAACAAATGAAATAAAGCGAAAAGGGATGGTATAGAGTAGATAGAACAAATGTCTAACCTTTAGCTAGATGGAAAGAAAGGGTTGCGTACATGGCTACCAACGAGTGGTAACCTTCATGTGCCAGGATTATCTATGGGAAAAATTCAACAATTAGATCCACATTTAACCAATATGATTGCTGCCGGAGAAGTAGTGGAGCGTCCGATGGGGATTGTGAAAGAATTGGTAGAGAATGCAATTGATGCGCAAGCTACGCGAATTATTGTTTCGCTGCAACAAGGTGGAATTGAATCGATCAAAGTTGAAGATGATGGCATCGGGATGGATGAAGTGGATGCTCGGATGGCATTTGAACGCCATGCGACTAGTAAAATAAAAACTTCTCAAGAACTTTGGAATATCAAAACAATGGGGTTTCGAGGAGAAGCCTTGCCATCGATTGCTTCTGTATCACAAGTAGAGATGCAAACCAATGATGGTGGTGTTGGAACACAGATAAACATCGCTTGGGGGAGCTTTATTCAACAGGTGCCTGTTGCTTGTAATCAAGGTACTAGTATTGAAGTGAAGAGTTTGTTCCAAAAAACACCAGCGCGATTAAAGCATTTAAAAGCATCGAATTATGAATACACCTTGGTACTTGATGTGATTCAAAAATTTGCTTTTGCTCATCCAGAAATTACGTTTGAATTGCACCACAATGATAAACTCTCATTTAAAAGTAAAGGAAACAACGATTTACTAAGTTCAATTTTAGATGTGTATGGATTGGATGTTGCAAAATCAATGCTAGCAATTTCGTTAGCGGATAATGACTATACAATCAAAGGTTTTATTGCGCAACCAGCGATTAATCGTGCGAATAAGTATTACATTCAAATATATATTAATGGGCGAATGATTCGAAATCAAAAATTGACAAAAGCTATTTGTGATGCCTATGCATCATATTTGCCATCGGGAAGATATCCTGTAGCAATTTTGCATATTGAGATGGACTATCAGTTAGTGGATGTCAATGTACATCCATCAAAATGGGAGATTCGACTTTCCAAAGCTAAGCAACTAGAAGAGTTGCTTGCAACAGGTTTGCAAGCAATGTTACGTCATGAGTTTAGACCCAATATAGTGACTAAAATTCAATCAGAAGAACGGGTGGAACAACCCAAATTTGAATTCAAAGCACCGGCTGTAGAACGTGAAAAACCTATGCTAATGGCAGAGGAAAAAACAGTATTTGAAATCAAACCTGCACCGATAAAAACGGAAGTAGTTGAACTTATTTCCCAGGAAATGGAGCAGGAAGAATCCGTTATAACACCAAGTGAAATCCATCCAGCTTGGCCTACTATGCAGTTGATTGGGCAGTTTGCAAAACGCTATGTATTAACTGAAGGTGCGGAAGGCTTATATCTGATTGACCAGCACGCAGCGCATGAGAGAATTAACTTCGAACGACTTGCAAACGCTCTTCAACAAGGAAATTTTCACGCAAAACCGCTTTTGTTACCATTGCGTTTTGTCGTTGATGCTGCTTTTATCGACCAATTGGATCGTTTTAATCTTATCTTAATGGGGATTGGTCTTCATTTTGATGTGTTCGGTTCGACTACTATTTTGGTGAGAGAATTACCTAGTTGGTTACAAGATAGTGATGAAAAAGCAGTAATTGAAGATATCATAGAGCTTTTAAAGAATGAAAAGACGATCGATGTGGTAGAATTACGAAAACACGCAATTGAAACAATGGCTTGTCATAGCTCAATTCGATTTAATCGAACGTTGAGTCGCTTGGAAATGGAACAATTACTAGTTCAACTTCAACGTTGTGAACAACCATTTCACTGCCCTCATGGTAGGCCTACTTTTATTTTGCTAGGGCATAGTTTATTGGAAAAAGAATTTTATCGCGGAGGATGAGAATGAAAAAAGTATTAGTAATTGTCGGACCTACGGCGATTGGGAAAACAAAGTTAAGCGTTGAACTCGCCAAACAATTAAATGGTGAAATTATTAGTGGAGATTCCATTCAGGTCTATCGACAATTAACCATTGGTTCCGCTAAGGTTACAAGTGAAGAACAAGAAGGAGTTGCGCACCATTTGATTGATATGCTCGACTACAAAGAAGCTTACAGTGTAAAAGATTTTCAAACGTTGGGAAGAGCATGGATTGAAGATATTAGCAATCGAGGCAAGCTTCCTATTGTTTGTGGAGGGACAGGACTCTATATCAAAGCGTTGTTATATGATTACGAATTTTCAGAAGAACAAGTAGATGAGGCTTATACAGCATATGTAGCAACCCTTTCAAAGGAAGAGCAATATACTGCATTGTTGGATATCGATCCAGAAAGTGCGAAAAGCATTCATCCAAACAATCAACAAAGAGTGATACGTGCATTGATTATGGCACATAGTGGTAAGCGTAGAAGCGATGTAATTGCAGCTCAAAACCATAGTTTACTGTATGATGCGAAGTTTATCGGGTTAACAATGCCACGAGAATTGTTATACAATCGAATCAATCAGCGAGTTGATGGGATGGTAGAGGCTGGATTACTCGAAGAATTAGACTCTGTAGTTGAAAATCTTGCAACGTTCCAATTACAAAGTATGCAAGGAATCGGGTATAAAGAGTTTTTACCTTATTATGAAAAAACGATAAGTCTCGATGAAGTATTGGAAAAAATAAAAAAGAACTCAAGAAATTTTGCGAAACGTCAATACACATGGTTTCACAATCAACTACCTGTTGAGTGGTATGATGTGACGCAAGCGGGTTATGAAGATGTATTAAAAGAAGAAGTTGTAGTATGGAGGAATCAAAAATGAATGAAGCATTACAAAGAATCGAACTATTAGTTGGTTCTGAAGGAATTGAAAAACTTGCCAATGGTTGGGTATTGGTATTGGGTGTTGGTGGTGTTGGTGGACACGCAATTGAATCTGTTACACGATGCGGTGTGAAGAATATTGTTATTGTGGACGCTGATACCGTAGCTGAATCCAACATGAATCGCCAAGTAATTGCAAACCTACAAACGATTGGACGGAGTAAGACTGAAGTAATGAAAGAACGAATTCATTCTTATGCACCGGATTGTAATGTAATTTGCATCAATCAATTTTATGATGCAAGTTTAAACGAGACCTTATTTCAATACCCAATCGATTTTGTTATCGATGCGATTGATACGATTACTTCTAAAGCGGATATTGTTGAATATTGTAAAAAGAATAAAGTTCCATTTATCTCTAGCATGGGAATGGCAAATCGCTGGGATGTAACGAAATTACAACTTACAGACTTAAGTAAAACATACAACGACCCGCTATCAAAGGTGATGCGCCGCATGATGAAAGAACGTCGTATCAAAGGGAAAATTCCTGTTTTATTTTCAGACGAATTACCGTTTAAACAACATAAAGTATTAAATGAAGAGGCAACGACAAGAAAATCGAAAATGCCTCCAGCATCGACACCATTTGTTCCAGCAAGTGCAGGATTAATGGCTGGATCCTTAGCAGTAAAGGCCATAATGGAAAAGAAAGATTAAATTTGGTATACTGGGAATATAAGTGAGGTGATGATATGGACATGTATTTGATCTGGTTGGTATTAACAATTGTATTTGTAGTCATCGAAGCAATCACTGTGCAATTGGCTACGATTTGGTTTGCAATCGGTGCTTTGGTAGCGACAGTATTAGCTGTTTTTGAAGTATCGATCTTTTGGCAAATTACAGCATTTATTTTAGTTTCTGCCATTACCTTGGCTTTGTCTAAGCCGATAAAAAAACGTTTCCTCGATCAAAAAATTATTTCTACGAATGCGCAAGCAATGGTAGGAAGTGAAGTGATTGCTTTGCAAGATTTTGATCCTTTAGTAAACGAGGGGCGTGTAATATCAGGTAGCATGGATTGGGCAGCACGTAGTGAAGAAGCAGTCCTTAAAGGGGATCGCTTGTTTGTTGCACGTATTGAAGGTGCAACGCTCATAGTTAAACACTAAAGGGGGACACATTGATGTCATTTGAACAATTTATTTTTGTACTTTTGTTGTTATTGCTAGTAGTTATTTTTGCAGTATTCCATATCCGTATTGTCAATCAATCACAAACGTTTGTAATTGAACGTCTTGGTGCCTATGCGGCGACATGGGAAACGGGACTTCATGTACTAGTTCCATTTATTGACCGCATTGCAAAACGTGTTTCATTGAAAGAACAAGTAGTAGATTTTCCACCACAACCCGTGATTACTCGCGATAATGTAACCATGCAAATTGATACGGTTGTATATTTCCAAGTAACGGATTCAAAGTTATATACGTACGGGGTGAACAATCCTTTGATGGCGGTTGAGAATTTAACGGCAACAACATTACGTAATATTATCGGAGAGTTGGATTTGGACTCTACATTAACTTCTCGCGATATTATCAATACGAAAATGCGCGCAATACTAGATGAAGCAACGGATAAATGGGGAATTAAAGTGAATCGCGTCGAGTTGAAAAATATTTTACCTCCTCGTGAAATTCAAGATGCGATGGAACGTCAAATGAAAGCTGAGCGTGAACGTCGTGAATCCATCCTACAAGCAGAAGGACGTAAACGTTCCGAAATTCTTGTAGCAGAAGGAGAAAAAGAAGCTGCCATTTTACGTGCAGAAGCAGTCAAAGAAAAGAAAATTAAAGAAGCACAAGGGGAAGCCGAAGCTATCATGCTCGTTCAACAAGCCTATGCAAATTCTTTAACGATGTTATCTTCAGCTACAACAAGTGAAAAGGTAATTCAATTAAAAGGTCTAGAAGCACTTGCGAAAGTTGCTGATGGTCAAGCGACTAAAATTATTATTCCAAGTGAAATTCAAAACATTGCTAGTCTATTAGCAGCGGGGAATGAAGTTCTGAAAGGATAAGTTTATGAAAGAGATTGTTGTTGCAGGAGGATGTTTTTGGGGTGTTGAGGAATATTTTCGACGCTTAAAAGGAACCCTTCAAACCAAAGTAGGATATGCACAAGGACATTTGGATCATCCAAATTATCAGGCGGTTTGCACGGATGAAACTGGACATGCGGAAGTTGTGTGGATTCAATATGAAGCACCACTAACACTAGAGAAAATATTGGATCATTTGTTTCGGATTATCAATCCAACCTCAATAAACCGCCAAGGAAATGATATCGGTTCTCAATATCGTACGGGTGTATATTTCAAACAGCCAGAAGATGAGACAGTTATTCAAGCCTATATCGCAAAACGACAAGTAGATTATACGAAACCTATCGTAGTCGAAGTACAGGCGTTACAAGCGTTTTGGGATGCCGAGACTTATCATCAAACCTATTTGGTAAAAAATCCAAATGGCTATTGCCATGTGGATTTTAGTAAAATAAAACCAGAAGAACGAAAAGATTGAGAAATCAATCTTTTTTTTCGGATTGCAGGCAAAGGATGATGAATTCAGTGTATAATAACTATATGGAAGGTTAGGTGTAATATGAAACAAGGAAAATTTATCACCTTTGAAGGAAACGATGGAAGTGGGAAAACTACCATTTCACAAAAAATATATGAAACATTAAAAGCACAAGGTTATGACGTGATTTACACGCGTGAGCCAGGTGGTATAGCAATTGCTGAACAAATTAGAGATGTGATTTTAAATCCGGATAATACGGCAATGGATGCGCGTTGTGAAGCGTTACTTTATGCTGCAAGTCGCCGTCAGCATTTAACAGAAAAAGTAATTCCAGCATTGGCGGAAGGAAAAATTGTGTTATGTGATCGCTTTATCGACAGCTCACTTGCATATCAAGGCTATGGTCGGGGTCTCGGATTTGATGAAGTTTTTGAGATGAATCAATTTGCAATCGAACAATATATGCCAGACAAAACGATTTTTTTAAAACTCGATCCTAAAATAGGATTGGACCGAATCGTATCAAGATTACATAAAGATCGCTTGGATTTAGAAAGCGAAGCGTTTCACTATTTAGTAGCAAAGGGATACGAAGCAGTATTGGAGCGTTTTGCAGAACGAATGATTGTTGTAGATGCGAATCAAAGAGTTGAATCGGTATATGCATCAGCACTAGATGCAGTGCTATCCGTAATCTAATATGGATCGTTCACTCTTACAACAGCAACAGCGTGTTGCCTATCAAGTCTTACACAATGCATTCTCGAAAGATGCTTTGAGTCATGCTTACCTGTTCGTTGGTGAGAAGGGGACATACAAGCGAAAGATGGCTTATTACATGAGCCAGGCCCTCGTTTGTCAGCAAGATAGCGAAGCATGCGAACAGTGTGAAGATTGCTTGCGTATTCAACATGGTAATTATGCTGACCTAATTTTTATTGATGGAGCAAAAGAAACCATAAAAAAAGAACATATTTTGCGCATTCAACAACAATTTTCAAAAACAGCGTTAGAAAAAAGAGGAAAAAAAATCTTTATATTAAATATGGTTGAACATGCAACACCGGATGCCATGAATACCCTATTAAAGTTTTTGGAAGAACCTAGTAACGACGTTACAGCTATCTTAATTACGGAACAGCTCGATCGATTATTACCAACCATTGTTTCACGTACCCAAGTAGTGAAATTTAAAAAAGCTGCTGCCGAACAATTGTACGCTCAAGCACTGGTGCATATGGACTATGAACTTGATGCCTTCCTACTCTCACACCTAGTAAATGGGTTAGAAGAGATGATACGCTTAGTTGAAGAAGACACTTATCAAAGAGCACGCTCTTTGTTTGAGCAAACGGCAGGAATCTTGCATTCGAATGCCAAGCAAGCTTTGTATCTTTTACAGAGTGAAGGTTTTTCGAAAAAGAAACAAGACGATCGTGAAGTGTTTGTTTTGTACCTAAATATGATCACACTATTTGTGAAATATAAAGCGGAAGTAAAACAATCCAATGTCCCGGCTTTTGATCAAATTTTGGGACAATCCAAGCTTACAAAAGAACAAGCAATCAAAGTCTTGTTTATCGTATTGCAGTGTAATGATACCATCAATAAATCGATCAATTTAAACTTATTGATTGACTCGTTCATTTATCAAATAAAGGAGGTGTTAGCATGAGTGAACAAAGAAAATTTACGCATTTAGCGTATATTAGTTTTAAAGATACAAAAAAAATATATAATTTCGGTAGCGATACTGGCACTTATCAAGTGGGTGATTTGGTTGTTGTTGAGACCATTCGTGGTGTTGAGATTGGAAAGATTGCCAAACCGTGTGAGCCATTTATCGCAAATAGCAATGGTTTAGAAATTCGTCCTGTATTACGTAAAGCAAGTAAAGATGACAGTAAACGATATGAAGCAAATCAAATCTTAGCAAAAGAAGCAATTGTAAAATGTGCTGAGCTCATAGAAAAACTAAAATTAGATATGAAGCTGATCGAATGTGAATATACGTTAGATCGTTCTAAAATTATCTTTGTATATGTTGCTGATGAACGTGTAGATTTCCGTGAACTGTTAAAAGAATTGGCTTCAGTATTTAAATGTCGCGTTGAGCTGAAACAAATTGGACCTCGTAACAAAGCTAAAATCGTTGGCGGTTTGGGTGTTTGTGGGATGGAAACGTGTTGTTCTCGCTTCTTAAATGATTTTGATGTTGTTAGTATTAATATGGCAAAAAATCAGTACTTGGCCTTAAATATTCAAAAACTTAGTGGTCAGTGCGGTAAGTTGATGTGCTGTTTGAAGTATGAAGATCAGCAATACAAAACACAAAAAGAAGGCATTCCAAAATTGAATAGCCAATTGGAATACAATGGTCAAAA
Source organism: Erysipelotrichaceae bacterium (assembly GCA_051658525.1). GTDB lineage: Bacteria > Bacillota_I > Bacilli_A > Erysipelotrichales > Erysipelotrichaceae > JBOFMT01. Next base: position 60,175 of record JBOFMT010000084.1, on the reverse strand, counting down.
ATTCCGTTTGACTGGAGTTAATCTTATTTTAAATCAAGCAAAAATAGAGAATAGAGAAAATATCTTGTTTGTTAGTTTACAGGAGTTGTTCCCAAACTACAAAGGTTAGGAGGTCATCATGATGCAACGGCAAAAAAGTTTTGATAATGATAATCCAACGTTGTACTTAGTTGCTACACCGATTGGAAATTTAGAGGAGTTTACACCAAGAGCAATCAAAGTATTGCAAAGTGTAGATTTAATCGCTGCGGAAGATACGAGAAATACCATGAAGTTACTTTCGCATTTTGAAATAAAAAATAAAATGGTTGCACATCATTCTCATAACGAGCGTGAGAGTGCTAAGGGACTATTAAACTTATTGGAACAAGGAAAATCAATTGCAATTGTTAGTGATGCTGGATACCCATTGGTTTCAGACCCAGGGCAAACATTGGTAAAACTAGTTGTCGAAGCTGGTTTTAATGTTGTTCCAATTTCTGGAAGTAATGCTATGTTAAATGCACTCGTTGCAAGTGGAATTTCTAGTCAACCATTCGTATTTTATGGATTTTTAGGACACTCGGAAAAAGAACGTGTCAAACAATTAACGCATTTAAAGTATTACCCTGAAACTCTTATTTTTTATGAATCTCCACATCGAATTAGTAAATTTCTTCAAAGCTGTTTGAATATATTAGGGGATCGTGAAGTTTGTATTGCACGCGAACTAACCAAACGTCATGAAGAATTTATTAGAGGTACCATTTCAGAATTATTAGAAATATCTGATCAATTAAAAGGGGAAATGGTTGTTATTGTTGCCGGTAGTGAAGAGGAACGTACACCAGACATCGCATTGCCTTTGATAGGTGATCAAATCCAAACTTATATCAGTCAAGGATTGTCAACAAACGAGGCTATTAAACGGGTTGCGAAAGAACGAAATATTTCAAAAAATGAAATTTATAAGCAATATCATAGCTAAAAATTGGAGCTAACAGTACCTACTGTTAGTTCTTTTTTTTATTTGTAATATTTCAGTTATTTTTGAATCGTACGAGTTGCATATTTCTAGAATATTGTTATTGTAAAGATAATATGGAGGCATATATGAACATTACATTTTATGGTGGAGCATTTGAGGTAACGGGATCTTGTTATTTATTAAGTGCTGGAGAAACAAATGTTTTAGTAGATTGTGGCATGTTCCAAGGCGAGCATGAACCATTGGACAATACGCTACCGTTCGATGTTTCACAACTTGACCTGGTTTTGATTACACATGCGCATATTGATCATTGCGGTAGAGTACCTCTACTTGCAAAAATGGGATATCAAGGCCCAATCTATACCATTGGGCAGACTGCAAAATTGATGGAAATTATGTTGGAAGATTCAGCAAATATTCAAGAGCATAATGCGTTGGAAGATCCGAGTGGGCAAGGAATTCCTCTTTATACCAAAGAAGATGTGAAACAGGCACTGGAGTCTGTTCGAATTACGCAATATGGAAAAGTGGTAAGCTTTAATCAAAATGTAAGCTTTGTTTTTCAGGACGCTGGTCATCTCTTGGGATCAAGTTCACTCCAACTCACACTGCAAGATGGAAAGGAAACAAGGGTAGTCGTATTCTCCGGTGACATCGGAAATATCAATCAGCCGATGATTGCAGACCCGACTTTATTTCATCAAGCGGATTACATCCTTATGGAATCTACATATGCAGATCGAACGCATTATAAGAATAAAGATCGAGCAGCTGAGATAGCACATATTTTAGCGGAAACTTTTGCTCGAGGCGGAGATGTCATTGTTCCATCTTTTGCGATTGGAAGAACACAAGGGTTGTTGTATTACTTGCGAGAAATTAAACATCGACGCTTGGTGGATGAACCCTTCGATGTCTATGTAGATTCACCACTTGCAACAAAGGCAACTCAAATATTTGTAAATGAGTTGTATCCTGTTGCAGATGAGGAAACGTTAGCGTTGTATGAGCAGGGTGAGGCTCCGATGTATTTTAAAGGTCTTCACTTTGTTGAAGATGCGATGGAAAGTAAAGAATTGAATTATCGAAGTGAACGCAAAGTAATCATTGCTTCGAGTGGGATGTGTGATGCAGGTAGAATTGTACACCATCTGAAAAATAGATTAGGAAAAAAAGAAGATACTATCCTATTTGTAGGATATCAAGCGGAAGGAACTTTAGGTAAAAAACTATTGAATGGCGAGAATCCGGTAACAATTTTAGGAAAACGAGTGAATGTAAAAGCACAACTTATTGATTATAAAGGCTTGAGTGGTCATGCTGATCGGGAAGGATTGCTAAACTGGTTGGCTTCTTTTGATCAAAAGCCTAGAGGAATCTTTATTGTACATGGAGAGGAACAAGTATCCTTGGGATTCCAAGCAAAATTGCAGGAGTTAGGATATCAGGCAGACGTCCCTCAAAAATTAGAAACGAAAAAATTACTTTAAGCATTGACATAACTAAAACTAAGAGTTATACTAAGAATAGTTCTTAGTTAGGAGGTCAAGCGTGAAGTACAAACGATCGAAACAGCGCGATGAAATCGAGCGCTTTATTAAAGAAACCCATGGTCACATGAGTGCAGATGAGATTTTTCAAGGGTTAAAGTCCAAAGGTAGTCTGATTTCGTTAGCAACCGTTTATCGTAATCTAAACATTTTGACTGAACTACGTGTCATTAATAAAATATCACATCCAAGAGATGGATATGTTTATGATAAAAGTCCACTTGTTCACCATCATTTGTATTGCAAAACCTGCAATCAAATTTTCGATGCTCACATTGATGAGGATGAACAATTTATCGAACATGCACAAGAACGAAACAATATGAAGATTGAAGCATACTCAATTACTTTTTGGGGAGTGTGCAATGATTGCTTACAAACAGGTCCAAAATCACAGTAAAGTGATAGGAATATAGAGGAGGAAACTATGGAAATCAAAGGAACAAAAACAGAACAGAATTTGCTTACAGCTTTTGCCGGGGAATCAATGGCAAGAAACAAGTATACGTATTTCGCTGAAATGGCACGTGAAGAAGGTATGGAAAAAATTGCTCGCGTTTTCGAAGAAACAGCACGTAATGAGCAAGAACATGCTAAACTTTGGTTCAAAGCTTTACACGGTGATAAAATCGGAACTACAGCTGAGAACTTAAAAGCTGCTGCTGAAGGGGAACACTATGAGTGGACTGATATGTATGCACATATGGCAGTAGACGCAAAAGAAGAAGGATTCACTAAATTAGCATTCCAATTCGATGCAGTTGCGAAAATTGAAAAATTACATGAAGCTCGTTACTTAACTTTGTTGGATAACGTAGAAAACAATAAAGTATTCAAAAAAGACGAACCAACTACTTGGGTTTGTGAAATTTGTGGATACGAACACGTTGGAACTGATGCCCCTGGTGCATGTCCATTGTGTGGTTACTCAAAAGCTCATTTTGAAGTAAAAGCAGAAAAATTCTAAAAATGATGAAAGATGGACAGTAATGTTCATCTTTTTCTTTTGGTCGTAAAAAAAAATGCTATAATTATGAGGTAAAAATCAGGAGGAAGGGTTCTTTATGTTAAATCGTTATTCTAGAAAAGCAATGCGCGAGATTTGGAGTGAAGAAAATAAATTTCAAGCATGGTTAAAGGTTGAAATTTTGGCTTGCGAAGCATGGTCAGAATTAGGGGAAATTCCAAAGGAAGATGTAACAAAGCTATGGGAGAATGCATCTTTTGATATTGAACGTATTTATGAGATTGAACAAGAAACACGTCACGATGTAGTAGCGTTTACTCGTGCTGTAAGTGAAACCTTAGGGGAAGAGAAAAAGTGGGTTCATTATGGATTGACATCAACGGATGTAGTGGATACTGCTTATGGACATTTGTATGCACAAGCAAATGAAATTATTGAACAAGATTTGCTGCGTTTCTTAGACGTATTAAAAGCAAAAGCATTGCAATACAAAATGACACCAATGATGGGGAGAACGCATGGGGTACATGCTGAAATCACAACATTTGGATTAAAACTAGCATTATGGTATGACGAAATGCAACGTAACTATACTCGCTTCTTAGAGGCTAGAAAAATGATTGAAGTTGGAAAAATTTCTGGAGCAGTTGGTACATTTGCCAACACGCCACCATTTGTACAAGATTATGTGTGTGATAAATTACACATCGAGTCAAGCCGTATTTCGACTCAAACATTACAACGTGATCGCCATGCACAATACTTCTCAACTTTAGCATTGATTGGTACTTCAATTGAGAAAATGGCTACGGAAATTCGCCACCTTCAACGTACAGAAGTACGTGAAGCAGAAGAATTCTTCAATAAAGGTCAAAAAGGATCAAGTGCAATGCCACATAAACGCAACCCAATTGGTAGTGAAAATATGACAGGATGTGCCCGTGTACTTCGTGGTTATATGGTAACTGCATTCGAAGATGTTGCCCTTTGGCATGAACGTGACATCTCACATTCAGCTGCTGAACGAATCATTGCACCAGATGCTACAGCATTACTTGACTATATGTTAACTCGATTTACAAACATTGTAGAGAAGTTAACCGTATTTGAAGACAATATGTTAGCAAATATCGACAAAACCTACGGTGTTATTTTCTCTCAGCGCTTTATGTTGAAATTGATTGAAACGGGTATGAGTCGTGAAGCTGCTTATGATTTGGTACAACCAAATGCGATGAAAGCCTGGGAACAAAAAATTGCCTTCCGTAGTTTGATGGAAGAAAATGAAGCGGTTCGTGCGCAATTAAGCATGGAAGAAATTGATGACTGCTTTAAATTGGATCATCACCTACAAAACGTTTCGAACATCTTTAAACGTGTTGGATTAGAGTAAGCATTTTAGTTTCATATTTATTTAAAAGGATTATAATAAGAGAACAAAAAGGAGGGTGATATATTGATCGATGTAATACGTTGTACGTGTGGCAAGATGGTAGAAACCAAATGGAATGGTAAAATCGTGCACGTGCAGTGTGAAGATTGTAAGCAACGTTATCAACTGGATCAAATGAGTCGTAGAAAATATCTGATGGTTACACCATTTGTTATTGCGCTCTTACTCATTCTAAACCGTGCGGTTTTTAACATAACGGATATAGCACTCCTTACACTGTATATTCTAGGTGGTTCTTACTTTTTGGCACACGGGTTGAATGTGGCTTTTGTAAAACAGCACATCTTTTCCTATGAACAAAAAAGTAATAATCAATAAACTTTGATATTCAAATAAAAAAGGTTTGACATTCAAAGTGTTATGGAAGTATAATCTCTTTATACAAAGATGGGAGATTATACATGAGTAATATATTAATTGTAACAGATACAACTTCTTCGTTAGATTTTGAACAGGCGCAGAAGGAAAACATTACCTTGGTTCCTTTAACCATTAGCATTGGTGACAACGTTTATCGTGATCATTTGGATTTAACAACAAATGATTTATTAGATGAATTGCGTCATGGTGCAGTACCAACAACTTCACAACCAAACATCGGTTTGGTAGAAGAGATGATGATGGAATGGAAAGCAAAGCAGTATGATGCGATCATTATTTTAACGATTTCCTCGTCATTATCAGGTACCTACTCAGGTTTTAATGTAATTGCAAGCCAGTTGGAAATGGATAATGTTTATGTAGTAGATTCAAGAACGATTGCTGGGCCACTTTTGGATGCTGCTATCACAGCCAGACACATGGCAGATAATGGACGTTCGGTGGAAGAAATATTGGCAAGAGTTCAAGAAAAATTTGCACATACAACAAGTTTCGTTTATCCAAAGACATTGGAACAGTTGAAAAAAGGTGGAAGAATCTCACCAATCGCTGCATCAATGTCGTCGTTACTCAAAATTAAGCCGCTGTTAGTCTTAGAGAACGATGGAAGTGCAATTGAAAAATTTGGTATGGCCCGAACAGATGCGAAAGTATTTGAAATGGCATGTAATGAATTTGAAAGACTAGGTGTAAATGCAGATGAATATTGTATTTACATTGCACATGCTGCTTCAGCTGAAGATGTTGAAAAGGCGACAAAGGCGTTAAAAGATAAGTTCACAGGAATCGAAATTGTAACCGTAAACTTACCAGCTGTGTTACTAAGTCATGGTGGTATAGGTTGTATGGGGATACAATCGGTTTTAAAATAACAAAAAGAGCAGGATTGTGGTAATTGAAACAATTCTGCTTTTTTGTAGAAATATATGCATAAATCATGTATAATAAGACAGTTGTTTTTAAGGAGGTATTTCCATGTCAGGATATGTAGTAGTAGGTACTCAATGGGGTGACGAAGGCAAAGGTAAAATTGTTGACGTACTCGGAGACAAGGTTGATTATGTAGTTCGATTTCAAGGTGGGAATAATGCAGGACACACTGTAATTGTAAATGGAGAAAAAACGATTCTTCACTTATTACCATCAGGAGTATTGCATAGCAATGCAAAATGTATCATTGGTCCAGGTGTTGTAGTAGACCCATTTGTATTGTTATCAGAGCTTGGTAGTTTAGAGTCTAGAGGATTTACAACGGATCATGTAAAAATCAGTGACTGTGCTCATTTAATTATGCCATATCACATTAAGCTGGATATTCTACAAGAAACTGCGAAAGGTGATAAAAAAATCGGTACAACAAAACGCGGTATCGGACCTTGTTATGCAGACAAATACACTCGTATTGGGATTCGTGTCGGTGATTTAGCTGATTGGGATATCTTTAAAGAAAAACTAGCGGAAACATTAGCAATTAAAAATGAACAAATCGTGAAAATTTACGAAGAAGAGCCGTATGATTATAATGAATTACTGGCTAAATTTGAAGCGATTCGTGAAAAATTACTTCCTAGAATCATCGATTCTGTTGTTGAAGTAAACGATGCTTTAGATCAAAATAAATTTGTATTATTTGAAGGTGCTCAAGCAGCTATGTTGGATATCAACTACGGTACATATCCATATGTAACTTCTTCATCACCAACATCTGCTGGTGTTTGTACTGGAGCAGGTGTATCACCGAAAAAATTGGATAAAATTATCGGGGTGGTAAAAGCATATTCTACACGTGTTGGAGAAGGTCCATTCGTTACAGAATTGTTTGATGAAACCGGTGATTTAATTCGTCAACGCGGTGGTGAATTTGGATCAACAACAGGTCGTCCAAGACGTTGTGGTTGGTTAGATTTAAATGTAGTTCGTCACGCTGCAAAAATCAATGGATTAACAGATTTGGTTATTACTAAAATCGATATCCTGTCAGGAATCGAGCAATTACCAATTTGTGTCGCTTATGAAATTGATGGAGAACGATTTGATTCTATTCCTGCTTCGCTTGAGAAATTGAAAAAAGCAAAACCAATTTATGAAGTATTACCAGGATGGAGTGAAGATATTTCTAATATCCGTGACTTTGATGCACTACCAGAAAATTGTAAAGCGTATTTACAACGTATTGAAGAACTTACCAATACACGTATTTCTTTAGTATCTGTTGGACCAGATCGCGAAAATAATATTTATCTACACGATATCATTGATGCTTAAAAAAGGTGTTTCCATTTGGAAACACCTTTTTTTACATTCACATTCTATAAATATTAGGATAGTTATCTATAAAATACTATAGTTAATAGGAGGTGAAAATGAAATGCAATCGCTGTGGTAATGAAGATATTCGCTACTTTTTTTTGGATCAAACGACCTATTATTGTAGAAAGTGTGTGCACTTTGGTCGTATGGATGTAGGGATGAAACCTCAACCATGCGTTAGAACCAAGCGGACCATTCAGTGTAACTATCAACTACCTTTTGTTTTAAGTGAAAAACAACAACGAATTAGCCAAGATATCGTTGAAAAAGTAAGGACAAATAAAGATGTTCTAGTATTTGCAGCCTGTGGAGCAGGTAAGACAGAATTGGTTATGGAACTTATCAAGGTTATGAGTAATCAAGGAAAGCGTGTTGGGATGGCGATTGCTAGAAGACAGGTGGTATTGGAGTTACACGCACGTATGCAACAAGCTTTTCATGACTTAGATTGTATCGCTGTTTGTGAAGGGTTTACCGATGTTACCGATGGTGACTTTATCATTTGCACAATGCATCAATTGTATCGCTACGTAGATGGTTTTGATGTGTTAATTTTAGATGAAGTGGATGCCTTTCCTTATAAAGGAAATACAATGTTAGAAGCAATTGCAAAGCAAGCTTGTAGCGGTAGTGTAGTTTACCTTACGGCAACACCAAGTGAATTAATGTTACAGCAAGTTCAGGATAAAAAGCTTGAGATGCTTACCTTATTTGAACGACCTCACGGGCACCCCATTCCCATACCTCGAATTCTTTGGACACCAAAATGGATGCATGCATGGATTCTATTTTACTTTCTACAAAAGAAATATCGCGAAAGGCAACCGGTTATGATTTTTGTAGGGAGCAAACGTTTGGCTAAAACCTTACGTAATTGGATTAAAATCAAGTTTCCTTGTGAATATGTAACCAGTAGCAAAGAGGATAAAGATAAGCTCATCCAAGCATTCAAACAACAAGTATTTCCCTTTTTAATAACAACAACCTTAATGGAACGAGGGATAACGATAGAAGGAGTCCATATTGTAATTTATGGGTGTGAACATAACGTGTTCGATGATGCTAGTATTATCCAAATTTGTGGACGCGTTGGTCGTAAGGCAACCGCACCTAATGGAGATGCTTGGATTTTGACTAAAAGAAAAACACCTGCCATCAAGCGGGCAGTTGCGATGATACGGGAGATGAATTATGGAAGCATTGTGTAGAATCTGTATGAAGGATCTAAATTGTGGTTTGGGTCTGTTTCAATATCTTTTGCAAAGGGATTGCGTTTGTGGGGATTGTCGCCAGCAATTTCAAATATCAAAGCAACCCATAACAAGATTAGATATTGCAATAGATTATTGTTATCAATACGATGAAACGATTGAAAATTTATTATATCAATTTAAAGAAGCGCGTGATGTTGCATTAGCCCCGGTGTTTCTTCGACCTTTTTGTAAGCAGATAGAGCAGCGCTACCAAGGCTACACGATCGTTTTTGTTCCAAGTTCATCGAGTAAAACCATAGACCGAGGATTTCTCCCACTTCGGTTGCTTTTTGAAGAGGTAAATTTGGTGAAGATTGAGGTATTTGATAAGGCGGAGAGTTACCAGCAAAAGAAGAAAAATAGGTCGAAACGAGTTGAAATTCATGACGCGATTACGTGCCGGAAAACCCAGATTCCTGAAAGGGTTTTACTAGTTGATGATGTTGTAACAACTGGAAATACCATACGAACTTGTTATGATCAATTAGCCGATAAACAGGCAACGGTAAGGGTTTTCGCCATCACCGTAAAAAAATGATGAGAAAATGTAAAAAAATGAAAAGTGTTACTGAAAGATGTGTAAAAGTGCCCAAAAATAGCCTTCTACATATTGAATAAAAAAAAGATTCAGTTTATAATGATAATGTGTAATTGCAGACGCAAGCATAGAAAGGTATAGGATAGAACATGCAAGGAAAAGTAAAAATGTTTAACCAAGAAAAAGGTTACGGTTTCATTACTTCCGAAGAGGGGAAAGACGTATTCTTCCACTATTCACAATTAGTGATGGAAGGTTTCAAAACAATCGAAAACGATGCAATCGTATCGTATGATGTTGTTGAAACTGATCGTGGTCAACAAGCTCATAATATCGTTAAACAATAAAAAAAAACAAGAGGGTGAGCATTGCTTACCTTTTTGTTTGCTCTATTCTATGTTATGATATAAAAAATAAAAACTGTTGTAAGTATGGAGGATGTTATATGGCAGCATGGTTTGATAAATTATTCAGTGGCGAAAAAAAGATGTTAAAGGATATGAATCGCATTGCAACTAAAATTGATGCATTGAGTACACAAATGGATGCATTGACAGATATAGAATTACAAGCGAAGACAACGGAGTTCAAACAACGATTAGCAAATGGTGAAACGTTGGATGATTTGTTGGTAGAAGCTTTTGCAGTTGTACGTGAAGCTAGTAAACGTGTAAACAACGAGTATCCATATATGGTGCAATTGGTCGGTGGGATTGTCTTGCATCGTGGAGATATCGCAGAAATGAAAACAGGGGAAGGGAAAACCTTAACGTCTGTATTATCTGTGTATTTGAATGCATTGACTGGAAAAGGTGTTCATGTTGTAACTGTCAATGAATATTTAGCTGCACGTGATGCTGAAAATAATGGTCGTATTTATCGTTTCTTAGGTTTGAGTGTTGGTGTGAATCAACGCGCATTGACGAAAGAACAAAAACGAGCTGTATTTGAAATGGACATTACCTATACAACCAATGCGGAAATAGGATTCGATTACTTACGCGATAATATGGTTACTGATGTTCGAGAACGTGTGTTACGCGAATTAAACTACGCAATCGTCGATGAAGTCGATTCGATCTTAGTCGATGAATCACGCACACCACTTATTATTTCCGGTGGAGCACGTCAAACAGCAAATTTATATATTCAAGCAGATCGTTTTGCTAAGATGTTAGTAGAAGAAGACTATGAAATTGATATCAAAACACGTCAAATCAACTTGAGCGAAGCAGGTGTGAAAAAAGCTGAGTCCTTATTTAAAATTGACAACTTATATGAAGTAAAACATACCCAATTGGTACATCACATTCAACAAGCACTAAAAGCGAATTATATTATGATGAGTGATGTGGAATATGTGGTACAAGATAATGAAATCGTAATCGTTGACCAGTTTACTGGTCGTATGATGAAAGGTAGAGCCTATTCTGATGGATTGCATCAAGCGATTGAAGCAAAAGAAGGGGTTAAAATTAAACAAGAAACCTCTACACTAGCTACAATTACGTATCAAAATTTCTTCCGTCTTTACAAGAAACTTTCTGGTATGACGGGTACTGCGAAAACAGAAGAGGAAGAGTTCCTAAGCATTTATAACATGCGTGTTATTGAAATTCCTACGAATCGCCCAATTGCTAGAAAGGATCTTCCAGATGCAATTTACGCAACGCATGAGTTAAAATATCAGGCAATAGCTAATGAAGTAGCAGAATTGTACGAAAAAGGGCAACCTGTCTTATTGGGAACGATTTCTGTGGAAACGAGTGAGATCCTATCACAAACACTAAGAAAACGTGGTATCAAGCATGAAGTGTTAAATGCGAAGAACCATGAAAGAGAAGCGGAAATCATTAAAAATGCCGGTCAGGTAAAAGCAGTAACAATTGCAACCAATATGGCAGGTCGTGGTACCGATATCAAGCTATCCGATGAATCAAAACAATTGGGTGGATTGGCTGTCATTGGTTCTGAGCGTCATGAATCAAGACGTATTGATAACCAATTACGTGGTCGTTCTGGTCGTCAGGGAGATCCTGGATACTCCAGATTCTATGTATCTCTTCGTGATGATTTGATGATTCGATTTGGTGGTGAAAGACTACAAGGTATTTTCGCAACACTTGGTGACCAACAAATTGAAAGTAAAGTAGTAACAAGAGCTATTGGTAGTGCCCAAAAACGTGTTGAAGGTGTAAACTTTGATGTTCGTAAGTCTTTATTGGATTACGATGATGTATTACGTCAACAACGTGAGATTGTTTATGAACAACGTAACTTTATTTTGGAAAATGAAGATGTACATAATGTTGTACGCGATAATTTCGATCGTATTCTTTCAATGACAGTAAATCACAATGTGGATCGCAGCAAACGTGAACCGGTATTGAATGTTGAGTCTTTATTGCAAGGATTAGAAGTATTGGGTGTTATGGAAGGTGTCGTTACCAAAGAAATGTTGTTTGAAAAATCAATCGATGAAGTCATTGATTTGGTTCAAGCTGCTGTTTGGGCACAATACAATGAAAAAATTGAAGAATTCAAAGAACACTTTGCGGCAATTGAACGTAACGTCGTGTTGAAACTCATGGACCGTTCTTGGATTGAACATATCGATACAATGGATAAATTGAGAAACGGAATTCACTTACGCTCTTATGCACAAAGCAATCCTTTACAAGCTTATGTAAGTGAAGGTTATGAGATGTTTGAAACGATGATGGAAACGATTGCTCGTGATATTGTAACGTATTGTTTAAAAATTAAAATAGAAAAACGGTAGACGTATGGAATTGTATGAATTAAAGCAAATAGTAGATTACCATCGAAATAAAATGGCTCAGTTTTCTCAGTCATTGGATGTCGAAACAAAAAAACAAACCATTGAACGCCTGGAAACGTTAATGTTAGATGCAAACTTTTGGAATGATCACAAGGAGTCTCAAAAAGTTATCAGTGAAAAGAATAATTTAGTCGCGATTACTGAAAAGTTTGAAACGTTGGATGTTGGTTTTAAAAATATGGAAGAAACAGCAACGATGTTAAAACAAGATTTTGATGCTGACTTGATGGAGTTATGTGAAATGGAACTAGAAGAGTTGACAACGCAGTTTGAAGCGTTTGAGATCATGGTGCTTTTATCCCATGAATATGACCATTCTAGTGCAATTATCGAAATTCATCCGGGTGCAGGTGGTACCGAATCGCAAGATTGGGCTGAAATGTTGTACCGAATGTATGGTCGATGGGCACAAGCGCATGATTATAAAGTTAGCGTCTTGGATTACCAAGCTGGAGATGAAGCTGGGATTAAAAGTGTATCCATTCTTGTAGAAGGCGATTTGGCCTATGGATATTTAAAGGCTGAAAAAGGGGTACACCGTTTGGTTCGGATTTCCCCATTTGATTCTTCAGGGCGCCGCCATACATCCTTTGCAAGTGTTGATATTATGCCAGAGTTTCATGATGAAGTGGAAATCCAATTGGATCCGAATGATCTTGTGATTGAAACACATCGAGCAAGTGGAGCAGGTGGACAACATGTTAATAAAACCGATTCTGCGGTGCGCATTACGCATAAACCAACAGGTATTGTAGCAAATTGTCAGAATGGACGCAGTCAACATGATAATAAAGACAGTGCGATGAATGTAATTAAATCTAAATTATACCAACGCATGATTGAAGAACAAGAAGCAAAATTGTTGGAAATTAAAGGGGAGCAAAAAGCCATTGAATGGGGATCACAAATCAGATCGTATGTTTTTCATCCTTACGCCATGGTAAAAGATCACCGCACCAACTACGAAACTAGTCAAACACAATCTGTTATGGATGGTAAATTGGATGAGTTTATTTTTGCATATTTAAAAAGTTTAATAAAATAGCTGAGATGTCCCTCAGCTATTTTTTTCATTTTTGATGTGTGTTATACTTATGTCAAAGGGAGTGTGAGTAATGGCGAAAAATAAAAAGAACGTATTGATTGATTTATTGGTTGTAATTTTAGGAAATGTAGTTTTAAGTGCAGGTATAGCCTTTTTTATTCTCCCGAATAGTATTCTATCAGGTGGTTTGGCGGGGATTGCTATTGCAACGCAGCCATTTACGAACATCGAACCTCAAGTGATGATCAATGTTCTTACCATCGGTTTTTTTGTGATTGGATTCTTAATTTTAGGGAAGAATTTTGCGGCGAAAACTTTGGTTAGCTCAATCGTTTATCCAACATTTTTAACAATGTTTAGTTCGGTAGCGAATCAAGTTGTTATTACGGAAAATTTACTGTTGTCTTCAATTTATGGAGGAGCTCTAATCGGTATCGGTGTAGGGCTAGTATTCCGCAGTGGTGCATCCACTGGAGGAATGGATATTCCACCATTGATTGTTAATAAATATACGGGTATTGCATTACCCAAGTTAGTTTTAATTACTGATGCCTTAACTGTAGGGTTGGGTGCATTGGTGTTTGGTGTTGAAGCCGCATTAATTGGGTTGATCGCGGTTTGGATTTCAACGTTCATGATCAATAAAATGATTATGCTTGGAGCACATGAATCGAAATCCGTTATGATTATTTCTGATGAACATGAAGCAATTGTACAAGGAATCTACTCTAAAATAGAACGCGGAGTTACGTTGTTAGAAGCAATGGGTGGATACTCTAGAGTCAAAAAACCAGTGGTACTTGTTGTAATATCACAACGCCAATATCACGATTTGCAGCGTTTGGTCACTGAAATTGACCCAAATGCCTTCATGATCATTTCGGAAACAAAAGATGTTAAAGGATTGGGGTTCTCATATCGAGAAACCTTATAACGAAGCTAAAGGTAGGGAAGTTGACATGATCAAATTAGAAAATGTATCGAAATCCTATAAAAATGGGGTAAAAGCCTTGGTCGATGTAAATTTGCACATCGGAGAAGGAGAATTCGTTTATATTATTGGTCCAACCGGATCGGGAAAATCAACATTAATTAAACTTTTGGATGGAGAAGAAATTCCAACTCAAGGATTGGTTGAAGTTGCAAATATTAATGTTGGAAAATTGAAACACTCAAAAGTACCAATTTATCGTCGTAATATCGGTGTAGTCTTCCAAGATTTTAAGTTATTACCGAACAAAACAATATTTGAAAATATCGCATTTGCAATGGAAGTCATTGGGACCGATAAAATTGAAATTCGACGCCGTGTACGCGAAGTACTAGAACTTGTTGAATTAACCGATAAAGCCAAATCGTTTCCACGCGAGTTATCGGGTGGTCAACAACAACGTGTAGCAATTGCACGTGCAATTGCCAATAAACCGAAGGTGTTGATTTGTGATGAACCTACGGGTAACTTAGATCCAGAAAAATCATTGGAAATCATGGAGTTGTTGCAGCACATCAACGATGAAGAAAAAACGACAATCTTAATGGTAACACATGATATTACCTTAGTAGAACAGTTGAAAAAACGTACCATTGCATTGCAAGGTGGGTATATAGCAGCTGACTTGTCGAAAGGTGGATATATTACGTATGATTAGATTTATTAAATTTATTCCATACCACATGAAAACAGCATTTAAAAATGTTTACCGTCATTTAGCAATGTCATTATCGGCTTCAAGTGCGGTTTGTGTAACGTTAATTTTAATTATGTTGTTCGTTGTGGTTGCAGGAAATATTGCAGGGTTTACTAGAAATATTGAAGATGGTGTACAAATTCACGTTACTGTGGATGCGACCTTAACAGAAAATGAAGTGCAAGAGGTTGGTACGAGTATTCGTAGTATTCAAAATATTGGAAAAGTTAGTTTCTCATCCAAAGAAGATGAGTTGGAATTATTCATTGAGTCATTTGGTGAATCAGGAGAAATGTTTGCTATTTATCGCGGAGAGAGTAATCCGATGCGAGATGCATATATTATTGATGTAAATGATAAATTTTACATTGATGAAGTAACAGCTAAAATCTTAGCAATCGACGGTGTTGAGTCAGCTGAGTATGGTGGTAGTTCAACAATGCAAATGATTGAATCGTTTAATTCTATTCGAATTGGTGGATTTATTTTTGTTGCAGCATTGTCAATGTTGGCAATTTTCTTGATTTCCAACACGATTAAAATCACCATTCATGCACGTGCAAATGAAATTGCTATTATGCGTAATGTTGGTGCAACGAATAATTTTATTCGAATGCCATTTATGTTCGAGGGAATGATCATTGGATTGTTAGGATCGATTATTCCAGTTGCTACTTTGATTATTGGATATCATTATTTCTATGAATCATTGAATGGAATGTTATTCTCGAATATGTTTGTTTTACAACCGGTGTTCCCATTTGTAATTGATATTACGTATCTGATGATTGCTGTGGGGATTGGTGTTGGTTTATTGGGAAGCTTATTTTCTGTTGGGAAATACTTGAGGTGGAAACGATGAAAAAGAAACGATTGCTTATTAGCTTTTGTGCTTTATTATTATTGGCTGTACCATCGATCGAAATCAATGCCGTTAGCCAATTTCAAGGACAAGAAGATTACTATCTGGACTTTTGCGCCGGGATATTAAAAACGGATGCTGATGTAGCAACGTGTGTCTCATTTAAAAAATACTATGCAAGTCTACAACAAGGAATCTTGGATAATTTAGATAAAATAGAAGGTGATTTAGCATCGATCAAAGGTGATATGTCAAAGTTGATGGCAACGATCAATGAAATCAATGCTGATGTTAAGACTGTAGAAAGTCGTTTAGCAACCGTAGAAAAAAATATCACAAAAATGGAAAAAAACATTCTTCAGTTAGAAGAAGAAATTGAAGAAAAACAAAAAGATATCGATGCACGTGATGAACAAATCAAATTGCGTATGGTTGCGATGCAACAGTTTATTGGAGTCAATGGTTATATTGATTTCATTATGGGTGCTAATGACCTTGTGGATTTGGTGCGACGTGCATCAGGAGTTGAAAAAATCACATCTTATGACAAAGAGCAAATTGCTTTATTGAAAGAAGATATGGATGCCTTGAATGCTGATAAAAAGGAATTAGAGCGCCAAAAAGAAACATTGGATGAACAAAAAGCAGGGCTGGTTGAACAAAAGGCAGTGCTTGTTTCTTTGCAAAATAAAAACAATGAATTGATGGCAAGCTATAAATCCAAAGAAGCGGAGTATGAGGCAAGTTATCGTGAGCAACAAGTATCTTTGAGTACAATAGCGAATAACATGCCGAACATCAATACTTCCAGACCGGAAGATTTACCTAATGTTGAAACGAATACTGGGTTTGTTTTCCCAGTACGTGGAAGCTATTATAAAAGTGCAGGAACCTGGAATTATCCAGCGAGTTTCGGTGGTGGATTACACCAAGGAGTTGACTACGCAGCAGCTGTAGGAACACCTTTGGTTGCACCAGCTAATGCACTTATCCTCTATGCGAATAACCCTTGTCCAACCTACAGTGCAGGTTTGGGAGATCGCTGTGGCTATCCAACCGGAGGTGGAAATACTGTCTTAATGGTTATGGAAGTTGCGGGAACGACCTATGCAGTACATTACAATCATATGGCACGAGAAAATTTCGTTGCAAAAGGATTAAGTAGTGTAAATCAAGGTCAAGTTATAGGAGCAATTGGAACGAGTGGAAACTCAACGGGTGCCCACGTTCATATTGAAGTAATTAATCTTGGATCTATGGGAATGTACAACGCTTTACAAAAATTCAATGCGACTGGAGATTTCAATTTTGGAACCGGCTGGCGCGGAGGATATCGTTGTGAAAACGGAGTAGCTGCACCATGTAAGGAACGACCAGAATCGATATTTGGCGTATAACGAAAACCACCAAATTGGTGGTTTTTTGTTATCGTTGCAATATATGGGGTGTTTATAGTTGAAGTATGTTAAAATGAAAACTACAAGAGGTAAAATTATGGGAAAAGAAAACAAAGTTGTTTACAAACTAGAACGACATTTATGGCCAGATGAAATACAAAAGCGTAAAAAGAAAAAACGCAAACGGTTGTTTTGTCTGACTTCAATTGTCGTTGTTTTTTTATGTGGAATCTTACTCGGAACACAAATTATGCCAACTTCTGTCATACAGGATGGAAGTGGTACTGGTAGCTTTCGAAAACTAAACACGATTTTTGAAATCTTAAATCAACGATGGTATTATGGTAAAGATATAACAAACATTTCTGATAAATTGATTGATTATGCGATCAATGGGATGGTCGATGGTGGTGGAGATATTCATACAAGTTATATGGATGCGGAAACAGCCAATAGCTTTACCTCATCCCTATCTGGAAGTTTTGTCGGTATTGGCGTGCAGTTTTATACAATCGATGGAACTTTTATTATTGAGAAGGTTTTTAAAGATTCACCAGCAGAGCAAGCAGGTATTGTTGCGGGTGATAATATTGTAACTGTGAATGGGGAATCCACAGCAGACTGGACATCATCGAAGCTCGCAGAAAATGTGAAGGGGGAAGCAGGGACACAAGTTAGCATTGGAATTCAACGTGGGTCAGAATTGCTTACCTTGGATATTACAAGAGGTGCGGTGAGTAACTCCTTGTTTGGTTATGAAGACCAAGGTATTGGTATCATTGAAATGGATAGTTTCTCGACGACAACTGCAAAAGAATTGGAAGCTTACTTAAAAGAATTTAAGGCAAATAATGTAGATCAACTTATTTTAGACTTACGGAATAATGGCGGTGGATACTTGGAAACATGTATTCAAATTGCTTCCTTCTTTTTAGATGCAAACCAAGTAGTTTTGATTCAAGAAGATAAAGAGGGAAAGCTAACAGAATACAAAACACATGCTGCGAATCAATATAAGTTTGAAGATATTGTAATTCTTATCAATGAACAAACAGCAAGTGCTTCTGAAGTCTTGACAGCAGCGCTAAAAGAATATTTGGATATCACGGTTATCGGTGTTAATTCCTATGGGAAAGGTACCGTTCAAACTTCAATTCCATTCGATGATGGCTCAATGTTGAAATATACCATAGCAGAGTGGCTAACCGCAGGGAATCAAAAAATCGATAAAATCGGAATTAAACCGGATATTGAAGTAGCTTTGGATCCAGCATTACAAACATATCTTCCAGCTGCATTTGAAGAAATCTTCAAGCAAGATATGGTAAGTGATGAGATTGCGATTATGCAAGTATATCTTAATTTTTTAGGCTATGAAGTTGATCGTAAGGATGGATATTTCTCCGAGCAAACACAACGTGCTCTGGAAAGCTATCAATCGGATTTAAATTTAGAAGTGAGTGGTACCTTGGATTATGATGGGTTAACTTCGCTCTTTTCTAGTGTTAGTAGAGCGTGGTTTTTCAACAAAGACACGTTAGATACACAAATGATGAAAGCTTATGAGGTGTGTAATGGAAAATAAAATGTTTGAACTCGTTTCCTCGTATCAACCTGGAGGAGACCAACCAAAAGCAATAGAAAAATTGGTGAATGGCATCCAATCTGGAGAGAAGCACCAGGTTTTATTGGGGGCTACAGGAACAGGAAAGACATTTACAATTTCTAACGTAATTGCACAGGTCAATAAACCAACATTGGTTTTTGTACATAATAAAACCCTTGCTGGACAATTGTACTCGGAGTTTAAGGAATTTTTTCCACATAATCGAGTAGAATATTTTGTTTCAAATTTCGATTACTATCAACCGGAGGCCTATTTGCCAACTTCAGATACGTATATTGATAAAACAGCTACTACGAATATGGAATTGGATATGCTGCGTATGGCAGCTGTAAATTCGGTGCTAGAACGCCGGGATACCATTATTATCGCGTCGGTTGCTTGTATCTATGGAGCAAGTAATCCAGAACAATACCGTGATATGTTTTTCAGCCTCCGTGTTGGAGAGGTCATTGAACGTAAAGTACTGTTGATGAAACTTGTTGATCGTCAGTATACAAGAAACGATATGGATGCCTTGCGAGGTACCTTCCGTGTACGTGGTGATAGTATCGAAATTGTTCCAGGACATCGAGATGATTTCATTATTCGGATAGAATTGTTTGACGATGAGGTTGAACGTATTTCCGAAGTAGACCCTCTAACCGGTAAAGTACTGCAATCGTATGGCGTTTATGTATTCTATCCAGCGAGTGGTTATGCAACACCAAAAGATATTGTCTTACGTGCTGTGGATACCATCAAAGCGGAATTAGAACAGCGCTTGGCTTATTTTTTAAAGGAAAACAAACTTCTTGAACATCAACGTTTAGAGCAACGTTGTATGTATGATATGGAAGCTTTGCGTGAATTCGGTTTTTGTCCTGGTATTGAAAACTATTCCCGACATTTGGATGGTCGAAGTGCTGGTGAGCGACCATATACGTTATTTGATTATTTTCCGGATGATTTTTTACTTGTTGTAGATGAAAGTCATGTTTCATTGCCACAAGTACGTGGAATGTACAATGGGGACCGTGCTAGAAAAGATGTACTAGTAAACTATGGTTTCCGCTTACCTAGTGCACTCGACAACCGTCCAATGCGTTTTGAAGAGTTTGAAGGTGTTGTAAAACAAGCGATTTATGTATCGGCAACACCAGGGGATTACGAGTTAGAAAAAACCAAAGGTGAAATTGTAGAGCAGATTATTCGTCCGACAGGATTGTTGGATCCACTCGTGGAAGTACGACCAACAATGGGCCAAATTGATGATTTAATTGATGAGATTCGAATACGTATCGCAAGAGATGAGCGTGTACTAATTACTGCATTAACGGTGCGTATGGCGGAAGATTTATCATCTTACTTAAAGCAACTTGATATCAAGGTTGCTTGGTTGCATCATGAGGTAAAAACAATTGAGAGAACTGAGATTATTCGTGATTTGCGTAAAGGGAAATACGATGTACTAGTCGGAATTAACTTATTGCGTGAAGGTTTGGATATTCCGGAAGTAAGTATGATAGCGATACTGGATGCAGATAAAGAAGGATTCTTACGTTCTGAGCGATCTTTGATTCAAATTATTGGGCGTGCTGCCCGTAACGATCATGGATTTGTAATTATGTATGCGGATAAAATCACGCAGTCAATGCAAAAAGCACTAGATGAAACTAACCGCCGTC
The DNA here is from genome assembly GCA_051658525.1 of Erysipelotrichaceae bacterium. Taxonomy (GTDB): domain Bacteria; phylum Bacillota_I; class Bacilli_A; order Erysipelotrichales; family Erysipelotrichaceae; genus JBOFMT01. The sequence goes on along the minus strand of JBOFMT010000084.1, from coordinate 39,628 downwards.
GCGAGATTCAAATCGCTCATAATCTTGCCAATGGAATTACGCCTAAGACGATTATTAAGCCGATTCATGAGGTTGTTAGAAGTAAAGAAACGCAAGAAATGACGGCTCGCTATATTAGTAAAAAGGCCAAAGTTAATAAAAAAGATAAAGATAAGATGTTGAAAGACATTGAAAAAGAAATGAAGGAAGCAGCAAGAACCATGGACTTTGAACGCGCTGCGGAATTACGCGATATTTTAATTGAATTACGCAATAGTTAACTAGGGGGGCATCGATATGAAAGTTGATCATAAGGTATCCAAGATGACGATGAAGCATGTATTATGGACCATTACCTATACTATATTCTTAATTTTATGTGTCATTAATTGGAGTGCGGTAACTGCATTCTTGGGAAAATTATTAAGTGTTATCTCACCAGTTATTATTGGGATTGGGTTTGCATTTGTTTTCAATTTACCAATGAAATATTTTGAAAGGAAATTGCCTAGTAAAATTCAGTCACACCGTAGACTTTGGAGTGCAATTTGCTCCGGACTTTTGGTTGTGGGTATTTTGGTATTTTTGATAAATATTATTGGACCACAGATTGTAGATAGTGTAATGATGTTCAAAGAAGAATTACCAAATTATATTCAACGTGGTCAAGTCATCATTGATGAGCTTGTAGCAGCATTGAATATTAGCAACGCAAATATGGTTGTGATTGAAAACTATTTGACTCAGCTACAATCAAGTTTTTTCTCGTTGCTTTCCGATTTGTTGCCGCGATTGTTATCCATTGCTGGTGGTGTAACAGCTGGTATTGCCAATACGTTTTTAGGATTGGTAATGGCGATTTACATGGTTGCGAGTAAAGACACTTTACTTCGTCAATGTAAAGCGCTACTAAAGGCATTTGCGAGAACAGACATTTATGATTATGTAATGTATAGCGCTAAACTAACCAATGATGCGTTTTCCAATTTTATTTCTGGCCAGTTGATTGAAGCCTTTATTATCGGTGTATTGTGTTATATAGGATGTGTCATTTTACAGATTCCCTATGCACCAATACTCGGTGTCTTTGTTGGTATCACTAACATTATACCTATCTTTGGACCAATCATTGGGACGGTGCCAGGTGTTATTTTGATTTTATTGATTGATCCAATCAAGGCAGTGATTTTTGTTGTCTTCATTATTGTCTTGCAGCAGTTTGAAGCTAACATCATATATCCACGCGTCGTTGGGAATTCCGTAGGATTATCCGGCTTGTGGGTATTATTGGGTATTACCATCGGTGGTGGATTTTTTGGATTGCTTGGAATTATATTAGGAATCCCAGTAGTTGCCGTGTGTTATCGTTTGCTATCAGATGAAGTGAAACGGCGATTGGATGCCAAAGCGCCACCATGCGTGGTTGAAGAATAGATAGAGGAAAGAATATGAACAACGATACAATACGCATCAAAGGTGCTAGAGAAAACAATTTAAAAAATATCGATATCGAAGTGCCGAGAAATAAGTTTGTCATTATGACGGGTGTTTCTGGCTCAGGTAAGACATCATTGGCATTTGATACAATCTATGCTGAAGGTCAACGTCGATATATGGAGTCCTTAAGTGCTTATGCACGCCAGTTTTTAGGCAATAGTGAAAAACCGGATGTTGATAGTATTGAAGGATTGTCTCCATCTATCGCGATTGATCAGAAAACGACGAGTAATAATCCGCGTTCGACAGTAGGAACCGTAACAGAGATTTACGATTACCTTCGCTTGTTGTACGCGCGTATTGGTGTTCCATATTGCCCTACACACAATGAACCAATAACGTCTCAAACGATTAAGCAAATGGTGGATCGTGTGATGGAATTGGAGGATAAAACTCGTTTGATGATTTTAGCTCCGATCTCGAAAGGGAAAAAAGGTACTCATAAAGAACTCATTGATCGACTTCAAAAAGAAGGGTATTTACGTCTTCGAATCAATGGACAACTAGTATTAATTGAAGAGATGGAACCATTAAGTAAAAATAAAAAATACACGATTGACGTTGTAGTGGATCGTATTGTGAAAGGTGAGGATCGTTCGAGAATTCATGACTCCTTAGAAGTAGCACTAAAAATGGGACATGGAATCGCTATGGTTGCATATAATGAAGAGGAACTTTTGTTTTCTTCCAACTATGCTTGCCGCTATTGTGATTTCTCAACACCTGAACTCGAACCAAGACTCTTTTCCTTCAATAATCCACTAGGTGCATGTGGTAACTGCCGAGGTCTGGGTATTACACAAAAAGTAGACTGGGATATACTGGTTCCTGACAAATCAAAATCAATCAATGAAGGTGGTATTGTTTACTATAAAAATATCATGCTTCGCGATAATCTAGAATGGCAAAAAATGCGTGCATTACTCACATATTATGAAATTGATTGTGATAAGCCAATTCGAGATCTAACCAAAAAAGAAATGGATTATATCATGAAAGGCAGCCAAGATTTAATTGAATATAAAATGTATTCAAAATCAGGTGGCAGTTTTGAACGAATGGAGTTTATCGAAGGAATTGCTAGTTTAATTGAACGACGTCATATGGAAACAACTTCTTCATCTGCGAGAGAGTATTATCAATCGTACATGATGGAGGCAACTTGTCCTGTTTGTAATGGACACCGTCTTAACGAAGTTGCATTGAGTGTTCGTGTAAATGGATTAAATATCTTTGAAATGACAGCAATGTCCATCAAACAAGGAATCGCTTTCTTCGATAACATTGTGCTAACACAACAACAAGAAGAAATTGCGCGTTTGATCTTGAAAGAAATCAAGGAACGCTATAGTTTCTTAAATAATGTTGGATTGAGTTACCTAACACTCGATCGCATTGCGGGAAGTTTGAGTGGTGGAGAAGCACAACGAATTCGTTTAGCGACACAAATTGGCTCTCGACTCAGCGGTGTTTTATATGTTTTAGATGAACCATCGATTGGACTTCATCAACGGGACAATCAAAGGCTGATTGGTGCCTTAAAAGATATGCGTGACTTGGGGAATTCTCTTATTGTCGTAGAACATGATGAAGATACCATGCTTGAGAGCGATTATATTATCGACATCGGACCTGGTGCAGGGATTCACGGTGGCCAAGTAGTGGCTCAGGGGACACCGCAACAAGTGATGGATAATCCACATTCGCTTACAGGATTATACTTATCGATGAAAAAACAAATTCCAGTTCCAAAAGAGCGAAGTAAGGGAAATGGAAATTGGATCCAAATTAAAAATGCCAGAGAAAATAACTTGAAAAATGTTAGTGTGGGTTTCCCACTTAACACGTTAACGGTTGTAACCGGCGTTTCTGGTAGTGGAAAGTCTTCCCTTGTAAATGAAATCTTAACCAAAGGAATCCAACACGAACTTGGTAGACTAAAAGTAAAACCAGGTGCCCATGATGCAATTGAAGGAATGGAACATATCGATAAGATCATCGAAATCTCACAAGATCCAATCGGACGTACGCCAAGATCCAATCCAGCAACGTACACTGGTGTATTTGATGATATTCGGGACTTATTTGCGCAAAGTCCAGAAGCAAAAATCCGTGGTTACGAAAAAGGAAGATTCTCCTTTAATGTAAGAGGAGGTCGTTGCGAAGCTTGTCAGGGAGATGGAATTTTGAAAATCTCAATGCATTTTCTACCAGATGTGTATGTACCTTGTGATGAATGTCATGGAAAACGCTATAATGATGAAACATTACAAGTTACTTATAAAGGTAAAAGTATCGCAGACGTGCTAGATTTAAGTGTTGAAGAAGGAATTGAATTTTTTCATTCCATCCATAAGATCAAGCATAAACTACAGACTCTAAAAGATGTAGGTTTGGGATATGTGAAGTTAGGACAAAGTGCGACCACGCTATCTGGTGGAGAAGCACAGCGGGTAAAACTTGCAAGTGAACTTCAAAAAAGAGCAACGGGAAAAACGTTGTTTGTCCTAGATGAACCAACAACAGGTTTGCATACCGCAGACGTAGCGAAGTTAATTAAAGTACTCCAACGTATCGTTACCAATGGCGATAGTGTTGTTGTAATTGAACATAATTTGGATGTTATCAAATGTGGGGACTACATTATTGATATTGGTCCAGAAGGTGGAGATGAAGGTGGTAGCATTGTAGCAAAAGGAACACCGGAAGAAATTGTTAAAGTCAAAAAATCGTATACAGCAAGCTTCTTAAAAGAAGTATTAAAAAGAGGGAAAGAATATGCCAAATCACAATCAAACTGAAATTCAACCACAAAGTGTTCGTGTGTTGATTGATCATTTTAATTTTACACAAATCGTAGGGAATGATGAGAGTCTCAATCGGATGATTGAGATTCCGGATATCAATCGTCCAGGATTGGAGTTGGCACAATATTTTGATTATTCACAGTCAAAGCGTTTGATTATTTTCGGTGATAAAGAAATTGAATATATTAAAATCATGAGTGAGGAACATCAACGAACCGCGTTTGATTTTCTAACAAAAGATCCAACACCTGCGATTATTATTGCGAAAAATCATCCGATACCGCCATTACTGGAAGAAATAGCAAAGGAAAAGAACTTTCCAATTTTCCAAACGGATATTCCAACCTATCAATTGATTATCCTTCTTATTATGGATTTGGATGAGATGATGGCACCATTCGATAATGTTCATGGTGGTTTCTTATCCATCTTTGGAAAAGGTGTTCTTATAAAAGGCGAGAGTGGATTAGGGAAAAGTGAGATTGCACTTGAATTAATTAAGCGCGGTCACTTACTCGTTGCTGATGATCGTGTCGATTGTTATAAAATCCATAATCATTTGATTGGGAAAGCACCTGAACTATTAGAAGGTATGTTGGAAATTCGCGGAGTTGGAATTATTTCCGTTGCGCGCATGTTTGGTGTATCTAGTGTCTTAAAGAAAAAAGGTGTCGATTTAGTGATAGAATTAGAACACTGGAGTAAGAATAAGACATACGACCGTATTGGTGTCGGTGAAGAGATGTTTGAATCGATTTTAGGTGTGGATATCCCGAAAATCAGCATCCCTGTAAAGGAAGGGCGTTCGATGGCAGCAGTAATTGAAGCTGCAGTAACCAACTTCACATTAAAAGAAATGGGTATGGACAGTGCAAAAGAATTTGAGCAACGTGTATTTGATTTGATTGCTCAAAATAGATAGGGGGTAACATATGACTTTTTTTCCAGATTTTAAAACATTTGTCGAGATCGGTAGCATTACCATTACTTGGTACGGTATTATCGTAATAACTGCAGCCTGGATCTGTTATTGGTTGAGTTCTCGTACGATTAAGAAAATGGGCTATCCAAGTGATATGCTAGAAGACTTTTTTATCACCATGTTACCAATTGCGTTTATTGGTGCTAGATTATGGTATGTACTATTTGAATTGGAAAAGTATTTGGCAGACCCAATCAAAATCTTCTATATTTGGGAAGGTGGTTTGGCGATTCATGGTGGATTGATTGCTGCGGTTGTTTATGGGCTATGGTTCTTTAAACGCAGAGGTATCTCTCCTCTACGAATTGCAGATGCGGTAATGCCAAATCTCCTTGTAGCACAATTTATCGGGCGTTGGGGAAATTTTATGAACCAAGAAGCCTATGGGAATGTTGTCAGTGAAGCATTCTATAACGGTTGGCCAACGTTTATTAAGGACCATATGTATATTGCTGGAGAATATCGCCAGCCAACATTCTTATTTGAAGGGATTGGTAACTTGATTGGGTTTTTCCTGATCACAGTAGTTTATAAGCGTTATGGTCGTAAAAAGCGTGGGGATCTTATGTTTGCCTATATCGCATGGTACGGTTTGGTTCGCTTGTATGTAGAAGGGTTACGTACGGATAGCTTGATGTTGGGAGATATTCGAATTGCACAATTGATTTCTCTCATGTTTATCTTGATTGGTATTTTAGGGATTCTCGGTGTATTTGATCGTATCTTTAAAAATACAGTAATGTTTAGAAAGCAAAAACCCGTGGTGTTATTTGATTTTGATGGAACGCTTTTAGATTCTGAGGCTCTGATTCAAGCAAGCTTTATCCATACATTCCAAATTCATCGTCCAGAAATGGTCTTGGATGAAAAAACACTGCGTACGTTTTTTGGTCCAACGTTAAAGCAAACATTTGCACAGTATACTTCAGATGAAACAGAACTCGATGCGATGATTCAAACCTATCGCGAATTTAATTATAAGAATCATGATGAAATGGTATCGCTTATGGACGGTGCGTTTGAAACGGTAGTTTCCCTACATTCTCAAGGGTACGACCTTGGTATTGTTTCAAATAAAAATCATGCTTTGGTTCAACATGCCATTACTTTCTTTGGAATGGAAACCTATTTCCAAAGTATAGTTGGGGTAGATGATGTCACACATGCTAAGCCAAATCCAGAAGGATTAATGAAAGCATGCAAAGCTATGTATCGTGGACATGATGATTTGATCTATGTAGGGGATTTTGCTAGTGATATCAAAACAGCAAAAAATATGGCTGCCTTCTCTGTTGCCTTTGTAAGTGATGAAGCAAATCGCGAAGCAATCGAAAAAGAGAAACCGATGGTAACCATTACGCATTTACAAGCATTAGTTGATCTTGTGAAGGAGAACCGAGAATGGAGCGACAATTCGATCTTATAATCATTGGTGCAGGTCCCGCTGGAATGAGCGCTGCATTGTATGGAAGTAGAGCAGGCTTATCTTGCTTGCTTCTAGATGCAAGTGCACCAGGAGGAAAGTTATTAAAAACGTATCAAATTGAAAACTGGCCAGGTATCAAAGAGACGAGTGGACCAGACTTAGCATATCAAATGTATGAACATGCAACTAGTTTTGGGTGTGAATACGCTTATGGTGATGTACAACAGGTAGAGACGTTTGGTGAACTAAAACGCGTTGTTTGTACAGATCAAACCTACCTAGCAAAAACCGTTATCGTAGCTACGGGAACCAAAGAACGTTTACTTGGAGTTCCGGGGGAACAACAATATCTTGGGCGTGGTGTTTCCTACTGTGCAACTTGCGATGGAGCTTTTTATAAAGACAAAATCGTAAATGTGATCGGTGGAGGAAATACGGCATTAGAAGAAGCAAGTTACTTATCGAAATTTGCCAAGCGCGTGAATTTAATTACACGAAGAGATGTTTTTCGAGCGGAATTACAAGTGCAAAAGGAAATTGAAAACAATCCCAAAATTGTTCATCAGAAAAATTTTATCGCGAAAGAAATTCTTGGTGATGGTCAACATGTTACGAGTATGATTTTAGAAAATACGGTAGACCATACGCCTTGTCAACTTTCTTGTGATGGTGTATTTCCGTGCATAGGTGCTGATCCAGCAACGGGATTTCTAGCTCAATTACCCGTTCTAGATGCCTATGGTTTTGTTCAGGTTAATGCTCATATGGAAACGGCAGTCAAAGGACTCTACGCAGCTGGGGATTGCATTGCAAAGCCATTACGTCAAGTAGTTACTGCAACGAGTGATGGTGCCATTGCGGCTCAACAGTGTTTCTATCAAATAAATAATATTAGCCATGAAGATAGCTAAGAACAAAAAAAGGATTCCAAACCATGACTTACAGTGGTTGGAATCCTTTTTATTAGGTTAAACTAGGCATCAATGGATGGACGTTTTTTCCAACCAATGTAAATACTGACGATACCAATTAGAATAAAGATAAACATAATGATCATTACAAGCGTGTAACTACCAGTAAGATCGTATAGGAATCCATACAGTGGTAACAATAAGATAGTAGCCAATGGTGGACCCATCATAACATTTGCATATATTTCTTCGTAGTCTTTTTCTCCAAACATCGTTTTGGCTAATAAAGGGCCCAATACAGGGATTCCCATACTACCAAGCCCCAATAAGAAGGAACCAATAGCGAAGAGCATGATGTTAGTCGCACCTAGTGCTAAACTAATGATAGAAATAACAATCAAAGCGAGCAAGCCCATTGCCGTTTTATATACACCAATTTTATCATTGATGAGTCCAATACCAATGGCTCCAATGCTACTTCCAATCATCGATAGTGATAGAATACTTCCTACGCGATTGGCATCGTAACCAAGTGAAGCACCGTAGGTTGCCATATGTTGATTGAATGCTCCAAATGCAGTAATGGTAATCATAAAGACAATGAGGAAGTAGAACGCTTTTGAACTGCGTGCAGCTTGTATTGTCAAACCTGTTTGTTGCGTGTTTGCACTCGCCTCCATTGTTTCCGTATCCATACCGACAGGCAGTAGTCCAATATCACTAGGCTGGTCTTTAATTCCAAAATACGTTACCAATAAGACGATGATAAGAACAACGGTTCCTAAAATAATATAAGAACTTCTCCATCCGGTATTGGCAATGCTTGCGCTAAGTGCAGGTTGAATGACAGCACCAAATAAACCAACGCTAGCCATTAAAATTCCCAAGGCTAAACCAGCGTTTTTATGGAACCAGCGATTGATAAGAATCGGTCCTACTAAATTTACTAGAATGGCTCCTCCAATACCAAGTGGAATAGCGAGTAGATACCATGCAACTACATGGTTCATAAAACCAAGGGCAATAAAACTTCCTGCTTGAATTAAGATCGCATATTGAATCAAGCGTTTGGTTGACATTGTCTTTACGAGCTTTCCAGCAATCGGCATAAAGAATAATGTCGCGATGGAAGATATGGAGAAATAGATGGATAAGTTACCTACACCGGTGCCTAAACTATCAGCAACTGGCTTTAAGAATAGACCTCCTGTATTATTAATTCCAGCAGCGGATAAACTGCGAATCACACACAATGCTAGGAGCAAAATCCAAGCATAATGGATGGTTTTTATTTTTTTCATAATCCTACCTCCTTTTTCTCTACTATCATACTATATGGGGTTACACCAAAGTAAACAAAAGAATCTATTTTTTTTTACTTCCTATTGTGATATGAGGTAGAAATCATGTTAAAAAGTGTAAGCGCAGGATGGTAGCGATTTTTTGTGTAATTTGTGATAAAATAGAGAGTGAAAATAGTAAGAAGAGAGTTGAGGGGATCGTATGAAACCACAAAATGTAGTATTGATTACAGGTATGTCTGGGGCTGGGAAATCCAGTGCTATGAGTGTGCTTGAAGATATTGGATATCATTGTATCGATCAATTTCCAGTGCAATTGATTTCCCATTTAGGAGAAATTATTCATCCGAATTATGAACTGCGCTATTGTAATATTGCGTTGGCTACCACAGCAATTGATTATCCTAAGTTTATTCAATTCTTTGAACAAAATAATATTAAAGTTAAAGTATTGTATTTGGATGCTAGCAATGAAACGTTATTGTTACGATATAAATTTACAAGAAGACATCATCCATTCCTATTGGCAAACCGTGCAAATACATTAGAAGAAGCAATTGAATGCGAGCGCGAATTGTTTACAAACATCTTTGAAACGGCAACGATGCATTTGGATACGACAAAGCTTTCCATCGGTGAACTAAAAGGAATGTTAGAAACGAAGTTAAGTTTATCAAAAACTGCAAGTTTTTCTGTATCGTTTATATCATTCGGCTTCAAACACGGTGTTCCATTAGATGCGGATTTAATTTTTGATATGCGTATTTTACCTAATCCATATTATATTAAAGAACTTCGCCCACAAACAGGAAATGATGCACCAGTGTATGATTACGTTATGGGATTTGAGGAAACTAAATCTTTGTTACAAGTATTAGAACAGTATTTGAATTTAACCCTTGCAAGTTATGCGAACGGAGCAAAAAATCATATAACCGTTGGGATTGGCTGTACTGGGGGACAACATCGCTCAGTAAGTGTTGCCAATTACTTGTATCATAAGTATGAGCAATTGTATCCATGCTATATTAGCCACCGTGATACAAAGGATGCCTTATGACAAAAATTTGTGTAATTGGGGGAGGAACCGGTCTCTCTGTAATAATGAGAGGATTAAAGCAAGAAGAATCGTTAGAATTGGCAACTATTGTTACTGTTGCGGATGATGGTGGTTCGACAGGACGGTTACGGGAACGTTATTTTTTACCTGCGATGGGTGATATTCGAAATGTTTTAGTATCGATGTCAGAGGATGAGAACTTATTCCGTGAATTGATGGATTATCGTTTTCAAGGTGATGATGGGGATGTTACAGGTCATAACCTGGGAAATTTAATCTTAGCAGCACTTTCGGATACACGAGGTAGCTTTAAAGAAGCAATTCAGTTGGCAAGCAGATTTTTAAAAATCAAAGGGGAAATCATTCCTTCTTCACTGGAGTTTATTACTTTGTATGCGAAGATGAAGGATGGTGTAATCGTACGCGGGGAAAGCAATATCCCCAAGTATCAAAATCAAATTGAATCGGTATTTTATGATCATCCCGTGAAAGCAAGTGCTGAAGCCATACAGGCAATCGAAGAGGCGGATTATTTGATTTTTGGTATTGGTTCTTTATATACTAGTATCATTCCTAATGTCATCATTGATGAACTTCGTGATGCAATACTGGCAAGTAAAGCAAAAAAAATATATATTTGTAATGCGATGAGTCAGCCGGGTGAAACCGATGGATATACCTTAGAGGACCATGTAGATGCGATTGAGCGTCATATTGGACAACCGGTAATTGAAACGGTGTTGATTCATAGTAATCGCATTGAAGAAGTAGTGAAACAACGCTATGAGGCACAAGGGGCTAACATGGTTGTTTCCACAAATGCAGTCAAACCCTATCACATTGTTAGCGCAGATATCCTAACGATAGAAAATGGATTGATTCGTCATGATAGTAACAAAATAGCAAAAGAGCTAATGAAGATAATGGAATTAGAGGAGTAATTATGTCATTTACAAGTGAAGTTAAGGCTGAAATAGCGAACAATGAGTTATTGGTTTGTTGTCGCCAAGCAGAACTTTCAGCATTGATACAAATGTGCGCTACCTTAAACTTTACATCAAATGGTATGCACATAACAATCAAGAGTGAGAATGCGACAACAGCAAAAAGAATTTATAAATTAATCAAGGATTTGTTTCAAGTAGAAACAGAACTATCTGTAATTAAAAAAATGAAATTGAAGAAAAATAATATTTATGTTATTCGCGTTATGAACAAAGCGACGGAAATCTTACGTTCTTTGGATATTATGGGAGATTCGGGATTAAAAACTCACCCGAGTCGAAAAATTATAAAAAAAGATTGTGATAAACGTGCCTATTTGGCTGGTGCTTTTCTAGCTGGAGGAAGCGTGAATTCTCCAAACAATGCAAACTACCACTTAGAGATAGCATCATCTACCATCGAATTAGCCAAATATTTACAAAAGTTGATGAACTCATTCGCTTTGGATGCGAAATATATCAAGCGACGAAATCAAGAGGTAGTCTATTTGAAAGCATCCGATAAGATTGCTGATTTTTTAAGAGTCATTGAGGCGAGTAATGCCGTATTTGTTTTTGAGGATTCTAGAATTCAACGAGGCTTTATCAACTCCTTAACAAGATTGGACAACTGTGAATTAGCAAATGAAATGAAGTCAATGGCTGCAGGGCGCAAGCAGTATGAGGATATTGAATGGATCGAAAATTATGCTGGACTTGAGTCATTGCCTGAGAAATTGTTTCAAATTGCTGTATTACGGAAAGAAAATCCAGAAGCTAGTTTGGTTGAACTTTGCGAATTATTCTCAGAAGAATACGATGGGAGTATTTCCAAATCAGGAATGCGTCATCGATTGAGTAAGATTGCAGAAATTGCCGAAAAATATAAAAAATAGGAGGTCTTATGAGAAGTATCACATCCATTGTTACCGCATTTTTAGGATTGAGTTTGTTTGTATTATTATTTCCCTTTTTGCTCTGGTTGGTTGCAATCATAGCTGTATGCTTACTAGCTGGGCTACTGTATTTTCGATATAAAATTAGAAAAGCGCAAAAAGAGATGGAGTCGCAGTTTGATGCGTATCAAAATGAATACAATGAAGATGCGACGTATTATTATCGGGAGGCGAATAACAGCAACCCGGATGTCTTTGATGTAGAGTTCCGCGAACGCGAAGAGGAGTAAATATGTTAAAGAATGCAATCGTAGAAGATCAGAAGAGAATTTATGAATTGTATCGGCATACCCATTGTTTTCAAAACTTAGAACGTTTGGAGTATTATTCACAAAAACGAGGAATATTAGCATCTAGTATCGTGTTTGAACAAGATGCGCTTTTAGTTTCTTCATTGAGTTATTCCTTCCGTCGGATTAAATTTATGAATCGTGTGTTAAAAGTGAGTGCGGTTGATGCTTTTGCTGTGCATCCAGATTATCGTTATCAAAGTGTGAATGCACAACTCATGCAATCTTTTTTAGAACAGATGCAACAAGAAACACTCTTTACTATCGTTGGAACGGAGTATCCAAAATTATATGAAAAATATGGGTTTCGCCCCCTCTATAATCAGCATAAATATGTCTTAAAAGCAGAGTATTTTTCCGATATCCCAATCGAAGGTGTGGAACCATTGGACGACTTACATGCAATGAAAAAGGTGTATGAGAACTTTACGCAGCATTTTCAAGGGATTGCTCATCGTTCTGTGGAAGAGTTTCAAGAGATATTCGATGCCGTAACGTATTTTGATGACCGCGTGATTGGTGCCTATAATAGCCACGGTGAATTGCGAGGATATTGTATTTATCATATTGAGAAAGATCGCGTGCTAGTCAAAGAAATTGTGTACTTGGATGGACGTTCGTTAGCCCAACTGTTGCAAGTAGCGGTGTTGGGTTATCAAGAGATTGAGGTTACGTTAAGTAAAGGAGAGCAATTGCAAAAGTTATTTCCGCTTGCAATTCCGCGACAAAAACTTGGTTATATGATTCGTCTAAATAATCCGGAACTGTTTAATAAATTATTTAAGACACAAGTAAAATGTGCAACGAGTGCTTATGCGATATTGCAACAGCCGATTCACTTTTTACAACCATATTAAAAAACTGTAAGATACAAAAGATCTTACAGTTTTTTTTAGGCATTTTTGCGTTTGATTTGAATTGCTCTTACATGTTTTCCTGCAACAAACAATGAAATAATGGCAATGGCTGTCGATGCGACAAAAAGAATTGGATCAGCATTCATTTGAATTGCATTTAAAATCAGTAGGATAGAGAAACAAGTAAACAAAATGATTTTCATTACGAGTTTATTCATATCTTGCTCGACCATTAGATCCAACTCACCCTTTTGTTTTCCAACCTTGTAATTTGGATAACTAGTGAGTTTAGGAAGAAATTTATGCTTCATATCATATTCTAGGAATGCAAGTAACAATAATCCACCAAGGATTGCGATTGGCATTGGGAAAATATATTCACCGAATAAAATTACAGCTACGATTGCAAGGGTATGACGGAACATATAGAGGCGGAATTTGTAAATTCCTTCTTCTGGAATTCGATAACCAGTATTGGTTTTACGTTCATGATAAATGTATTGGCCGTGATTGTCTTGGTAAATATTGCGGCCAGTAAGTACGAGATTTGTCTTTTTCATAATGCCCTCATTTCTTCTATAGTTTCATTATAAAGAATCAGCGTCTAGAATTCTAGTCGCTTTTCGCGATAAATTAACAAACAATTTATACAAATTAACAACATAAGAAAAACAAATTGAATTTTAAAACTAAGGTCAATATAATGTAACTGAAATGGAGGTATTTATGTTTAACTACTCACAAGAACAACTTGAACAACGCGCTGCAATGTTCACAGCGACAGAAATCAACCAACAACCTGAAACATGGAAAAAGACAATCGAACAAATAGAAGCACAGGCTGATGAAATTCGTTTGTTTGTTAATAAGATTACCAAAAATGAAGATTTTGATATTATTTTAACCGGAGCAGGAACAAGTGAATTTGTCGGAAATGCGATTTATTCCTACTTGAATGCAAGTCATCAGTACCGTGTGAAATCTTATGGAACAACAGATTTAGTTGCGACACCGGAAAACTACTTATCTAAGACAAAACCAACTTTACTTGTTAGTTTCGGGCGTTCGGGTAATTCACCAGAAAGTGTAGGAGCTGTAGAAGTTGCCAATGTGGTATGTCAAAATGTTCAACACCTCTTTATTACTTGTAATGCAGAAGGCAAACTAGCTAAAATGGCAGAACAAGTAGATAATGCCTTTGCCCTTACGTTAACAGAAGAAACGCATGATTTGAGTTTCGCAATGACATCAAGCTATTCCAATATGATGTTAGCCGCACTACTTTGCTTAAATATCGATCAAATAAATCAAATTGAGAAAGCGATGGAACAAGTCATTGTATCTTGTAACACAATGCTTACAACAGGTTATGTCGATATCAAAGAAATTGTAGAAAGCTATGCGTTTGAGCGGATTGTGTATTTAGGGGCAAACACGTTAAAGGGGATCGCTCAAGAATCCGCTTTAAAAATGTTAGAACTTACAGCAGGAAAAGTGGCGACGATGTACGATACACCACTAGGTTTCCGTCATGGACCAAAATCGATTATCAATGAAAAAACACTTACGGTACTTTTCTTAAGTGATGATCCTTATACTTATGCATACGAATTGGATTTAATCAAAGAGATGAGCCCGCAACGAAAAGGAAATCGTTTGGTAGTGGTGAGCGCTACTGATCGACCAGAAGTGAAACAACTTGTCGATACATATTACTGTCTGGATCATGCAACTGCTTTGAATTCGGTATTCTTAGGGTTCGCCTATATTGTTTTTGCGCAAATGTTAGCACTATTTACTTCACTAGCACTAGGGATCACACCAGACAATCCTTGTCCAACAGGAGAAGTGAATCGTGTAGTACAAGGAGTAACATTGTATCCATATACAGGAAAAAGGGGGAATTAACATGATTGGATTAGTAGTAACAGGACACGGAGCGTTCGCAAGTGGATTATCAAGCTCATTAAATCTTATTGTTGGGGAACAAGAAAACTATGTTGCGGTAGATTTTACTGCAGATATGGGTGTAGAAGAGTTGGAACAAAAACTAGCTGATGCGTTTCAAACATTAAAGTCTTGTGATCACATTTTAGTATGTTCAGACCTAGCTGGTGGTTCTCCATTTAAAACGGCTGTTGTCGTTGGCGTTGACTATCCAAATGTATGTGTTGTAGCCGGAACAAACTTACCGATGTTGATTGAGCTTTCCATGGCACGAGCATTCAGTGAAGATTTTGATGCTTTGGTGAATATGGCCATGACAACAGGGAAAAACCAAATCTTGCGCTTTGAACACAACATCGTTGCTGAAACAACAAGCGAAGATGGAATTTAAAAAAGACCTAGCGGTCTTTTTCTTTTTGTAACACGGACTGTACTCCTACTTGTTTTTGTTTGACGCTTTCGCTCAAAATATATTCGATTTGTCCATTGATGGAGCGAAAGTCATCTTCCGCCCACTTCGCAATTGCTTCCCACAACTGTGGGGTTAGCCGTAATAGGATACGTTTGCGTTGTGCATCGCTCTGCGTGCTCATATCAATAGATAGAACCGCTGTTTACGATAGGTTGAGCATCCTTGTTTCCACATAAGACAACAAGAAGGTTACTTACCATTTGTGCTTTTCGCTCATCATCAAGTACAACTATCTCTTGTTGACTTAGTGTTTGCAATGCCATCTCAACCATTCCCACAGCACCCTCAACAATCATTTTACGTGCATCAATTATGGCGGAAGCTTGTTGTCTTTGCAACATGACCGCTGCAATTTCTGGTGCATAGGCAAGGTGCGTAATGCGTGCTTCCATTATTTCCAATCCAGCATCCTTTACACGCGCTTGAATTTCTTCCTTTAAGGATTCTGCAACTTCTTGACTACTGCCACGGAGTGATTTCTCATCCCCATCGCTAGAAACATCATATGGGTAGAGACGGACGATATTCCGAAGTGATGAGTCGCATTGAATCGATAAAAATTCTCGGTAGTTATCAACGTTAAATACTGCTTGAGCAGTATTCTTTACGCGCCATATCACGACAATACCAATAATGATGGGGTTCCCCAATTGATCGTTTACCTTTTGTTTTTCATTGCTTAAGGTTAACGTCTTCATGGAAATTTTCTTGTTGGAAAGCTTGATTTGTGCGGTGTTACTAGGTGGTGTTAAACTAGGTTCCATTCCAAGTGATACGGTCGCTGTATCATGATTTGGGTGAAAAGCAGTAACAAAGGGATTTACAAAAAAGATACCCGATTGTTTCAGTGTTCCATAATAGGTTCCAAACAAAGTAAAGACATAGGCTTCATTTGGTTTCAATACTTTGATACCAGCATAAAGAATAGGACCAAGTAAAAATGCATATAGCCCGCATACGAGCATGAGCCAACCACTTTCAAAAATACCTAATACAAATCCAAATAGCGATACAATAATCAAAATAGTGTTAACAATGAAGACGAGCATACCATTGATAGGGTGCAAAAGCCGCTCTTCAATTTGTTTTTGTTCTAGTTCCATAGTAGAGCCTCCTTTGATATTTTAATAGTATCAAAGTGATATCACTTGTCAAATTAGATGATAAAAAAACCACCCGTTGGTGGTTAATTATAGATTGTTTTCGCATAATCGCTTGGTGCAATATCATAGCGTTGTTTAAATTTTCTGGAAAAGTAATGAATCGAATTAAAGGCAAGCATACTAGAAATTTCAGATATTGTATATTTACCTTGCTTGATTAAAACTTTACTCTTACTTAATTTTAAATCGCTAATATATTGTTTTGGTGCAACGCCTACGTTATTTTTAAATAATACTTGTAAAGAAGAACGTGAAATTGAGAATTTTGTGCACAGATCCTCGATGGTTAAAAACTCATAAATGTTGGAATTGATAAAGATTAATATTTCATTTAGAAGTTCGTTTTCAAAATTTTGTTGTGCTGGTGACGAAGAAAGTAGTTGTACCGGTAAATCTTCATAGCATCGCAATTTCGCGATGATTTCAGATAAATAGGTCAAAATCAGTGGATCACTATGGTGTTCCGTAGCTTCGCTTGCTTTTACAAAGTACTTAATACTATCATAAATCGTCTTGCGACCTTTAAAAACACGTTTTTGTAGTAGTTCCAACTGATCCATCTGCATTTGAAACAAGATGGTAACGTAAGAGCATGCCATATCATGTCTTGTCTTCTGACAATGAAATTCACCAGGAGCATAGAGAATTGTATCTCCACTTTCAAGGGTAAATTCTTGCCCATCGATGGTAGTTTGAAGTTCACCTGAATCAACATAGGTCAACTCAAAGTAATTGTGTTGTTCTCCATCAAACGTATAATCTGCATTTCGGACTTGATAAAAGTAAGCAAAGATTTCCAAAATTTGAAATTCAGGTTTGATAGGGCGGTAAGTAATTTGATGGTTAGCATCCAGGTTATAGGTTTTCACTTTAGATTTCTGTAGATAGGTAAAGCGAATAGTTACATCATCAGTCATTGCAACAACATTAAAAAAGACATTTGGTTTAAGACGCACCAAACGATGAATCACAAATTGTTTGTTGTTATCGAATTGTTCATCATCGGTTACGATTAAAATAGCGATGCCGGAAAGGACCTCAATATAAATCTCCTGGTCGACCCTCAAAAAATTTTCAATAAAGCGGTTGTTCGTTCGAAAAACTTCTTGATAAAAATCCGAAGTTTCATAGTTGGGTAATTCGTTCAAGACATTACCAAAAACCTCAAAACTAAAGTTGGTTGTTTTGTTAAACATAAGAACCTCCTTACTTTAGTACTATAATAACATAAAATACCACAAATTGGCTTTCTTTAACCATATATATAACAAAAAATGTAATACTATATGGATCAAATCAGAAATGCGGGTGCATTCTTTAGTAAAAAGGATAAAACAATCAACAAAAAATACAAATCAATTGGAAGTGAAATACACTATAATGATAGTAGAAACAAAGCGAATGCGCTTACAAATAAAGGGTTACCTTTGGAGGGAGATATATTATGGCTACACCGAATATTGTATTAACTCGAATCGACAACCGTCTGATTCATGGACAGGTGGCAACCATGTGGTGTTCTGTTACTGGTGCAAACTTGCTGTTGGTTGCTAATGATAAAGTAGCAGCGGATCAATTCCGTCAAGGATTGATGAATATGGCAGCACCATCTTATGCTCAAACAAGATATTTTACAATTGAAAAAACATGTGCTGTGATTCATAAAGCTGCGGAAGCACAGAAAATAGCAATTATTTGTGAAACTCCACAAGATGTGTTGCGTTTGGTTGAAGGCGGAGTGCCAATCAAAAAGCTAAACGTGGGAAATATGCATATGGCAGAAGGTAAAAAACAAGTTGCTACAAGTGTTGCCATTGATGAAGCGGATATGGATGCATTTACAAAATTACGCGATCTTGGAGTGAGTATTGAAATCAAGCGTGTTCCAGATACTGCAGTAGAAGACAATAGCGTTTTATTCCATAAATAAAAACAAGAACCACCATTGGTGGTTCTTTACATATTTAACCATAATTGTGCACTTTTAATAATTATAATCACATAATATGTTGGTAAAAAGTACAAATTGTTTAATGAAAAAGCAAAAGACTATCCATCTCTTCAATGGTAAAGTTAAAGCATAAGTAAGCGGTATCACCTAATCGTTTACATATATTTCTAAAGGAGGAAGAAAATGGAATTGATTCAAATTTTATTGATTGCAGTAGCAACATTTATTTTTGCGATTGACCAATTCTCGTTAACTCAAGTACTTTACAGACCAATGGTAGCATGCCCAATTATCGGGTTGATCCTTGGTGATGTGACAACTGGTTTGGTTGTCGGTGGTACATATGAGTTGATGATGGTTGGTAACATGCCTGTTGGAGGGGCACAACCACCAAATGCCGTACTTGGTGGAGTTGTAGCAATGATTTTCTCTGTCAAAGCGGGATTACCAATTGATCAAGCTTTAGGAACAGCGATTATCTTCTCAATCTTCGGACAATACGCAGTTACGCTTACCTTTACGATTATGTCAGGTCTTATGGCTAAAGCAGACAAAGCAGCTGAGGCTGCAAATCCACGAGGAATCACAAATGTAAACCTTACGTCTATGTGCATTCTTGGTGGGATCTTCGCTGTGTTAGGTGTTGCAGCTTACATCGGTGGTACCGCTTTGGGTGATTCACTACAATCCTTCTCGAACCAATTTAGCTGGTTCATGGGTGGATTAGGAGCAGCCGGTGGTATGATGCGTTATGTCGGGTTTGCAATTCTATTAAAAATCATGCTTGCAAACGATATGTGGGGTATTTACTTCGCAGGTTTCGCAGCAGCAGCAATTCTTGGAAATATCGAAGCAACAGCTGGTGCAACCCTTGTACTCGTAGCCTTCATTGGGGTAGCCATTGCAATTTATGACTACAATATGAATACGAAGTTAAAATCTCAACCAGCATTTGGAAATGGAGGAGAACAAGATGGCATCTAATCAAACAAATTATCATGATTTACAACCTGCACAACCATTGAGTAAAAAAATCTTAAACAAAATGGTTTGGCGCTCTGTCTTCTTGCAAGCTTCGTTTAACTACGAGCGTATGCAAGCAGCTGGTTGGTTATATGGAATCTTGCCTGCACTAGAAGAAATCCATAAAGACAAAGAAGACTTAAGTGCTTCGATGTCTCACAACTTAGAATTCTTTAACACACATCCTTTCTTAGTAACATTTGTTATGGGGATTGTGTTATCAATGGAACAACAAAAAGCAGATATTAACTCCATTCGTGCGGTACGTGTTGCTGCAATGGGACCATTGGGAGGTATTGGGGATGCATTATTCCACTTTACATTACTTCCAATCTCAGCTGGTATCACAGCAGGTATGGCAATTGATGGAAATTTATTGGGACCGATCTTGTTTATCATCTTATACTTCGGTACACAAATGGTCGTTCGTTTCTGGTTGATGCACTGGTCATATGACTTAGGGACATCTGCAGTTGAAACATTAACACAAAATGCACGTGAATTTACGCATGCTGCTTCGATGTTAGGGGTATTCGTAGTTGGTGCATTAACATGTAACTATGGTGCTACCAGCCTTGGAATGGTTATTCCAAATGGGGAAAGCACGATTGATATTCAAGCATTATTGAATGGTATTCTTCCAGCGATGATTCCACTCGCTTTAACTATGATGTGCTATGTTCTAATTAAGAAAAAAGCATGGACACCAACAAAATGTATTATGTTGTTACTAGTTATCGGTGTTGTGGGATGTATGTTTGGTATTTGGGCAGGAGATTACACTTCATTGTTCTCCGTTCCTTGGCATAGTTAATAAAACACGAAATTGATGTTATGCTTAGCATAGCATCAATTTTATTTCAAGCGCATTATCAGATAGATAATAGATAAGAGGTAAGGTATGATTCCAAAAATTTCAAATTATTTAGAACAATTTCAAACACGAGCATTCGGATTGTTTGTTCATTATGGTCCTTATGTGCAATACAATAATGGGGAGTGGGCGATGAAGCTTCGCAATCATGATCCAGAAGTTTACGCAGAAAAAGCACTTGCGTATGACTATAGTGCATTTAATGCAGAACATGTTGTTGAAGGGGCAAAGCTTAGTGGAGCAAAATATATTGTCTTCACTACGCGCCATCATGATGGGTTCTCGATGTACGATACCAGAGGGTTGTCGGATTATGATATCATGCATACGCCAAATGGTCGTGATATTGTAAAAGAATTTATCGACGCATGTCATAAGTTTGATGTGATGCCATTTTTATACCATACGACATTGGACTGGCATCATCCAGACTTTATGGATCGCTTTGAAGATTACGAAACGTATTTATGCGCTTCGATTGAAATCCTTTGTAAGAACTATGGAGAAATTGGCGGATTCTGGTTGGATGGAAACTGGAGCCGTAAAGATAAAAAATGGAATTTAGATGATTTATACGGTACGATTCGCAAATATCAACCCAATGCTGTTTTAATCAACAATACCGGGTTGAGCACACCGGGCGTTTTTGGTCATAAAGAAATTGATTGTGTTACTTATGAGCAGGGCATCCCGCGTAAGTTAAATTTAGAAGGTATGGAAAAACACTATATCGGAGAGCTGTGTTATCCAATTTGCGAACATTGGGGTATTGCAAATGATATCAATGTGAAATCGATGAAATCTATCTTAGAATCTTTCTTGTCTGCTCGTAAAGTCGGAGGAAACTTCCTGCTGGGAATCTTTACAGATGAAACAGGTGCGCAACCGATGTTGCATAAAGGATATTTGGAAGCGTTGGGAAGTTGGGTGAAAACGAACCAAGCCGCCTTATTTGGGCCAACACCATCTACGGTAGAAGGATTCCAAAAAGATTTTGTATTACAAAAGGATAATAAAATATATCTATTTGTACACGATGTAATCTCTTGGGGTGATTCCAATGTGAAGAAGATGAAAGCACAAAACTATAGTGCGTTTAAAAACTTCCCAGCAGGTACCAAATTGAAAGGTGGGCATTGGCTGGATAATCAAGAGTCAGTAACGCACTACTTTGAAGCTGATGCTGGCGTTCTATTTATCGAACCAGCTCCATTCCAATATGGAGATAGTCAAATTGTTCGCGTAGCGGAATTTGAAATCGAAAGCTAACAAACGTAAAAAAACTCAAACCCTTCTTCGGTTTGAGTTTTTTTGTGGCGATGAATGGAGTGAAGTTGGCAATTTGTATAAAGGAAATATCCAAAAGTACAACATTTTTAAGCTCGGATGGTTTAATATATAAGTATAAGAAAAATCTTCCAAAGGGATGACACTGGAAGGATGAGAGGGGAATGTTAATGGAATGGATATATTATGGAATTGTTGTCGTATTGATTACGATGGCTACGATTTTAATGGCAAAATTACGGAAAAAATTTATCGCAGAAGTAGCAACGATCCTCTACCAAAAACAGGATGGGGAAGCTTATCTAAAACAGTTGCAAGGGTGGAAAGCTAAAATCTTCATCGACCGTAAGATGCGTATGTTTATGATGGTGGATGGCTACCTGCTTAACAATGAACTACAGGCAGTTACAAGTTTGTTTCAAGAATTGGAACTAACACGTTTGTCAATTACAAAAAAAATTGGGTTATACAAAAAAGAGGTTGAGGTATATGTAGACGCTGGTTTTGGTGAAAAAGCAATCAAAGCCAATGCGACACTACAACAACTATGTTCTGAAATTAAAAATGAAGAATTGCAACGCATGGCAGAAGAAATGGATGATCTGGTGGAAATCAATATCAACCATAATGGGGATTTAGCCGAAAAGATGGTTTCCAAAGGGAAGCAGATCACTTCGAAGGTAGGGAAGTCAATTTACTATTATCGTGCTGCGAAGTGTTATTATTTTAAAGGAAATGATGTAACGAGTTTAAAATACTTAGAAAAAGCAAAGCAAAATAGTGGTCAAAGTTTGCTATCGAAACACATTGAAGAGTGTCTAAAAGATCAATCGCTTTTTTATGCAAAATAAGCAATGGTGCTAAGCTTTTTTTTAATGGGAAATTTCGAAAGATGTGAAGGAGATTCCCACACGAAATAATGCAATCGGTTACAATGTGTTAATGGCTTTTAAAAACAGTAATTTACCGGTAAAGTGATAATTTTCACAATTGACAATTGAGGTTGTCAACGTTATAATAGGTTATGTTAAAAAGGAGGACTTTGAATATGACAGTAAAAGTTGCTATTAATGGATTTGGACGTATTGGACGTTTAGCGTTCCGTCAAATGTTTGATTCAGCGGAATTTGAAATCGTTGCAATCAATGACTTAACTAATGCTAAAACATTAGCTCACTTATTAAAATACGATTCAGCACAAGGATCTTGGAGAGCTGAAGACATCACTGCTGGAGCAGAATCAATTATCGTTGCTGGTAAAGAGATTAAAATCTATGCAGAGAAAAACCCTGCTGATTTGCCTTGGGGAGCTCTTGACGTTGATGTAGTAATCGAGTCAACTGGTTTCTTCGCTGACAAAACTAAAGCAGAAGCACACATCACTGCTGGTGCTAAAAAAGTTATCATTTCTGCACCTGCTACAGGAGATTTGAAAACTGTAGTATTCAACACTAACCATGATGTATTAGATGGTTCAGAAACAATCATTTCTGCAGCTTCTTGTACAACAAACTGCTTGGCTCCAATGGCTAAAGTATTAAACGATGCTTTCGGTATCGAGTACGGTATGATGACTACAATTCATGCTTACACAAATGACCAAAATACATTGGACGGTCCTCATGCAAAAGGTGACTTACGTCGTGGACGTGCAGCTGCTGCATCAATCGTTCCTAACTCAACTGGAGCTGCAAAAGCTATCGGTTTGGTAATTCCTGAATTAAAAGGAAAATTGGATGGAGGAGCGCAACGTGTTCCTGTTATCACTGGTTCTGCTACAGAATTAACAGTTATCTTAGGAAAAACTGTTACTGTTGAAGAAGTTAACGCTGCTATGAAAGCTGCTGCTAACGAAAGCTTCGGTTACACTGAAGATGAATTAGTATCTGCTGACATCATCGGAATCAAATACGGTTCATTGTTCGATGCTACACAAACTAAAATCGTTTCTGTAGGAGAAAAACAAATGGTTAAAACTGTAGCTTGGTATGACAATGAAATGTCTTACGTAAGCCAAATGGTTCGTACAGCAAAATTCTTAGCTGCTAAAATGTAAGAATGAAAAGATCGACTTGTTCGATCTTTTTTTTTACTTTCATTGAAAAAATGATAGTAATGCTTGTGCTAAAGTGTAAATCTAGGCTACAATAAAGCCATTACTGTACTAAAATAAACATAGTGAAAACAGTTGTAGTAAGGAGGTCCTATGAGACTATATAATTCATTAACCAATTCGTTAGAAACGTTTGTACCGATTCATCCAGAAAAGGTGCAAATGTATGTATGTGGGCCGACTGTTTATAATTATGCGCATATTGGAAACGCGCGACCGATTGTTGTATTTGATACCCTTCGAAGATATTTGATGGCGTGTGGCTATACTGTTACAATGGCATCTAACTATACTGATGTCGATGATAAAATCATTAAGAAAGCACAGGAGGAAGGTGTAAGTGAGACTGAAATCGCAAGTCGATACATTGCAGCTTACGATACAGACCGTGCAAGCTTACATGCACTATCACCGAGTATTGCGCCAAAAGTTACGGAAACGATGGATGAAATCATCGCGTTTATTGAACAACTGATCGCTGCGGGTTTTGCTTATGAAACGGGAGGAGATGTTTACTTCCGAGTTACTAAAATAAGCGATTATGGAGCATTATCAAAACAAAATATTGAAGATTTGGTAGTAGGAGCACGGATTGAGTCTAATCTTGATAAAGAAAATCCGCTCGACTTTACCCTTTGGAAAAAGACAGATACTGGAATTGCATGGGATACGGTTTGGTCAAAGGGGCGTCCGGGCTGGCATAGCGAATGTGTTGTTATGATTCAAAATGAGTTTGAACAGGAGAAAATTGATATTCATGGTGGAGGAATGGACCTTAGGTTTCCACATCATGAAAATGAAATTGCGCAATGTGAAGCATTACACCAACATAAAATAGCAAACTATTGGTTACACAATGGTATGATTAATATCGATGGTGAAAAGATGTCTAAATCATTAAATAATGTTTTATGGGTAAAAGATTTAATTGCGCTATACGGTGGAAATGTCATTCGTTGGTTCTTAGTAAGTGCACACTATCGCAGTCCGTTGAATTTAAGTGATGAAACACTTGCTACAGCAAAGACTGAGTGTGAAAAAACCATCATGAGTTATCGAAATGGTTTGGTGCCGTTGTTGTTTGCTGAATATGAACTAGGAGCTCAACGTCATGTGTTGTATGAGCGCTTTCTTGAGTTTCTTGCCGATGATTTGAATACTCCGAATGCGATAACGGTTGTATTTGAGATGAATAAGCTTCTGAATCAAGCAGTGCGTACGAAAGAAGTTAATTATGAACAATTAGCTTGTTTGTTGAGTACTCAAAAAGCAATGCTTGAAATCTTAGGGATTGAAGTTCCTAATATCGAGTTTACACCAACCATTCGAGCAACCTACCAAGATTGGTTGGATGCAAAACGTGAAAAAGATTTTAATCGTGCTGACGAAATGCGTGCAGTGTTGATTGCAGAAGGAGTATTGTAGTGGAAATCAATGGATTAAATGGAACTACCTTGGCATTTATTGGCGACGCAGTTATGTCGTTAAAGGTTAGAGAGTATTTAGTGGAACGCGGTTATCAAAGACCGAACGATCTGCAAAAGAAAAGTGTAAAGTTTGTAAGTGCCAAAGCGCAAGCAAATTTTTTAACACAGTTACAAAAGGAGAACTTCTTCACAGAGGAAGAGGAACAAATCATCAAACGAGGACGCAATTCGAAAACAGAATCGATTGCGAAAAATGCAGATGTAGCAACCTATCGGTTGTCAACTGGGTTTGAAGCCTTGTGGGGATACCTATATTTACACAATAAAATGTGGAGAATTGACGAAATCTGGGAAAAAGTTAGGAATTTTGAGGAGATATAGTATGGTACAATATGTATACGGAAAAAATGTTGTGAAGCAATTGATTCGTGATGGTAAGACCATTCATGAAATCTTAATGATGGATGGAATGAAAGATCGAGATTTGGAATCACTTGTGAAACGCGCAAATTTGAAGGTTAAAGTAATGGGGAAAAAGAAAATGGATGCTGTGTTAAAAGCAGACAACCATCAAGGTATTGCAGCTTTAATCGATGAGTATAAACTTTATACAATCGATGAAGTCGTTGCTTCGATACCTGATGGAAAACTCCCATTATTGGTATTGTTGGATGGGTTAGAAGACCCACACAATTTAGGAGCTATGCTGCGCACATCTGATGCAATTGGCGTTGATGGTATTATTATTGGTAAACATCGTTCGGTAGGATTAACCCCAACCGTGGCAAAGGTGTCTACTGGTGCTATTGATACTGTCAAAGTCGCTCAGGTTACCAATATGGTTAAAACAATCGAATACCTGAAAAAACAAGGTTACTGGGTTGTTGGCACTGATTTGGAAAATGCAAAGGATTACACGGAAGCAATGTATGATGTACCATTGGTGTTGGTGATCGGAAACGAGGGGACCGGTATCTCACCTTTGGTAAAAAAGAATTGCGATTATTGCATATCACTTCCGATGCTTGGAAGTGTACAATCATTAAATGCTTCAGTGGCTTGTGGAATCATGTTGTATGAAATTCACAATCAACGCAGAAAAAAATAGTTAGATTAAGCATCTCCTCGTGAAAGGGGCTACTATATGCCTAAACTTAGACGTCGCATACTCAGCTTACTGCAGAATATTAAAGATGAAGAAGAGTTGTTGTTGGAGCTTAGAAGTTTAGTATTACCGATCGTAAAGAGGATTCAAGGTACGTATCGTGTTTCTTATCGGAAAATGATGGAGGATCAAGATATTGAGCAAATTTGCTTGATTGAACTTGCTCGCTGCATCCACTTGTTTAATTTGGGTGTTTCCGATGATTTCCTAGCATTTTATAAGGTTTGTGCGGAACGCGCTGTGCTTGGAGCGCTACGAACGCAAAGACAACACAATCATCGTGCAATGAACGATAGTGTTTCTTTGGATTGTGAAATGGCAGGCTGCGAAGGAATCTCGTTGATGGATGTTGTTGAAAACAATATTGATGAGTTCAATCCCACCTATCATGTGCTAAGCTTAACTTATCAAGAGATCCTAGAGGAAATCCTGACTGCGTTTAGCGAAGAGGAAAATGCAATTATCCGTATGCACATTCATGGCTATAGCTATAAAGATATCGCTGATAAATTAAAACTAGGGCCAAAAAAGGTTGATAACACAATTCAAAAGCTAAGAAAAGTCTATCGCCCGATAATTGACTAACCTATCCTTGTTGTGTTAAAGTAGTAATGCAAGAAAGAAGGTGTAGTAACATGGGAGAAAAAGTAATCCTAACATGCACGATGTGTCTTTCTAGAAATTATACGACTAAAAGAAACAAGAAAACTCATAGTGAACGTTTGGAATTGAAAAAATTCTGCAAAAAATGCGGAGAACATACAATTCACAAAGAAACTAAGTAAAACAGGGAGATTCAATTATGAAATGGTTTAGTTTTGCAGGAATAAAAACTGAAATACAAAGAATCCGCTGGCCACATCCGGAAGAACTAATGAAATCAACATGGACAGTTGTACTGTTTACGTGTGCATTTGCATTGTTTTTTGTCCTGTGTGAGTCATTCTCGGCCGTATTTTTAAAATTGATTGGAGCGTAAAAAGCATATGGATAGTCAACTAACAAAAGAGTGGTATGTGGTAAATACCTATGCCGGACACGAAAATCGTGTCAAAGAAAACTTGCAACGTCGCGTTGAAACGATGGGATTGCAAGAATGTTTGTTCCGTATCATCGTTGCTGAGGAAACAGAAATCGAATTTAAGAATGGAAAACAAGTGGAAAAAGTACATAACCTATTCCCAGGATATTTATTCGTAGAAATGATTATGACAGATGAAGCTTGGTATATTGTTCGTAATACACCAGGTGTAACTGGATTTATCGGATCTAGCGGTGGTGGTGCAAAACCATTCCCGGTAGCGGATGAAGAAATCGATGTTATTCTACGTCGTTTAGGTATGGGTGAAAGAAAAATCCAACTTGAATTCGCTGTTGGGGATCGAGTTAAAATCCTTTCTGGACCATTTGAAGGGATTGAAGGTGTTGTAGAGTCTCTAGATAATGATACGCAAGTAGCAGTCGTATTAACGATTTTGTTTGGTCGTGAAACACCAACGGAAATTGGATACGGTGAACTAGAAAAACTAGAATTTAATACATAAAAAGAGAGTAATCTCTCTTTTTATTTGTTTAATGTGTGAAAAAATCAAAAAATGAAAAGCACTTGCATAAACTGAATTGTTTATGTATAATGTTATAAGCCACTAAAAAGGTGGAGATTTATTGCGTGGGAGGACGAGCAACCGTCTGGTAACCACTGCATAAGACAAACAAATTATAGGAGGTGTGTCTTGTGAGTAAAAAAGTTGCGAAAATCGCAAAATTACAATTCCCTGCAGGGGGAGCAAAACCAGGACCAGCATTAGCGTCAGCAGGTATTAATATGCCTCAATTCTGTTCTGCATTCAACGATGCAACAAGAGAGCGTGCTGGAGATGTCGTACCAGTAATCATTACTGCATACGAAGACAAAAGCTTTGATTTCATTATCAAAACTACACCGGCAGCAATCATGTTGAAAAAAGCTGCTGGAATTAAAAAAGGTTCTGCGAAAGCAAAAGTAGAAAAAGTAGCTACGGTTACTGCTGAGCAAATTCGTGAAATCGCTGAATACAAACTACCTGACTTGAATGCTAATGATGTAGAAGCTGCTATGCGTATTGTCGCTGGTACAGCTCGCAACATGGGTATTGTTGTTGAAGGTATGGAATAAGAAAGGCTGAGGTAATTAATTATGGCAAAAGTTGGAAAAAAATATCTTGAAGCTGCAAAATTAGTTGATCGTAGCAAAACTTATTCAATTGAAGAAGCAGTTAAATTAGCTAAAGAAGCTAATTTCGTTAAATTTGATGCATCTGTAGAAGTATCATTCCGTTTGAACGTTGATCCACGTCACGCTGATCAACAAATCCGTGGAGCGATGGTATTGCCTAATGGAACTGGACGTACACAAAAAGTTTGTGTAATTACACAAGGACCAAAAGAGCAAGAAGCTATCGACGCTGGAGCTGATTTCGTAGGTGGTAAAGAACTACTTGAAAAAATCGGTAAAGGTTGGTTTGAGTTCGATGTTATCGTTGCAACTCCAAACATGATGGGTGAATTAGGGAAATTGGGACGTGTCCTAGGACCTAAAGGTTTAATGCCTAACCCTAAAACAGGTACAGTAACTATGGATGTTGCTAAAGCTGTTGAAGATATCAAAAAAGGTAAAGTAGAATACCGCGTTGACAAAGAAGGAAATATCAATCTTATGATCGGTAAAGTTTCATTCGAAGACGAAAAACTAGTAGAGAACTTTAAAGCAATCTACGATGTAATTCTACGTGCTAGACCAGCTGCAGTTAAAGGTGCTTACATGAAAAATGTAACAGTTGCAACTACAATGGGTCCTGGTATCAAAGTAGGAAACGAAGTTACTCGTTAATTTCAAATTAATTTAGTGTCATCAATATGCCATAGACAGCAACGGACGTAAGTCTTAATCATGTTGCCGAGGTAGAAAGAACATATTTAAACTTTCACTCGCGCTGTCCTTTGGTTTCCAATAACAGTGCGAGTTTTTTTAAAAAAGCTCTTAGGTATATTGTTACATATATAAAATAGGAGGTGTCAGGATGAACCAAACGATCATCGATAACAAAAAAGCGGTTGTCGAAGAAATTGCTGGAAAAATGCGCGAAGCGCAATCTACAGTAGTTGTCGAGTATCGCGGGTTAACTGTTGCTCAAGTTACTGAACTTCGTCGTGAGTTACGTGCTGAAGGTGTTGAATTTAAAGTTTACAAAAATTCAATGGCTCAACGTGCTGCGGAAGAAGCTGGTTTCGGTGAGTTATCAGAAAACCTTACAGGACCTAACGCAATCGCATTCGGTAGCGATGCAGTAGCTCCAGCTCGTGTACTTGCAAAATTTGCAAAGAAACATGAAAAACTAGTATTGAAAACTGGTGTCGTAGAAGGAAAAGTAGTAAATGTTGATACAATCAACGAATTGGCTGCATTGCCAAACCGTGAGGGTATGATCTCAATGTTACTTGGATGTTTACAATCTCCAGTACGTAGCTTCGCATGCGCTGTTAAAGCTGTAGCGGAGAAAAACGAAGAAACAACAACAGAAGAAAACTAATTTCTAACAGGAGGAAAATTAAAATGGCAAAATTAAATACACAAGATGTTATTGATTCTCTAAAAGAGATGACAATTTTAGAATTGAACGAACTAGTAAAAGCAATCGAAGAAGAATTCGGTGTAACTGCTGCTGCTCCAGTAGCTGTAGCTGCTGCTGCTGATGCTGCTCCAGCTGGACCAACTGAAGTAACTGTTACATTGACAGAAGCTGGACCAACTAAAGTTGCAGTAATCAAAGCTGTACGTGAAATCACAGGTCTTGGATTAGTTGAAGCAAAAGGTCTTGTTGACAAAGCACCTTCAGTAATCAAAGCTGACATCAAACCAGAAGATGCAGAAGTAATCAAAACTAAATTGCAAGAAGCTGGTGCAGTTGTAGAAGTTAAATAATTAACGAATACAAACACACTATGAATCTAGCGTATTGAATTCTTATTCAATACTGTAAAGGCAGGCGATATTATGAATCATTACTTTACTGATAATCGTCATTTAGAACAAAACCGGAAGGAAATTTCTTTCCGGTTTTGGTGTTTTAATTATTCCTTTGTCACTGACAATGGAGTGTTTGCAAAAAGTGGAATCGATTATGGTACAAAAGTATTAATGGAAACAATCATCGATGCGGGTCTAGGTAAAGATGTGTTGGATGTAGGCTGTGGTTACGGCACAATTGGAGTAATATTGGGCAAAATATTACCGGAATCGAGATTTGAGATGGTTGATGTGAATCCGAGAGCATTGGAACTCGCTAAAATCAATGCAGAAAAGAATCAAGTTTCAGCAACGATCTTCGAATCTTATTGTTTTGATTCTGTGGAACGGAAAGATTATTCCGATATCATAACAAATCCACCAATTCGAGCTGGTAAACAAGTAATCTACCAAATCTTTACGGATGCTTATGATCATTTAACTGAAGATGGTCATTTGTGGGTCGTTATTCGAAAGCAACACGGAGCGGAAAGTGCAATCAAAAAGATTTCTGAAGTTTTTGGGAATTGTATGGTATGCACGAAGTCAAAAGGCTTTTTTGTTCTAAAAGCGACAAAAAAACTTGACAAATAATAGAAGCTTTGATATTATAATAAATTGCATAATAGTATTTATTAAAATGGGATTTATAGCCCTTTTTTGTGTAAAAAATGGTGAATTATCTCAAAGAAAGGATGGCGTACATGGATAAAAAAGAGACATATCGTATCGTTGATTCTGGTAAAAAAGCACAACGTAGAGATTACTCAAAAGTAAGCGGTAGTTTAGAACTACCAAACTTGGTTGAAATACAAACCGATTCTTTTGACTGGTTCAAGGCAGAAGGTATTGGCGAAGTATTCAATGAGATTTACCCGATTCAAAACTATGGGGGAAATATCAAATTAAACTTTCTAGATTATGAATTCGGAACGCCTAAATTTAATGCAGAAGAATCACAGTATCGTGAATGCAATTTTGCGGCACCATTAAAAGCAAAAATGGAGCTGGAAATCACTGATACAGCAACAGGTGAAGTAATTACAAAACCAGAAGAAGTATTCTTAGGGGATTTCCCTTTGATGACTGATACTGGGACATTTATTATCAATGGAGCGGAACGTGTTATTGTTTCGCAGATCGTTCGTTCTCCAGGAGCTTATTTTGCAAATGGTTTTGAAGAAAAAACAGGACGTGAAACATTCCGTAGTGAATTGATTCCAAGTCGTGGTACATGGTTGGAATTCTTAACGGAAAACAAAAAACCGACACAAGCTCGTATTTTGAGTATGAGTATTGACCGTAAGCGTAAAATGTTATCAACAATCTTGTTTAAAGCATTGGGGATGTCATTCGATATCAACAAAGATACGAATGCATTTGATGTTGAACCATTGAAAAACTTTTTACGTGCAATGGGAAGAAATGTAGATTTCGATCTTCCTGAAGACGTAGAAAACCGCGAATTCCTTAACATGTACTTGTTATTATATGGTGCATATTTAGGAAAATATGAAGAAGTAGAAAATACATTGATGGCCGATAAGGTAAAATCAACAGAAGAAGCGTTGCTTTCTATTTACGAAAACCAACGTTCTGATGAGATTCCTACCATCGATGGATCAAATATTTTAATGAACTCTAAGTTCTTTGATGCTCGTCGTTATGATTTAACAAAATCTGGGCGTTTTAAACTTGGAAAGAAACTAAGCGTTGTAAATCGTTTAGAGAAAAATCTTCTTGCTGAAGATGTTTTAACTGCAGATGGAGAAGTATTGTTACCTTCAGGAACCTTGATTCACCGTTCAGAACGCGACTTGTTGCGTGCTGAAATGAAGAAAGGGATGCACGTAGTTGCGTTCCCATTCAACAATAACTTTGCACATGCAGATAAAGTTACAGTACCTACAAGCTATAACTTAGGTTTGGTTGGACGTGTAGCAGCTACGGATATTGCATTATCAGTAAAAACAATTTATGCAGGTGAAGTTATTACTCCAGAAGTGTTACCAGCACTTGTTTCTGAACTAGAAACAGTAACGGTATACGCGGGTGTGTTTGCACAAGAAGTAAAAGCAACACCTGAAAATATCAACTCAATTCTAAACTATGGACAACGTATGTTTGAACTTGCTAAAGTATGCGATGCTAACGGAACCGATTTGATTAGCACATCAAATGGAGAACGTTATGCTTACGAATATGAGCCTAAAACAAAACGTATGGCATTGTCTGCGGACTTAAGTGATGAATTAAAAGCACGCGTAGCGAGCGAAGATGTTTGTGTATGGTTGCTAGGTGCTGCCGTACAAGAATTAAAAGTTCGTGGAACGGATGAACATGTAGTTAAAATCGTAGGGAATGATCCATTTGCGAACAAACATACGATTACTATTTCTGATATTTATGCTCTGTTCACATATACCTTGAATGTTATGGAAGGTATTGGAGCAACAGATGATATTGACCAATTAGGAAACCGTCGTATTCGTTCGGTAGGTGAATTGATTCAAAACCAATTCCGTATCGGGTTATCTCGTATGGAACGTGTTGTAAAAGAACGTATGTCAATCGCTGATATCGAAGCTTTAACACCAAAAAAATTAACAAATATTCGTCCTTTGACTGCTGCAATTAAAGAGTTCTTCTCTTCTTCTCAGTTGTCACAATTTATGGACCAAACAAATCCACTTGCTGAATTAACGAACAAACGTCGTATTTCTGCTCTTGGGCCTGGTGGTTTGACACGTGACCGTGCTGGATTTGAAGTACGTGACGTTCACTCATCTCACTACGGTCGTATTTGTCCAATCGAGACACCAGAGGGACCAAATATCGGTTTGATTTCTAACTTAACTACATATGGAAAAATCAATGAGTATGGATTTATCCAAACACCATACCGTTTGGTGACACCAGATGGTCGCGTATTGGAAGAAGCTGTTTACTTATCAGCTGATGAAGAGAGCGATTTCGTAATTGCACAGGCCAATGAGGTTGTTGATGGTCGTTTGATCAATGAACAAGTAGTATCTCGTTACCAAGGGGATACCATCCTTGCAAAACGCGAAGTAGTTGAACTTGCCGATGTTAGCCCGAAACAAATCGTTTCAGTAGCAACAGCTTGTATTCCATTCTTAGAAAATGATGATGCGTCTCGTGCCCTAATGGGAGCGAACATGCAGCGTCAAGCAATTCCTTTGGTACGACCACAATCTCCATATGTTGGTACAGGTATTGAATACCGTGTAGCAAAAGATAGTGGTTCTGGTATCGTATGTAAAGGTGACGGTATTGTAGAATACGTCGATTCACAAAAAGTTATCGTTAGTCAAGCAGATGGACGTCGTGAATATAAAGTTAGAAAATTCCAAAGAAGTAACTCAGGAACATCAATCAACCAAATCCCAATCGTAAAACGTGGTGAACGTGTACATGCTGGCGATATTTTGGCAGATGGTCCATCTATGCAAAATGGAGAGTTAGCACTTGGACAAAACGTTACTATTGCCTTCATGACATGGTACGGATATAACTATGAAGATGCGATCATTATGTCAGAACGCTTGGTTCGTGATGATGTTTATACATCAATTCACATCGAAGAATATGATATTGATTGCCGTGAAACAAAATTAGGACCTGAAGAAATTACACGCGATATTCCAAACGTAAGTGAAAATTCTTGTCGTCACTTGGATGCACGCGGTATCGTTATGGTTGGTGCTGAAGTAAACGAAGGTGACATCCTTGTTGGTAAAGTGACACCAAAAGGACAAAGCGAAGTTTCTCCAGAAGAAAAATTATTGTTAGCGATTTTCGGAGAGAAATCTCGTGAAGTTCGTGACAATTCATTAAAAGTTCCACATGGTGGTGCTGGTATTGTTCATTCAGTACGTGTATTCAAACGTAGTGAAGGACATGACTTACCTCCAGGAGTAAATGAAACAGTTAAAGTTTACATCGTTCAAAAACGTAAAATCTCTGAAGGGGATAAAATGGCGGGACGTCACGGTAACAAAGGGGTTATTTCTAAAATCCTTCCTGTGGAAGATATGCCATATATGCCTGATGGAACACCAGTTGATATCATGTTGAACCCGTTCGGGGTACCATCTCGTATGAATATCGGACAAATTCTAGAAATTCACTTGGGATTCGCTGCGAAAGCATTGAATACAAAGTTTGCTTCTCCAGTATTTGACGGTATCAATAACGACGAGTTGAAATCAATCATGGAAGAAGCTAATATGACCAAAGATGGAAAACAAGTTCTAATCGACGGTCGTACTGGTGAACCATTCGATGAACGTATTTCTGTTGGTGTAATGTACATGATCAAGTTGGCCCACATGGTTGACGATAAACTACATGCTCGTGCAACAGGACCATATTCACTTGTAACGCAACAACCATTGGGTGGTAAAGCACAAAATGGTGGACAACGTTTCGGGGAGATGGAAGTTTGGGCACTAGAAGCTTATGGTGCTGCACATACATTGCAAGAAATCTTAACTGTTAAGTCCGATGATGTTGTTGGTCGTACAAAAACATACGAATCAATTATCAAAGGTAGAGATATTCCTGAACCGGGAATTCCAGAATCATTCCGCGTATTGAAACACGAATTACAAGCGTTATCTATCGATGTTAAAATGTTAGATGAACTTGGTAATGAAGTAGATCTAATGAAAAATGATAACGACGAAGGTGTTGCTGAAATGCCACCAGTAATCGATATCACAGAAGATTTGGAACAAACAAATGAGGAACTTGACGAATTGGTAGATGAGCTAGAAGATCTTGAAGAAGAATTCGGCGACAATGAAGAATAAATAAGGAGGCGTAAGAGATGAGTGTTAATAATTTTGCCTCAATCCAAATTAACTTAGCTTCACCAGAAAGAATCAGAGAATGGTCTTTCGGTGAAGTTAAAAAACCGGAGACGATCAACTATCGTTCTCAAAAACCGGAAAGAGATGGATTGTTCTGCGAGCGTATTTTTGGTCCTTCAAAAGACTGGGAATGTTATTGTGGAAAATATAAAAAAGTTAGATACAAAGGTGTAGTTTGTGATCGTTGTGGTGTAGAAATCACAAAATCATCTGTACGTCGTGAACGCATGGGGCATATCGAATTGGCTGCTCCAGTCGCACACATTTGGTATTTGCGTGGAATTCCATCAAGAATGGCTTTGTTGCTTGATGTAACTCCAAAACAATTGGAAGAAGTAGTATATTTCGTTTCTTGGATTGTAACAGACCCTAAAGATACGAAATTAGAATACAAAAAAGTATTATCTGAAAAAGAATACCGTGAAAACCTAGCAATTTACGGTTCTGGTTCATTCGTTGCACAAACAGGAGCGGAAGCTGCTTATACATTGTTAAACGAAGTTGACTTGGAAGCGGAATACAAAAAAATTCAATTTGATTTGGAAACTGCACAAGGTGAAAAACGCAAGAAATTAATCAAGCGTTTGGATACGGTAGACTCTTTCCGTAATTCTGAAAATAAACCGGATTGGATGGTACTTACAGTACTTCCAGTTATACCACCAGATTTACGTCCGATGTTACAATTGGATGGTGGACGTTTCGCTACAAGTGATTTAAATGACTTGTATCGTCGTGTAATTACAAGAAATAACCGTTTGAAAAAATTGTTAGAACTTGGAACACCTGCAATCATCGTACAAAATGAAAAACGTATGTTACAAGAAGCGGTTGATGCTTTGATTGATAATGGACGTCGTTCAAAACCAATTACTGGTGCTGGTGGACGTGCATTGAAATCTCTTTCTCACTCATTGAAAGGGAAACAAGGGCGTTTCCGTCAAAACTTACTTGGTAAACGTGTTGACTTCTCTGGTCGTTCAGTAATCGCCGTTGGACCAGATTTGAAAATGTATCAATGTGGGATTCCACGTGAGATGGCAATTCAATTGTTCAAACCGTTTGTAATTAACGAAATCGTTAATCGTGAAATTGCAAGTAATCCAAAAAATGCTGAAAAACTAATCGATCGTTTGGATCCACGTGTATGGGATATTGTTGAAGATGTAATCGAAGGATATCCAGTTCTATTGAACCGTGCACCGACACTTCACCGTTTGGGGATTCAAGCATTTAAACCAAAACTAGTGGAAGGACGCGCAATTCGTCTTCACCCATTGGTAACGCCAGCCTTCAATGCCGATTTCGATGGTGACCAAATGGCTGTCCACGTTCCACTTTCAGAAGAGGCACGTGCAGAGGCGTTAACTTTGATGTTAGGTTCTAATAACATCTTAGGTCCAAAAGATGGTAAGCCTATCGTTACACCTTCTCAGGACATGGTTTTGGGTAACTTCTACTTAACAATGGAAGAAACAGCTGCTGAGTTCGAAGCAATTGCTGCGAAGTATGATGCAGTTGATTGCAATGATTTAGGAGACCAATGGCGTTTATTTGCTTCGAATGAAGGTCACGTATACCGCGATGTAAACGAAGTAATGATTGCTTATGATATGAAACAAATCCACCTTCACTCACGTATTGGTGTTATGGCTCGTTCTTTAGGTAAAACTTCATTTACAAAAGAACAAGAAAACCAATACTTGATTACGACGGTCGGAAAAGTTATTTTCAATAACATGTTTCCAGAAGATTTCCCATTCTTGAATGAGATTTCTGGTGCAAACTTTGTTGCTACTCCAGAAAAATACTTCTTACCTATGGGTTCAGATATAAAAGCTCATATCGCTGGAATGCCTCTTGTAGAAGCATTCAAGAAAAAAGAATTGGGAAGTGTAATTAGTGAAGTGTTCAAACGCTACTCTACTGTTAAAACTTCTGAAATCTTGGATGAGATTAAAAACTTAGGATTTAAATACTCAACAATCGCTGGTATGACGGTATCTCTTGCCGATATCGAGGTTGCTCCAAACAAACAAAAATACGTAGTTTATGGTAAAGAAAAAGCCGAAGAACTTATGCGTTTACGTAACAAAGGTAAATTGACTGCCCAGGAATGGGAATCTCACTTAACAAAACTTTGGGATAATATCAAAGCTGAAATTGGTGGAGAGTTAATGAAGTCTTTGGAACGTAAAAATCCAATTAACATGATGGCAACATCTGGTGCACGTGGTAATACTTCCAACTTTACACAGTTGGCAGGTATGCGTGGATTGATGTCAAAACCATCACAATCTAAATCTACAAAAGGGTATACACCTGCGATTATCGAGGTCCCTATTTATTCTTCATTCCGTGAAGGATTAAACGTATCTGAGTTCTTTATCTCTACCCATGGGGTACGTAAAGGGTTAACGGATACTGCCTTGAAAACTGCTGAGTCTGGATACTTAACTCGTCGTTTGGTTGACGTTGCACAAGATGTTATCGTTAAACAAGAAGACTGTGGTACAGACAAAGGATTCTGGGTTGAGGCTATTATTGATCAAAAGAATAATTCTGAAATCGAAAAATTCTATGACCGTTTGGTTGGACGTTTCTCGAAACAAGTTGTTCTTCACCCTCAAACTGGTGAAATGATCATTGACTCTGATGAATTTATGACAGAAGAAATTGCACGCGAAATTGTTGATGCAGGTGTTAAAGGGATGTATATCCGTAGTGCCTTTACATGTAAATCAATTTATGGAGTATGTAAAAAATGTTATGGACGTAACATGGCAACTGGTAAAATCGTTGAAACTGGTGAGGCTGTTGGTACAATGGCTGCCCAATCTATCGGTGAGCCAGGTACTCAGTTAACGATGCGTACGTTCCATACCGGTGGGGTTGCTGCCGGTGAAGGTGGAGATATCACGCAAGGTCTTCCTCGTGTTGAAGAACTTTTCGAAGCCCGTTGTCCAAAAGGTGCTGCTGTATTAGCTAAAATTTCTGGTGAAATTACAGCAATCAACCGTTTAGATAACTTAAATGGTATTGAAATTGTTATTACTAACGACAAAGAGTCAATCGAACATAAAATTGGTCAGACTCAAACGATTCGTAGTTGGTTAAAAATTGGTTCACATGTTACCAATGGAGATAAATTGACTGAAGGTCAAGTAAATCCAAAAGAACTTCTTGAAGTTGCTGGTGTAACGGAAGTACAAAAGTATATCCTTAAAGAAGTAAAAAAAGTATATGCTAGCCAAGGTATCGAAATTTCCGATAAACATATCGAGGTTATGATTCGCCAAATGCTACGTAAAGTAGTAGTTATTGCTGGAAATGATACAAAATTGAACCCAGGTGTTCAAATTTCATTCCCTGAAATCACAAAAGTGAACCGTAATGTCTTGTTATCTGGTAAGACACCTGCTATTTTCTCTCCAGTATTATTGGGGATTTCAAAATCATCTGTAGAAACGGATTCCTTCTTATCCGCTGCATCTTTCCAAGAAACTACAAAAGTATTGACTGATGCTGCTATCAAAGGTAAGAAAGACCACTTGATCGGATTGAAAGAAAATGTTATTATCGGTAAGTTAATTCCTGCTGGTACTGGTATGGATTTCGATCGTGAAACTTCAGTAGAAATTGAAAAACTTACAAAACAATTAAAAGCAAAACGTGAAGCTGCAAATCGTGGTAGCGCGGAAGCTGAATTCTTAAGTTTAATTGGTGGACAAGACAGCAACATGTCAGAAACAATCAAAGAAATGATTGATGAATCTGAGTTGAGTGTTGTTGAAGGCGATGAACTAGACTAATCTTAAAACACCCTATTTCAAATAGGGTGTTTTTTTGTTATTGTCCAACTAACGTGTGAGTGTAATAGACCAAACTCCTATGCAAATATAACTATCGTAACATTCAAGCGTGAAATTCTTTTAATTGTTTACCTTAATTTCTATTTTTATTCTAGAAAAAAGTGAACACAATATGAGTCTAAAGTGATTTCTCGTTATATTTATAAAAACATAACATTTTCATAACAAAATAGCTTGATGGAAAAACGAAGTTCCACTTTGCAGTAGTAACTTCCAGTTGTATTTTTACACAATAAGGACAATTATCAAATTCATGATATTTCGTCCTTTTTTTCTGCTTTTTTGGTATAATCTAAACCGAAAACAGAACAAAGTGCCGATTTTCGGGTATACGAAAACTCGCGC
>JBOFMT010000083.1:0-3194 GCA_051658525.1 Erysipelotrichaceae bacterium | reverse complement strand
AAAAACTGCCTTTTAGAGGCCTACTATATTATATAGTATTTACAAGGTGGATACAACATGACCAACTCTTTACATCTATTAGTATATCATAAAATAGCCTTTTATCGACATTTTTTGGGATAACTTTCCCCCGTTTTCTATGCACTAATTTAGGTAATCGGTTTCATAATTTTCACACAGTATATCACATATTTTACACATATAAAAAGAGGAGCTGATGAGACCAATAAGATCACCAATCAACTCCTCTTTGATGTTTGTTCTACTCTATTGAGTCGAATCAATCGTATTTTTTATGAAAGTATTCAACTACGTTCTCCAAGGAACGACACAGTTCTTCTTGGGCTTCCAAATCCAAATCCAACAAGATGTTTGTAATCATTTCTTGATGGAATCTGGTATGTGCATCCAAAACTTCTGTTGCCGCTTCTGTCAACGTCAAACGTACAATACGTTTATCCTTTTGATCTTTGGCTTTCAGTACATACCCTTTTTTCACTAGTTTATCAATACCAACCGTAGCAGTACCCAAAGTTACACGATGTAACTTCGCGACACTACCTACCGTTTTTTCTTTGCTTAACCCAATATTTTCCAATAGGTGAATTTCACCCATGGTCAAATTGATGTGATCTTCTTTGATATGACGTTCTTCCAAATAGAGAATCGTATTGAATACATCAACGAACAATCGATTTAATGTACGTTCAATATCTTTCAAATGCTTACTACTTTGCTAATTCAGCTTTTGCTTTTTCGCAAACAACTGTGAATCCTTTAGGATCGTGGATTGCCATTTCTGACAACATTTTACGGTTAACAGTTACGTTAGCCAATTTCAATCCGTACATTAATTTTGAATAGCTCAAATCGTTCATACGTGCTGCTGCATTGATACGAGCGATCCACAATTTACGCATTTCACGTTTTAATTGTTTACGGTCTCTGTACGCATAACGCAATGAACGCATTACTTGTTCGTTTGCTGTACGGTACAATACGTGTTTTGAACCAAAGTATCCTTTAGCTAATTTTAATACGCGTTTTCTTCTATTACGGGATACAACTCCACCTTTTACTCTTGCCATGTTTACTTCCTCCTAATTATTTTTGCAACATTAATTTCACGCGTTTGTAATCGCTCTTAGAAACTAATGATGATTTTCTTAAATGACGTTTTTGTTTTGTAGTTTTACGAGGTGCTAAGTGAGATGTATAAGCACGTCCTCTTTTTAATTTACCTGAACCAGTTCTTTTAACACGTTTTGCTAACCCTCTATGAGTTTTCATTTTTGGCATAATTCTTACCTCCTAGTTATTTACCTTTTTTTGGTGCCAATACTGTAGACATTGTATTTCCTTCCAAAAGTGGTCTTTTCTCAACAACAGCAATATCAGAAATTTCTTCTGTAAATTGTTGCATGATTTTTTGTCCAACTTCTAGACGCGTGATCAAACGACCACGGAAACGCATGTCTACTTTAACTTTCATACCATCTTCGATCCATGATCTAGCATGTCTCATTTTGGTATCAAAGTCATGTTTATCTATTACAGGAGACAAACGCAATGGTTTCATCTCTGTAACATGCTGTTTTTTCTTTGCTTCTTTTGCTTTCTTTTGATTTTCGAAGCGGTGACGGCCATAATTCAATACTTTACACACCGGTGGTTGCGCTTGTGGCGCAACGCATAACAAGTCTAATTCTTGTTCATACGCAATTTCCAATGCTTCTTTTCTTGTCTTAATACCCAATTGTTCTCCGTTTGCATCGATGACCAAAACTTCTTTGAAACGAATTTTTTCGTTTACTAAATCATCGTTTACATTATTCGGAATGACTTTCTTATTGATAATCTTGCACCTCCATGTACATTGATATGTATGAAGAAAAGCGAGTACACATACTGCACCCGCTTACCTAAATTATAGTGTTTATAATTTGTGTAGCTGTGACCCAAAGACATGATCTATCGGGTGAGAAGGGGTGCTTCTTCTTTCTACTAACTTTTCTTGCTTAGACATAATACCATGTTTCCCTATCACTGTCAATCACGGAAACAACTTTTTCTCAATTTCACCTCACCTCATTGGGTTTCGTTAGCTGTTAAAAACTTGTTACATTTCATTTTCATGAAAATATATTTTAACTTACAGTAAATCTAGTGTATAATAATTTCATAAAACGAGGGGGTAGTTATGAATACATTAGAAACGATTTATCAAGACGTTGTCAAACGCAATGCAAATGACGCTGAGTTTATCCAAGCACTGGATGAAGTGTTTGCAAGTCTTACCTTAATTCAAAATAAAAAACCTGAATTATTAGTACCAGGAGTCGTAGAGCGTTTGGTAGAACCAGAACGTCAAATTATGTTCCGTATCCCTTGGGTTGATGATGCAGGTGTGACACGTGTCAACCGTGGGTTCCGTGTACAATTTAACTCTGCATTAGGACCTTATAAAGGTGGATTAAGATTTCATCCAAGTGTTAACATTGGAATCATTAAATTCTTAGGCTTTGAACAAATCTTTAAAAACGCCTTAACAACATTACCACTTGGTGGTGGTAAAGGTGGAAGTGACTTTGATCCTAAAGGAAAAAGCGATGGCGAAATCATGCGTTTCTGTCAAAGCTTTATGAGTGAGCTATACCGTCATGTTGGTGCAGATACCGATGTACCTGCTGGTGATATTGGTGTTGGTGGACGTGAAGTAGGGTATCTATTTGGCCAATACAAACGCTTATCCAACCAATACACGGGAACTTTAACTGGAAAAGGTGTTGGTTGGGGTGGTAGTTTAATCCGTACCGAAGCAACTGGTTATGGTTTGTTGTATTTTATGGAAGCAATGCTTGCAGATAAAAATGAGAGTATGGAAGGCAAACGCGTAGTCATTAGTGGCAGCGGAAATGTTTCCATCTACGCTGCACAAAAAGCAATTGCCATGGGAGCAACGGTTGTTGCTATGAGTGATAGTGCTGGTTACATCTATGATGAGAACGGTATCCACTTAAGTACAATCAAACAACTCAAAGAAGTACAACGCGCTCGTATTAGCAATTATACAAACTATCACCCAACCGCTTCATACACTGATAATTCTAGTGAGATTTGGAGTGTTGCTTGTGATATCGCACTTCCTTGTGCAACGCAAAATGAATTAGACGAAGCAAGCGCAAACTTATTAG
>JBOFMT010000082.1:0-8384 GCA_051658525.1 Erysipelotrichaceae bacterium | reverse complement strand
GAACAACGGTTACGCTTTGTTTCCTTAGCGCTTGTATATAATACCAATTCTAGCCCAACAAGTCAACAAAAAAAAACGCTTTTTTTTCAGTATTTTTGCACGTATTTTTCACCTTAGCAACGGCTCTCAGTGGCTCATTTTACTATTATAATAAAGTTTGATCCTGTTTTTCACATCGTATATATATTATATAGGCAAAAGCTAAAGAAAGTGCTTGGTAAACAAGCACTTTCTCATCTTTATTCAGCAGTAAACCACTTAGTGATCAAGGTATCTAGACTACCGTCTGCTTGCATCGCAGCAATTTGCTCATCAAACTTTGTAACTAACTCACTACCTTTTGGAAAGGCAATCGCATTACCTGTTGAATTTTCAAATTCCCCTTCTAGTTTGAACGTTGCTAATTCTGAATTCGTTTTAATAAATTCATCTGCTACCGCTTTTTCCACAACAACAAAATCAATACGCCCTACTTTAATTTCTTGCACCATTTCCACAATACTAGCACGAGGATCTGTAGTTAAATTTAA
The DNA here is from genome assembly GCA_051658525.1 of Erysipelotrichaceae bacterium. Classification (GTDB taxonomy): domain Bacteria; phylum Bacillota_I; class Bacilli_A; order Erysipelotrichales; family Erysipelotrichaceae; genus JBOFMT01. The sequence continues at coordinate 7,854 of JBOFMT010000082.1, read as the reverse complement.
ATCAGCTTTAATTTCATTGATTGCAGCTTCTTGAATCGTTCCAATTTGAACACCAGCAATTTTCCCATCCAAATCATCCATTCCCGAAATACTACTATCCGCTTTATATAGTACATAGTTTGTTGTTTCTTCATCCCCTGCATAGTAGATATCTGAGAAATCAACCACTTTAGCACGTTCTGAATCCGGTGAAATTCCCGCAATCGCAAGGTCACCTTGACCTACTTGAAGAGCACCGATAATACCGTTAAAATCCATATCTGTCCATTCGATGGTATAACCTAAGTTTTTCGCAATCGCTTCAGCCAATTCAATATCAAATCCTGTTAAATTTCCATTCTCATCAACAATCTCATAAGGATCATATCCTGAACTAGTAAGAACCTTGATTGTTTTTTCTTCACTTCCACCTGTTGAACATCCTGCTAGTAAAACTAAACTCACTACAACTCCCATTAATTTTTTCATGTTTTTTTCCTCCTATAACATGTTTTGGATAAACGCCTGTGCGCGTTCTGTCTGCGGTTTTTCAAAAAATACATCGGCTGGTGTACATTCGACAATTTCTCCACCATCCATATAAACAATATAATCGGCTACTTCCTTTGCGAAATTCATTTCATGCGTTACAACAATCATCGTCATACCTGTATGATTTAGGTCTTTTAACACCTTCAATACCTCGGTTGTCATTTCAGGATCCAGTGCACTTGTCGGTTCATCAAACAACAAGACCTCCGGTTCCATTGCTAATGCTCTTGCAATGGCTACCCTTTGTTTTTCTCCACCAGAGAGATTATGCGGATAAGCTTGTTCTCGATGGCTCAATCCCACTTGTGTTAACAACGCTTGTGCTTTTTGATTTGCACTAGCTTTGTCAATTTTTTTAACCTTCTTTAATGCATACGTAATATTTTCCAAAACACGCATATGCTCAAATAAATTAAAGTTTTGAAATACCATTCCTACTTTTTCTCGATACTTTGCTAATTCACTACTCTTTTCTGAAATTTCTACCCCATTAAAAGTAATCGTTCCAGCTGTTGGAACTTCTAACAAATTCAAACAGCGGATAAAAGTAGATTTCCCTCCACCACTTGATCCAATAATTGCGTAGGTTTTTCCATCTTCAAAGACGAAGTTAATCCCTTTTAAAACCTTTATTTCTGGACCATAATTTTTTACTAGTGCTTCTACTTTAATCATATTTCAACTTTGCCTCCAATGCTTTTCCACCAAAGCTCAATAACTTATTCAAACAATAATACGCAATCCCAACAACCAACAACGGTTCAAAGAAGAGATAGGTACTACCACTTACAATATTGAAGCGTCGCATCATATCCGCGATCCCAATACTTGAAACAACCGAAGTTTCTTTCGTAAGTGTAATAAACTCATTTACGAGTGCCGGTAATACATTACGTACCGCTTGTGGAATGATGATATCTTTCATAATATCCTTATTACTCACACCCAAAGCTTTCGCCGCCTCAATTTGACCAAGATTTACTTGTTCCACACCAGAGCGTATGATTTCAGCCAAATAGGCTCCTGAATTGAGGGCAAAAACAATCACTGCTGTAGTAAAGGGTTGTAAGACAATACCCGTAACTTGTGGCAATCCAAAGTGAAAGAATGCCAATTGGAAGTAGACTGGAGTTCCTCGAAACACATCAATATACGCATTGACCAACATCGAGACGATATTTTTCTTTCGGTTCAATAGAACACTTACAAGTCCAATGATACTTCCTAATACTGCAGCGATTAAACTCAACGAAATCGTAAAGCGCAATCCCTCAAGGATCCAAGGGATACGATTTGCAATCGCTCCAAAATCTAAATTTGCAAAAAAACCAGCTATTTCCATATACTTCCTCCATCTTCTAGTACAAAAAAACGTCCTTGCTTATGCAAGGACGTATAGATTACGCGGTACCACCTAAATTCCGAAAAGAATTTCTCTTCGACTCTCTACTTTTAACGCAAGTTTACGGATTTGACTCCCCCTAAGGATCGCCAGACCTACTCCCAAGCACGTTCGACAGCTTCTTCTCTATTGCTTTCCACCAACCAGCAACTCTCTATCAGATACTCCACCGTGTACTACTCTTGTTCACTGTATTGATTACCATTATACTTGTTTCAAATAATATTGCAAGTATTTTTCATTAAATATTTCAAAAAAATGCATTCCTTTTCATTTTGTATTTATTTTTCTGTTACATTTCTTGCCTTGTTCTCTTTGTTTTTTCACTCTTATAGCCACTTATCTTTGCAAGTTATCACTTTTGGTGTATATTATATCCATATAGATCGAAAGGGGATCACTATGAAACAAAGAAACTTTTGGATTACGATTTTATTGTCGTTCTTTACGTTTGGAATTTACTCCATTTATGTTGAATGGGCTATGGTAAAAGAACTTAACTTTGCTGCGCGACAATATAATGTCAAGCCGATTACCGGATTCTGGATGGCCTTATTGTTAAGCTTTATCACTTGCGGCATTTATCAATTCTTTTGGCTCTATTCCTGGGGAAATCTACACAATGATTTGGGGTATGTAACGCAGGCAAATCTTTCAGATTCAGGAACAACTTATGTTATTTTATTATTATTATCTCCACTCACTTGTGGAATTACTGGTTTTATTATGGGATACCGCTTGTTTGAAAATCAAAACCGTTTGGTTTTATCCACATCTCGTACATTTTAAACCGATAGAAGGAGCTTATTTATGAAACTACTCGTTGCCAGCGATTTACATGGTTCATTGCCATATACCAATCTAATTCTAGAAGCATTTGAACAAGAGGGGTGTAGCCATCTACTCTTACTAGGCGATTTGATGTATCATGGCCCACGCAATCCACTACCCACAGGCTATGCACCTGCTGAAGTAGCTAGTGCACTTAACACTTATAAAAGTCGTATTATCGCCGTTCGTGGAAATTGCGATAGCGAGGTAGATCAAATGTTACTAGACTTCCCAATGATGGCTGACTATACGACCATCTCCTTAGGAACTAGACGCGTCTTTGCTACACATGGACATTTGTTCTCTCCCGAAGCTTTACCACCACTCGTAGCCGGTGACATTTTCATTAGTGGTCACATTCACTTGCTCGTGCACGAGGTTCAAAATCATATCCATATTTTGAACCCAGGTTCGATCGCTCTTCCAAAAAACGATTTGCCACACACATATGCAGTCTTAAGTGAAGATGCCTTCATCATCAAAGATGAACATCACAATATAGTTACACAATATATATTCGCTAATACATAATCAAATAAAGCACGTCTCACTAGACGTGCTTTATTGTTTTTTATCGCATTTGAATCTCTACTAGCTCATCAAATGCAATCCGAATGCTTTGAATTTGAATCTGTTTTTGGTACGTATCGATCGCTTTAATGTATCCCTCTACTAGATGTAAACTACCCTTACGATAGTATTTTACTTGTACAATACAATGTTGTGCAATCGCGTCAACTACACATTGCTCGTTGCTTTCCTTTTGATCCTGACTGATGAGGGGTGCCTCTATTTTAACTTGTTCCCTATAATATTGTTGCAGTGTTTCTTTTTGATCAAATACTGCGGCAAACGGTTGCCACTTTACCATACCTCTCATTGTTGATGCCCTCCAATTAATTGTGCTCTGCGTAACCCCGTCGCATGTGGTAACAAGGACATTGCACGGCAAACTTTTGTTTTCCCATACCGAAGTTTGATGGTATCCATTGTTTTACCTAGCGCTTCTTCCTCAATACGATTGTCGAATAGTGAAAGCTGAATGCTATTATCATTCGATAATTTACTCAAAGCAATACTGACTTGTCGAATCAAGCTACCATCGTCAAACGTATCGAACAACTGCAAACAATACTCAAACAATTCTTTGGTTGCATTGGTTGGGGAAGCCAAAGCGATTTGATGGCGCCACCCCCCTTCTCGATTGGTATAGCCGATTCCAAGATGAACACATCCACACAGTGCATGTTCACTTCGTAAGCGCGAAGTTACCTCTTCTAACTGTTCATAAATAATGGTTTTGATTTCCACTCGATCGTAATCGCGCATCAGCATTTGTGTGGTACTCAAACCTTTGCTTTTGGTTTGATAAGTTTCTTGTATTTTACTTTCATCAATGCCATTGGCGTGTTCATGTAACTGGGCACCGATAACCCCAAACTTTTGGATCAAAACCTCTTTGGGATAGTTTGCTAAATCTCCAATACATTCTATGTGTAATGCATTGAGCCTACGTTCTAAATTATAGGAAATACCCCACATTTTGGAAAGTGGGCGCACCGTCCACAGTTTCGTTGGTAAGTCATCCAATGCCCATTGCGCAATAAAATCTGCTGCCTTTTTCGACTCCAAATCCAAAGCTAATTTCGCCAACAAAAGATTTGGTCCAATTCCACAGGTAGCAAAAAGTCCCGTTTGTTTCTGAATCGCTTCTAGTATTGTCTGCGCTAATTGCCTCGGTGTCTTTTGATACAATTTTAAATATCCAGTGACATCCAAAAAAGCCTCATCAACCGAATAAACATGTAAATCTTCGGTAGCGACAAACTGTAAATAGATTGCCATCACACGTTTTGCCATTTGAACATAATACCCCATATTAGCTTGCACTTGAATCAACTCAGGATCATCTGGAAGTTCATATGCCCGGCATACATTCTTTTGAAAAATTGCTTTTAGTCCTGGGGAAGCCGCTAGAACAATACTTCCTTTTTGATTAACATTGCCCACTACTGCTAACTTCGTTGTGAAAGGATCAAATCCACGTTTGATACATTCACAGGTTGCATAAAAACTTTTTAAATCAATGCATAAAATCGTTTGTTCCATCCAATCACCTCGATTCTAGTATAAACCGAATTCCAACATTATGCATGGGATAAGATAACAAAAATCGATACCACATCAAAGTTCCAAAAAAAGATGAAGAATTGAAAAAAATGGTCTAAAATAAACCATTTTCATATTATTTCAATTTGACTTAGGGTCTAAAAAACTATCAAGATCCATCAAAACCGCACGTACAGGGCTAGCCTCCGCACCAACAATCAATAAGGGAAAACAAAATAACCAGTAGCGTTGTTCCCGAATTTTTGCTAATTGTAAGCCTTCTAAGATAACCACCCCCGCATCCAATAAATATTTATGTGTGTGATGAAAAGGATCATTGCGTTCAATACCCAAAGCATCAATACCGACCCCTTTTAAATCATGATGAGCTAATAAAGCAGCAAGTTCAGATCCAACATAAACAAAGTCTGGATCAAATTCAGGATTTGAGGAGTTATCTGTTTTAAATAATATATAATCAAGCTCACCCCAATGTTCAATTTGATTTACATGTTCAGGTAACAAAGCGCCACGAACACCAGTTACATCAACAACGTAGGCTTTCCCATAAAAACGCTCCAATGGAATTTGATCGATGGTCTTCCCCTGTTCAACCATATGCAAAGGCGCATCGACGTGCGCACCAGTGTGCAATGGAAGTGAAAGCATTGACTCATAACTATAATTGGGGTCTGTTGTTGTAGTTGCATGCAACACGGGGCGCTTTTCATCCTTATTTTTATAAACACTCATTTCGTGGTGAATACGTGGTGAAATATCATACAGCATAGATTTCCTCCTAGTCGATGTTTTCAACATCATCTTCGTCATAACGCATGCCCGCAACAAGTCGCGCTTGCGTTAGTACTTCTAAAATATCCAGGGATAATGCATAGGGCAAGTAATTGGAATCCCGTTTTTCTTTTACACAATGGATAAAGTCAGCAATTTGATAAACAAAAGGATTCGTAGAATGAGTTGCAACATTGCGATCGGCTTGGTTGCGTTGATGCAAGGTTACTTGTTCAAGCAACGATAGTACATCCAATTCCAATACCCCGAGTTCTCCACAAATTTCACTCTTAGAACATGTATCATTGATTTTTGATACTTGAATAACAAGCTGTAGTGTTTCATATCCAAAAACAATGCTACTAGCACCATCCACCCCACTAGCTAAGACATTACAAGTAGCAAGGATTGTTTTTGGTTTACCAAACAATGCCACTGCGACTCCAACTGCATAGATTCCCAAATCCATCATTGCTCCATTTGCCAAAGCCTTTTGAAAGGTTGTAGGGCTTTCTCCTTGTAAATATGCTTGATAGCGAGAGGACACCTTAGCAAAATGAAAACTAGCTTGGTGTAAGGTCCCAAGTTGTGGTAATGTCGTTTTGATTGCTTGTAAACTTGGTGTGTACAAAGGCATGAGTCCATCGTGTAAATATGTTTTTTGCGCTTGCGCATAAGCAATCAACGCACTTGCTTGTTTATAATTTACACACATCGGTTTTTCAAGAAAAACTGGTATTTTTTTTGATAAGAAAAAGTGTGCTACTTCGTAATGTAACTGGTTTGGAACAGCAATATATACTGCATCCATATCAGTTTCAAGCATATCCTCATAACGATCACAATAGGTCTCAATTTCATATCGTTTTGCAAAGCGTTGCGCATTTTCCAATCTGCGAGAACAAACAATTGTTACCTCCGCCTCAGCAACGTTAGCGATGCCATCCATAAATGCATCACTTACAAAATTCGTGCCAACAATACCAAACTTCATATTTCTTCCTCCTCTATTTTCTTTAGTATACCAAGCTTTGCACACTTTGTAAGCATAAGCTCTAAAGTTACAAATAATCCAATCAAAAAGACAAAAATAAAGCGAGTGCATTCTAATTTACAAAATAAAAAATCTTGGTATACTGTAACCATAAACAAGGAGGATAAACCAATGGGAAGTTTAACAACATTGGGATATTGCTAACTTGAACTTGTCCGCTTGCGAGCAGTCTCCTGATTGTTTTTTCTGTAGAAGTATAACTCGAACCGTTTTGAATTATACAGGACAAAAAGAAATTCTTCTACAACCACACTGTTTCTAATTAAATCTCGATCGTCCAAAACTTTGACAATGAAATCAAGTGATTTCCGGGTTTTAGCCTTTGTGGTATGTAGTCTTGTAGTTACAAATAGTCTAAGGTTGATTCGAATCTACTAGAATCCCTTGACTCATCGTATGGCAAAGTCGACAACCATACACATCATTCGATGAACCAGATGTAAGCAATGAGCATCTGGTTTTTCTTTCTTCAAAAGAAAAACCATCTTACGATGGTCTTGCTTATAGTTTTAAGAATTGATCAACATTGATTACAAAAATGGTTGCCCCTCCAACTTTAACTTCGATTGGAAATGTTACAAGATTGGACATATCATACGATGTTGCAGTTGAAATCACTTCCATGCGGCTACTTGATTTTTCTCCTATCAACGCGATGGCTTGTTCTACCAATTCATCTTCACACCCTACGATAATCGTTGTGTTCCCACTTCGTAAAAAACCTCCAGTCGATGCTAGTTTTGTAACTTGAAAATTTGCTTTTGTAAGCACATTGGTAACCTCATGACTATCGTCTTTCGAAATAATGGCTAAAATCAACTTCATAGTGATACCTCCTTTTCTTTATTATATCCCTTGCAAAGAAAAGTTCAAATTAAACACATTGAATAATCACATATTTTTACATCGAATATTAATACTTTCCATATTTTTATTCTTTATGATAAGGTTAGCAAGAGATCTTGCTAATATGATAATAACCCCTAATCATTATCATATTTCTATCCCCTTATATCATAATAATAAGTATATAATTACGAAAAAAGCGCACCCCTAGCGCTTTTTTTCTTTTTTAAAAATAATCTTGTTGCCAGAAAAGTTTCTTGCATACACGCTTTGTTTAGTCGTATATAGC
>JBOFMT010000081.1:0-9479 GCA_051658525.1 Erysipelotrichaceae bacterium | reverse complement strand
TCATAGCCATAAATAAATCCTCCGTCGCCTCACTATAATTATATCATTGAAGATAAAATAAAAAGCAAAAAGATCCAAACATTTGCGACGAACGGATATCTTTTTGCCAATATTATATTATCATATTTTTCAATTAGTTTAAAGAAAAACTGTTGACACACAAATAATGTTTGTCAACAGTCTGAAATAGAGACCGTATGGTCTCTATTTTATTAACTATAATGTATCGTATTGGTTTCGAAAATAACACGGTCGCGTCCCAAATTTTTTGCGCGATATAAGGCGTTATCCGCTAAACGTAATTGCTCTTGGAATGAAAGGTTGGATTGCTCTTGGTAATAGACACCAACACTTACACTAAGTGGGATGAGATGTTCTGCTGTTTGATAAGGGGAAAGGTGGACTGCAGCTCGAATACGTTCGCAAATGGCATGTACATCTTCTGTTTTCACATCTTCCAATATAATGAGGAACTCTTCTCCACCAAAGCGTCCAATATGATCACACGTTCGAAGTTGACTTTTCAAAGTAGTAACAATGTGCAATAAAACTTCATCTCCGATTAAGTGCCCATATGTATCGTTTACTAGTTTAAAATGATCGACATCCAGCATCAAGACCGCATGATCAGCCTCTGCCCTTTGGAATATCAACGAAGCTTTGCGTAGGATTTCGGAACGATTATCAATTTTGGTAAGTGCATCATGACTTGCAAGATAGGCAACACTTTGAAATAAGGTGTGATTTTCTAAAGCGATTGCGATATAACTAGACAGTAATTTAATGATTCGTAATTCTTTTTCAGTGTAGGCATGTGCTTGATAACTTTGAATGCTTAAGATACCTAAACACGTATCATCTATGAGTAATGGACACATAATAATCGATTTTGTGTAACTTGCAAACCCATCTGTGATTCCAGGTGGGGTGGTGATATAGTTTTGATATTCTTGTGTTAAGTCTTGGATTAAAACATTAGCGCGATTGCGATAACTATAAGCACCTAACGAATAGGGGGAATCGATTGCAACAGGAGGTTTGGCCTCAGGTTGACCGTTGCGGATACTTAAGGCATAATCCAAATGTGTGCCATCCTTAATTTGCGCAATTGAAAAGCTATCGATTGGTAAAATTTGGTTGATTTCATTGTAGATGGTAATCAAACGTTCATTGGTACTAGCATGACGGGTGAACCGTTGTCCGATTTCTGTAATTAACTGTATTTCATCATACATTTGACGATAGGAAGCTGCCTCTGTTACTTCGATAGCATCTTTTAAATTTGAAACCCAAAGATTCGACGTGGTTTCTTTATGAAGTGCTTGATAATGTAAGACTTGCGTTGAGGCAAGATATGCTTGCTCGAACTCTTGTGTGGAAGCCCATGCTTCCATAGCAGCGCGATAGTAGTAAGAATAAAATAACGGGAGTTCCAACTGTTTGGCAATGGTAAACGCCTTTTCCAACAGTTGTGTAACGGCCTCCAAGTCTTTTTGAATCGCTGCGCAGCGAACCCATCCAAGTAAGGCAAACCCAGCTTTGTGATGATTGTTGATAGCAAGAGCTGTGTGATATGCTTTGGTAAAACTTGCGATTGCTGTGTCATATTGTTTCATCTCACGATAGATTTCACCATATACATAGTGAGCTTCATGGGTTAGGATAGCATCGTCGAGTACCTGAATGGTTTTGTACGTTTTATCGCATAATGCTAATGCGGCATCGCAATCACCCAAAGCATTTAGTGCTTGTGCATAGGTGATATCAACCGTAGCTTTGAAATGTTGTGATTGTGCATAGGGATAGGAGCGAACCGATTCAAAAATTTCGGCAGCTTGCTTGTTTTTTTGATCAAACAAATAGGCGTGGCCGGTATTGAATAACAATACAAGTAAACGATCGGTAGCTCCAGTTTGTTCCGCAATTTTAATACCTAAGGTACCATGTTCGATTGCTAAATCGTAAATGCCTAACATGAGATAGTCTGCAAGTAGTGCATTATGAGAATAGGGTAAGCCATCTTTGGCGTCTAACTCATAAAAGGTATTATGAGCAATCGTATGATGGTGCACAGCTAGTGAATAATCAGCTTGCTCGTGGTAGAGCCAACCCAAGTAAAAAGCACACCAAGCAGCTTCTTCCTGGTAATGCAAAGCAGTACAAAGACTTTGTACTTTTCTGATTTCGGTAAAAATTTTCGGATTTGGGTTACGTGTATTCGTGTGCATATAGGAACGAAAGGCTTCGAAGCTCTTTCGATCCTGGCGAATTTGTTCAATAAACATGAGTGGTTTTCCGTTTGTTTGCATACGATTCCTCCTCGTTATCATAAAACTATGTGTTATATTCATTATAGCACCAAACAACTCGATATGAAAAAGAATAAAGAGGAATCCTCTTTATTCTACACTTACGGATTTGGCTAAGTTACGTGGTTGATCAATTTCACAATTTCGTGCTTTGGCAATTTCATAAGCAAAAAGCTGCAATGCACTAATCGCTAATAATGGTTGGGTATTTGGATGAATACGATCCACTACAATTGCATTAGGGAAGTATGTTTTATTGACCTCAATATCGTTGGTATGTAATAGAATAACATGAGCACCACGTGCTTGTGTCTCTACTAAATTACTCATTGTTTTTTCAGCGATTTCTGGATCGGTTACTACACCAATCACAATCGTACCAGGTTGAATTAGAGATATTGTACCATGTTTCATCTCACCTGCTTGATAAGCCTGTGCATTGATATAAGAAATTTCTTTTAACTTAAGTGCACCTTCCAAGCAAAGCGCATAGTCCATACCACGTCCTAAGAAGAATACTTGTTCTTCTTTGGCTACTGCTGCAACAAGTTCAGGATAATCAAACGTCGAGATTTCTTTTAACAGTGCTGCTTCAAATGTCGTTAGGTTTTCTACTTCCATTCCACAGTTTAAGATCATGGATAAGACTTGAGCAAAATAAGCTTTGGTTGTAGCAACACTTACTTCAACACCAGCTTTGGTATAGATTACGTGTTTCGCCATACGAGCCATTTGTGAGTTCTCCACATTGACAAGTGCTAACGTATCAATGTGTTGTCTAGCTAAGTCAAGACTAGCTACACTATCTGCTGTTTCACCGGATTGAGAAATAAACAATCCTAAAGTATTTGGTTTGAATATTGGATTTGCGTAGCGGAATTCACTTGCTACTTCAATGGATACTGGAATTCTTAAATTACGTTCAATTAAGACTTTCGCAACCATTCCTGCATACAATGCACTACCACAAGCGATAATTAATATCTCATCGTATTTCGCAAAATCGAAGGTAGGATTTGTTTGATAGTATTGGTAAAGGCTACGGGCAATTGCTGGTTGTTCATGAATTTCCTTCATCATAAAATGTTCAAAATGACCTTTACTCAGTACATTACTATCTAAATCGGTTGTTTTAATTTCAGGTGTTATTGCTTCTAATGCAGGTGAATAGAGTGCTAGTGAGTCTGCTGTTAAGACAGCAATTTCCTCATTTTCCAATTCTACATATTGTTTGGTTGTATGAACGATGGCACTTACATCACTTGCAAGGAGATGACCATCCCTACATACTCCTAAAATAAGTGGATTGTTACGACGTGTTGTATAGATTACGTTCGGTTCATCATCAAACATCACGGCAAAGGCAAAACTTCCACGCATTTGAGCACAAGCATCTGCAATCGCTTGTATTTTATTGTTAGTAAGTTCATAGTGTAAGTCAATCATTGCACTAGCAACTTCCGTATCTGTTTGAGATTTAAATTCATAATGATAGGTTTCCTCTAACATATGTTTGAGTTCCCCGTAATTTTCAATAATCCCATTGTGTACTAACACAACTCGATTTACCAAATGTGGATGTGCATTATCCGTTGTCGGTGCACCGTGCGTTGCCCAACGTGTATGGCCAATTCCACAAGTTCCTTCTGGTGTTTGATTCATTTCTAATAAGTGTTTTAAATTATTTAATTTACCTTCTGCTTTGATAATTTCTATATGATCATTTAAAAAGAGTGCCAATCCGCTTGAGTCGTATCCACGATACTCCAATGATTGTAATCCTTTTAATAAAATTGTTTGAGCTTGATTGTTTGCTCCTGTATAACCTACGATTCCACACATATTATATTAGTCCTCCATGACATGACAAAAAGAGCCGTGTAGAATGGACATTGTTATGCAATCTTAATTTTGCTTTTTCTGTCTCTGTTCTGTCGATTCACAGCTTTTACCGTAGTAGCATCCGCCGAATATTTCGATGACTACTAACCTCGTCAACCATGCAGGTCCTGGCGCTAGTTATACAAAAGTCTCACAAACCTCCCCAAATTTGTACAAACTTAATACTAGTATAGCGATAAAGAACAAAAAATGCAATATGGGAAATGAAAAGGGTATCAAATTGAAAGTTTTGTTAAAAGGTTGTTATTCTTCTCACAATTGAATAATAATAAGTTGATTTTATTGAATATTAAGGGGAACTTTGCTATAATTTGACTGTTCAAATAACAAGGAGGACTTATAGAATGCCAATTATTATTGATATTTATGCTCGTGAAGTTATGGACTCTCGTGGGAACCCAACAATCGAAGTTGAAGTTACTACAGATTCTGGAGCTTTCGGACGTGCAATGGTACCGAGTGGAGCATCCACTGGGGAAAGAGAAGCATTAGAACTTCGCGATGGTGACAAAACACGTTTCTTAGGAAAAGGTGTATTGAAAGCTGTTGAAAATGTAAACGATATTATCGCTGAAACAATCATCGGTTTCGATGTTACGGATCAAGCTTTGATCGACCGTACAATGATTGAATTGGATGGAACAAACGACAAATCTAAATTGGGAGCAAATGCAATCCTAGGTGTTTCTATGGCTTGTGCACATGCTGCTGCTGATTTCTATGGTATGCCTTTGTACCGTTACTTGGGAGGATTCAACGCGAAAAAACTTCCAGTTCCAATGATGAACGTAATCAATGGTGGTTCACATGCAGACTCTTCTGTAGACTTCCAAGAATTCATGATTATGCCAGTTGGTGCAGAATCAATCAAAGAAGCTATCCGTATGGGTGCTGAAGTTTTCCATGCTTTGAAAAAAGTATTGAAATCTAAAGGACACGTAACGGCAGTTGGTGATGAGGGTGGATTCGCTCCAAACCTTGGAAGCAACGAAGAACCTCTAGAAGTTATCATGGAAGCTATCGCTGAAGCTGGATACGTTGCTGGTAAAGACATCGTATTGGCTATGGACGTTGCTGCATCTGAATTCTATGATGTTGAAGCTGGTGTTTACAACTTGAAAAAATCAGGTCAAGGAACTAAAACAACAGAAGAAATGATCGAATGGTATGCTGACTTAGTAGAACGTTTCCCAATCGTATCAATCGAAGATGGTTTAGGAGAACGTGACTGGGCTGGATGGAAAGCATTGACTGACCGTATCGGTGAAAAAGTTCAAATCGTTGGGGATGACTTGTTTGTAACAAACCCTGCAATCTTAAAAGAAGGTATTGAAAAACATACTGCTAACTCAATCTTGATCAAAGTTAACCAAATCGGTACATTGACTGAAACTTTCGATGCTATGGAAATGGCTAAAGCTGCTGGTTACACAGCTGTTGTATCTCACCGTTCTGGTGAAACAGAAGATAACACAATCGCTGATATCGCTGTTGCATTCAACGCTGGACAAATCAAAACAGGTTCTATGTCAAGAACTGACCGTTTAGCAAAATACAACCAATTAATCCGTATTGAAGATGAATTGGGACCAGTTGCTACATACCCAGGTATGGACGCATTCTACAACATCAACAAATAATCTAATTTATAAAAATAAAAAGAAGTGATGATCGCACCATCACTTTTTTTTATGTCTTAGCAGGCTAACCTTGTTCTTGATATATTTTCATTCTACTGCTATAATAAGGTATGTTAATAGGAAAGGAGGATATTTATGTTAGACACAATTCTAATTATCGTAGCGGTGTTTTTGATACTTCTCTCCTTACTACAAAGTGGAAAATCAGATGGAGTGAGCGGTGCCTTCACAGGTGGAGATGGATTGAATCTATTTGCAAATGTGAAAGAACGTGGTCCAGAAAAAGTAATGTCAAACCTTACTATGGTGACGGGAATTACTTTCTTTGTACTAGTAGTAATCTCAAACATCATCTAAGAAGACCACATGGTCTTTTTTTATTACCCTAGGAGGTAACATATGAATTTAAAACAAAATATTCTGGATTTGATGAGTTCTTCCAGATACAAAGGTAAAAGTGTAGACGATTGGAAAAGTTTTTTACACATGGAAACAAGCGAGCAACTCGTCGATTTGATGAAAGCACTCAATGCTTTGGAAGATGAATGTCTTGTTGTACGTGATGCATTGGACCATTATCAACTCGCTGAAAAAATGGGATACTTTATTGGTCTATTGCGTGTGAATCCGAAAGGGTTTGGCTTTGTTGAAGATGAAACAAGAAGTTACTATGTTAACCGTAGTAATTTTAATTTCGGCTTGGATGGAGACCGTGTGTTTGTTAAGACATGGAGCAATCTAAATGAAACAACGGAATGTGAAGTAATCAAAATCTTAGAACACAATACCAAAAATATTATTGGTGTAGTGAAGGTAAAAGATGGAAAGACCAAGTTTTTACCAGATACGAATATCGAACGTCGCATTGATGTTACAAACTATAAAGATTTTAAATTAGTAAATGATTTAAAAGTACTGTTAAAAGTAGATCGTTTTGATAAAGTACTAAAATGTTCTATTGTTGAAATCATTGGTCACAAGTACGATCCAGGTGTGGACGTTTTAAGTGTGTTGATGGAACATGATATCTTCCCAGAATTTCCAAAAGAAGTCATGGCACAGGCGCAAGCGGTGAGTGATGTGGTTACAGAAGCAGACTTAATCGGGCGTCGCGATTTGCGCGATCAAGTGTTGATTACAATCGATGGGGATGATGCCAAAGACTTGGATGATGCGGTAAGTGTAGAACGTATTGACGGTGGATTCCGTTTGGGTGTTCATATTGCGGACGTATCGCACTATGTTACTAAGAATTCGCCACTGGATTTAGAAGCGTATGAACGTGGAACGAGCGTCTATGTGGTTGATCGTGTGGTACCGATGTTACCACATGTGTTATCCAATGGAATTTGTTCTTTAAATCCACATGTCGATCGTTTGACGATTACTTGTAGTATGGATATTGACAGCAAAGGGGAAGTGATGGCATATCAAATTTACCCGAGCGTCATTCATACGAGCGAACGAATGACCTATGCCAATGTCAATGAAATCATTCGTAGAAATGAAGCAATGCGGGAACAATATGCACACATTACACCACTCATTGATGATGCTTATAAACTATCGAAGATTATCCGCAAACGTCGTGAAAAACTAGGTTCCATCGACTTTGATACACGCGAAGGAAAAGTTATTGTTGATAAAAAGGGTCGTGCGATTGATGTTGTAGTTAGAGAGCGTTATGAAGCTGAAAAACTGATTGAAGACTTTATGATTTGTGCCAATGAAGTGGTAGCTACGCATGTGAAATGGTGTGAACTACCTTCTATGTACCGTATCCATGAACAACCGGATGCGAAAAAAATGCGAGAGTTTGTAAAGACAGCGCAAATTTTAGGACATAAATTCAAAGGATCGGCTACCAATGTCAAACCTTCCCAACTACAAAAGATGTTGAAGGATGCCAAAGGGGATGATGACTATGATGTTTTATCCACCTTTATGCTACGCTCTATGCAAAAAGCGAAATACGATTTAAAATGCATGGGTCACTTTGGTTTGGGATTACAAGAGTATACCCACTTTACCTCACCAATTCGTCGATATCCTGACTTGGTGGTGCATCGCATGTTACATAAATATGTATTCGACCACGTAGAAGATCCAGCGGTTTTCAAAGAAGATGAAGCGTGGATCAGTGGTGCTGCCCTACAAGCGAGCAATCGCGAACGTCGTGCTATCGATGCAGAGCGAGATGTAGACGATATGAAAAAAGCGGAATATATGGAAAAACATATCGGGCGCATCTTCTCCGGTGTTGTAAGTAGCATTACAAAATTTGGGATGTTCGTCGAGTTGTCGAATACGGTTGAGGGTTTGGTTCATATTTCAAATTTAGATGATGATTATTATGAATTTGATGAGACGACAAAACGCTTGGTTGGTCGTGCGACTCAAAAGACATATAAAATGGGGCAAAAAGTACGTGTGAAATGTAGTGATGCTTCACGCTATAAAAAACAAATTGATTTTATCGTTGTAAAACGTTAAGGGGAGCGTTATGGGGAAACTACTACTATTGTTATTGCTGCTAGCTGGTTGTGCACAAGAAGTGCCACAAGATGAAATAATACCACCGGTTGAAGAACCGGTGGAAGAGGTGGAATACACCGTTAGTTTTGCAGGTGTTGG
The DNA here is from genome assembly GCA_051658525.1 of Erysipelotrichaceae bacterium. Lineage (GTDB taxonomy): Bacteria > Bacillota_I > Bacilli_A > Erysipelotrichales > Erysipelotrichaceae > JBOFMT01. The sequence goes on along the minus strand of JBOFMT010000081.1, from coordinate 994 downwards.
GGATAACTTGATTCATGGGGCGGTGTATCAAGATCCAACCTATCAATCAAGTTTCAACGATATGTACGAACATACCAATAGCGTCACACAGGCAGTAGATTTTGCCTTTCTTAATCAGGAGACTATTTTGGGTGGAAAGAGTTTAGGCTTGTCCCATTACCCGATGTTCAATTCTCCATGGGAAATTGGGGATGCTGTGGTCAATGCCGGATTTGATTGGGTCAATCATGCGACCAATCACACGTTGGATCGTGGTGTTGCTGCTATTGAACAAACATTTGCTTTTTGGAAACAATATCCCGAAGTAGCACTTACGGGAATCTATGAGAGCGAATCTGCACGGAATACGCCGGTCGTTGTGGAAAAAAATAACATTCGCTTTGGTTTGTTGTCCTATACCTATGGATTAAACGGCTTTAGCCTGCCGAGTGAAAAGAGTTATATGATTTCCTTGATTGATAAGGAAGCAATAGCAAATGATATCGCTGCACTCAAAGAGGAAAGTGATTTTATCCTAGTTTCGATGCATTGGGGAAATGAATACCAATATACACCGAACGAAGAACAAAAGGAATTGGCAAACTATTTAAATTCCTTAGGTGTTGATTTGATTATTGGACACCATCCCCATGTGATTCAACCCATTGAAGTGATTGGGGATATCCATAAAACCGTAGTTGCTTATTCCTTAGGTAATTTCTTATCGGCGCAAGATACGCAAGAACGTATGTTGGGAGGAATGTTAACCTTAGAGTTTTATAAGAATGAAACGACTGGAGAGACTGCAATTAGAGATATTGCCTTTTTACCAACGTTTACCCATTACGAGTTTAGCAATGGGTGGTATCGAAATTTTAAAACGTATTTTTTAAAGGATTATCCGCAAGAGCTTGCGAGTAAACATGCGGTTCAAACATCCTTTCAAAACCCTGTAAATCTAGAATCTGTATGGGGTTTGGTTTCCTCGATTATTGATGAAACCTATTTAAAATAA
>JBOFMT010000080.1:0-5028 GCA_051658525.1 Erysipelotrichaceae bacterium | reverse complement strand
AGTTCCCGTTTGTTATCATAATATATTTTTTGAAATTCACCCAATTCATCTTGCACCTCAGTTTATTGAAACACTTCATCAACTCGCAACGGATTACATTATTTTTGAAGATGTAGAAGGGCTAAACTTACCCTTGTTTCTACAAATTGAACAAGAACTAAAAAATAAAAAGCAAGGCTATAGTTTCGTCATGGATACCTTACTCCAAATGATTGTTCTTCAAGTCATCCGTCACACACCAGCACTTGGTTTGGAAGCAAAGTTAAAAACAAAACCCCAACAAAACGAAGCTTCCAACATTTTATATCAAGCAACACAATACATTCAAACCAACCTCTACTCAAATCTAAGAATCAAGGAAATTAGTCTACATGTTGGAGTAAGTGATAATTATCTCTTTAAGTTGTTCAAACAATACTTACACTGTAGCCCAAGTAGCTATATTATCAATTGTAAGATCAAACACGCGTGTACAATGTTGGAATCCAAGCAATATACCATCCAAGAAATAGCCAATCATCTTGGTTATTCCTCCGCCTACCACTTTAGCAATGTCTTCAAAAAAGAGATGGGGATTTCACCTAGCAAATATGTCTCACAATAAAGCTTTAACAGTATTCAATACTTAAACGAACAAAAAACCGTTACCCTAAAGTAACGGTTTTTGCTTGCCTTAAGCTAGTTGCAAGCACCTTGTATACTACAATTGTGTATTTCTTAAGCTTGTGATAAATCAAACTGTTCTTCCACAAACCACTGGTATGCTCGATGCCCAATTACTTTTGTTTCCAAAAGATCGAATCCTCCTCCTACGACACCACCAATAACGGGTATCATTTTTCCGAGTGATAATATACTCTTAGTACCAAACTTCGTTACTAAACGAAACCCAACTTTCTTGTTGATTGCTATAAGTACTTTTCCAGGAACTTTTTTTACTAATGCTAACCCCATTTTCAGCCCTACACCGACTGCAACATTTTTTACGATTCCATTGACCGCAACACCTGCTAAACAGGCATAGACCAGGGTTTGTACTTGGTCACTGCGTAAATCATAACCTTTCATATGCGCCGCACATGCAATCATCCGCATCTGCACATAGATCACACTCGCAATATTGGCTGGAATTGCTACTGGTAATGTAATCACTCCACCAAGTCCGGTGATAAATCCTGAAGTGGTGCACTTGACTACTTGGTTTTTAATCATCGCATTTGCCGCTTGCTCGACTGTCTCATGTTTACTTAGATAATCGTTTGCCATCTTCTCAACTCCGACATCAATGTTTGGAATTCCATTCATTACTTTCGCATAACACTGATCTAGGATATTGATCATATCCTCTTCCGTAATGTTTATATTTTTTGATATCCCCATAGATTCACCCATAGACAATATGAAGTATTGTCTTTCCTTTCCATATAAAGTGTTTGATTCAATTAAACTAATACTCATCTTACTCGTTTTCATTCGTGTTAGTATCATTAATCCTATGCAAATCAAGCCAATGGTTCAAAATCAAAGATTTGGTATTTTCTTTTACGATAGTAATACAAGATCACTGCAGCAAATACAAGTGTCACTACAAAACTACTTGCCACTTCAACAAGACCTGAGGGATTCAAATTAGCATACAAACCAACTAAGAATAAACTGTACACAACATTGATCACATAGAGTGCAAAGATGGCATAGTAACCTTTGGAATTACGTTTTAAGAATCCATAAAAAATAATAGCAATACATGCACATTGTAATAAAATCACGACAATATCCAATAGGATAGACCAACCAAGACCTTGTACCGTGCAAAGGGCATATAAAGTAAACAAGAAGCCGATATTGTTTATAAGCGACAACGGTAATGACACATACCAGAAAAACTTATGAAACTTTAATCCATGCGTTTTTACTTCCATATTGAGCGCCTCCCCTATGTTTTGATTTGGTAGTTAAACATATAGTATGTAGGCCCCCCACTACAAATACTACCCCTTATTACTATCTCCAAGATACCTCATTCCACAAATAAAAGCCTTCGTTACTATTCATCTATACAATTAAACTTAGTCATTGTTTGCCTGCACCCTAATAGGCAAACAACTGTTGCTTTCTTTGCTTATAGTAGAAATAGACGATTAACAATAATGCTAAATGAAAGCTTAAGCTAATTAGTACCATAAATGTATTGAGTCCATAATACAAACATAATCCTATGGTAACTAACCCAGTGAATACGTTGTAAGCAAACAAAGTTATGATTGCTAGATACCCTATCCTATGTTTTTTTAATACACCAAATACAATAAAACCAATCAGTACAACTTTAATTAGATTTATTCCAAACAATAACGCATCCAAAAAGTAGAAACCAAACACAAGGATATCGTTTGTAACCTCAACTAAATCACTCACACCAGCTAAAAGCAAATACGGTAAATATAAGAATAAGATAAGATAATGAAATACTAACCCCTTTGTTTTCAATTCCATCATAGATATTCCCCTTTTGTGTATTTTTAACACTATAGTTTAGTTATATCACAAGTACAACATGAAAAACAGCATTGCTGCTGTTTGATTTTCTAATATGTTTCTACTTCGTCTTGATAGTGTTTGATTGCCCAACGTTCGATTTCTTTGATCGCATGGGCTAGTTCTTTGCCTTTTGGTGTTAATTCATATTCAACCTTTGGTACTGCTTCATGAAAGATATGTTTTACTAAAATACCATCCCCTTCTAATTCACTTAGTTTTTCAGTTAATACTTTATGACTAACACCTCCTGTTACTCGCTGTAATTCTAAAAAGCGTTTGGGTCCATCATACAAGTGACAAAGGATAACACCTTTCCACTTTCCACGAATACAATCCATTGCTACGTCCAACAAACATACATAGGATTTCTCTCGATAATGTAACATAGTGCACCTCCAATTTGAAACAATTATACGCCAAGTAATTTCTGAGTCAATCCATCTAGTATACTTACCTAAAAGTGCGTACTTGTAGGGATTTTTACTTGTGTTAGAATAAGAGACACAAGAAGGAGAATTAGAGATGAAAACAGTATGGGATGCAACACACATTGGAACAATGAAATTAAAGAACCGTTTTTTTAGAGGAGCACTATGGGAAGCCTTAGCAGATGAGAAAGGTCATTTAACTCCTGAACTTTCTAATATCTATGAAGAATTAGCATTAGGAGGTGTTGGTACGATCATAACTGGTTATGCGTTTGTACGTGAAGAAGAACAACCAAATCCAGGAATGATGGGCATTTATGATGACTCGTTTATTGAAGAATACAAAGCGTTTACCGATAAGATTCATAAACTGGGAAGTAATATTATCATGCAAATTGTCTATGGTGGGTTTATGACAACCTATAACGTAGGAGAACGTGTAATTTGGGGCCCTTCGACTATACAAAACGAAGTTACGAAAACATGGGCACAGGAAATGTGTTTAGAAGATATTGAGTGTTTAGTAGTTAGCTTTGCACAAGCTGCAAGACGAGTCAAAGCGAGTGGTTTTGATGGAGTTGAAATTCATGCAGGACATGGATACTTGTTATCCCAATTCTTATCTCCTTATTACAACAAAAGAGAAGATGCATATGGTGGAAGTATTGAAAATCGTGCACGCATTATTTATGAAATATATGAAGCAATGCGACTAGCCGTAGGACCTGACTTCCCTATCTTAATCAAATTAAACTCGGCAGATTATATAATAGAAGGTGGTTTAACACAAAGTGATAGCTTAATTGTAGCCAAAGAACTAGCTCGCAGAGGAATCGATGCGATTGAAGTAAGTGGAGGCAATGAATCCATACAAGAAGTTATCGATCATAATCAAGGAGCTGCTCGTACGAAAGTAGCACTAGGAGCAGAGCGTGAATCCTATTTTAAGTCGTACGCAAGCACACTAGCAAAAGCAATAGATAAACCTGTCATTCTAATTGGAGGAAATCGCAATGTTTCTCGTATGAGTGACTTATTAAATACTACAGACATTGCCTATTTCACGATGTCACGTCCACTTACAGCACAGCCAAATCTTGTAACCCTATGGAAAGCGGATGAGAGTAGAAAAACCAAGTGTGTATCGTGTAATCAGTGTTATCATACACCTGGAAAACGCTGTATATTAAATCTTAGAAATCAATAAAAAGGGCAAGTGCCCTTTTTCACTTGGTAATTGGTTGCACATAGAAACTACCTTTTGCTTCTTCATATTATATTTGAATCCACCTTGATAAGTTTTCATGAATCTCATTACAATCGCACCCTTGAATCCATTGCTAGTCTTATCAGGTTTTCAATGTATCCTTCGATAGCAGGCACACATCATAAGGAGAGCAATTCATCCCACTATGATTTTGAATAAAAAAATAGTCAATCCTTTTGATTTACTGTATTGGATGGTGACAATTACACTTCTTGCATTCAAATCGAAGCTGCTGCCTTTTTTTAATCATGATTGTTTACCGCAGGCTACCTTAGACTCAGAAAGACTTGTTTCCTATGATAGATTGTTCATTCGTTGAACACAGAAGCAATCTTACCAACTGAACATAGCAGTTGTTTCCTATTGGACTCCTAGGTGGATTACACCATTTACCAAGAGAGAGGGTTGCTAGACTTGCAGTAGTATATTCCATTTGTTTTATTGAAATCGTGCTATAAAAATAGCTTGTGTGAGTGAACAAAACAAAAAACAATCAAAGCTAAAGTTTTGACTCTTTTATACTTCGCTGAAAATCAAATATGGCAAACCCCCTATGCGATTGGCTGCATTGCAAAGCACAAAAAATAGAGTAGCCTAAGCTACTCTATTGCTTGATCCCTAAGGTATTGGTACGATCCTTGTCACGGTACTTTATTTGATATAGGTTGCTTCAAACAAAGGAAATGGCATAGGCTTTGCATAATAATACCCTTGTACTTGATCACACCCAATAGTAGATAAAAACTCCATTTGTTCCAAGGTTTCCACCCCTTCACTCACTGTTTTGATATC
>JBOFMT010000079.1:0-22713 GCA_051658525.1 Erysipelotrichaceae bacterium | reverse complement strand
CAAAGGTCGATGGGATCCACGCTGTTTTTGTGTCAGTGCCAGGCATCGCGAACCATCGATTCCCTGTGACAGATGAATGTGTTCGCCATGAAAATCCAATACGGGGACGGTACCATGTAACTCCCCCAACTACACGTGTTTCGTAAATAGTAGAAAATTCCATACCAAGTAACCAGTTTGCATTTGGACTTCCATTAGTAGTTACGCCTGATGATCCACCGCCCCACCAAGAGGATGAAGAGCTAGGATTTTGTCGCACGATTACAGATGTATGTGTGGTAGTAAATCTTGCATTGCTAAGACTACTATTGAAACGATATTGATAATCACCAACTGTTGTGGTAGCCAAATCCTTTGCGAATTTTATTTGATGTTTGTGTTTGTTTCCCCATTTATCCGTTAATTGCAATTCGGGTATTACCGTATTGGTTATTGCACTCAATGGGATACTAAACGAAAATCCTACGTTATCATAACGCATATTACACGTATTCGATGTATAGTTTGGCGGATTCGGCTCGCTACACCACGCTGTGACCCCGGCAATGTCGAAATAATCGGTCATATTTACGTTGTGATTTTTTAAATCATGATACGTATTATTCCCAATGAGTAACTGATAGCTATAATTTGATTTATTTTGATAATGTTGTTGTCGATCGACAAACATCCATCCTTTTAAAATAAGATTTCCATTACTAATTGACGCTTCTGTCACTTCATAAATGGATTGTCGTTGCCCGCCCAAATTTAAGGTTTCCGCTTTTGCGTTTATGTTGGAGAAGAAAAACATCCCCAACATAAACAAACTAGCGAAGAACCATTGTATTTTTTTAGTACTCATAATTCAAAATTTATTGATACTTCAATAATTCATCGGCAGCAATCGTTAACATATCGAAGCTATGGGCAGGGTTATGCGCTCCGATTGTCATTTGTTTAGCCGATATACCGTTCTTATCGACACCTCTGGATACTACTGTAATTACAGTTCCGATATCGTGGTAAAAACCAGCACGTCCCGTTAGTGTTTCACTAAATAATAAGTCATGTGGATTCTCCACAACTTTTAACCCACCAACGCGATTCGTATCACTTACATGAATTCCCCAACGTACATTATGTATGTTGTAGTATTCACCTGTATACGTATTTCTAAACTTTAATGCTTCCATCATTTCTTCAATTGTCCACAATGAATGATCCAAAGGGTCACGTTCTAGTGTTGGTGGCACAACAACCGTAGGGGCTGTTACGGTAACTGTTACATATGCTTTCGCAGCACTATTTCCCGTTGCAGTAACGACAATCTTCGTTGTCCCTGCTGCTTTGGCAGTGATGTTTCCATTGGCATCGACAGTAGCAATACCATTGTTTTCACTTGCAAACGTTACGTTCTTGTTTGTTGCATCACTTGGTGCAATCGTAGCTGTTACTTTGCTTGCTTTTCCAACTTCTAAACTTAGTGTTGTTGGATTTAGAGTTACACCGGTAGGCTTCACTTCCGCTGGAGGTGGAGTTGGTGTTGTAGCTGCTGCTTTTACCGTTACACTTACATATGCTTTTACACTAGTATTCCCACTAGCCGTAACAACAACACGTGTTGTCCCTGCTGCTTTGGCCGTGATTGTTCCATTCGCATCTACACTTACAACGTTGTTGTTCTCACTTGCGAACGTTACATTTTTATTCGTAGCCGCACTTGGTGCTACACTTGCGTTTACTTTTTGTGTTGCTCCAATATCCATCGATAACGTCGTTGCACTTAACGTGATACTTGTCGGTTTTGTTTCTTCTGGTTTTGGTGTTTCACTTGTTGCTGCTTTTGTTACCGTAACGCTAACATAAGATACCACTTTACTATCCTCTTTGGCAGAAACTGCAATGCGTGTGGTCCCTACTGCTTTGGCAGTAATCGTACCATCGCTAGAAACACTAGCGATACTTGCATCCTCACTTGTATAATTAACTTCTTTATTTGTTGCATCACTTGGTTGAATACTACCGGTTACTTTGACTGTTTTTCCAACTTCTAAGTTAACAGATAAATGTGATAACGTGATACTTGTTGGTTTGATCGCTTCAGGTTCTTCCTCTTCCCTTTCCCCTGGAACATAATCTACTTGCGGAAGACTATCATCCTTTTTCCCATCTTCAGTAAATTGTACAACAACCTTACATGTCCCCACATTACCACTGCTATCGGTTGCACGCATTTCATAGACGATTGCTTTTGCACTAGATTGCAAAGCCAATTGTGCCAATGATGTTTTATCTAGTGTTAGTTCCTTATCGTAATTATCTTCAATTACAACTGCATCGATTAGGAGTTGTTGAAGCTGAGATAGGGAGGTGTTGGTTAAGGCAAACACCAACGTTTTGTCCACACTTAGTGTTGGTGCTGTAGTATCCACAACTTCTATCTGGATGATAAACTCCTGTTTATCATATGTAATACTAGCTTCATAGCTTCCTACGGTGTCCATCTCAACACGCGTAAAATCCATTGCATACGTTTTCTTTGTATCTACATGATCCAAATAATCACTTAACTCCATTGATAATTCACTATAAACTTCTAGTGTTAGAGTGTCTTGCTTCAGTGTAGTTTCTTCATGTGCTTCCGTCTCTTGGTTCATCATACCTACACCAACAACAAGAGCCACAAGTGCAAAGACCACACCAAAAACCGCAAGGACCTTCCCCCGTCCAAACTTATTTACTATTTCTTTCATCGTTTCCCCTCCTTAAGTTAATATAATAACAAATCAATTTCAGTATATAAGATATGCTTCATCATTACTATACACGAATATAAAGTTATTGTATTCGTTCTTCCATCCTTCAAAAACACACGATAAAGGCACAAAAAAAAGCGAAATAGTTCGCTTTTACTTTTGATAGTGTAAGACCATAATGCCATCGTTTAGATAATAATTATATAAATGGAACCGTGTATCTTGTTCTTGGCTCTTCCAAGCAATACCCGATCCTAAGATACAAGGAATGATACCGATAATAAGTTCATCGACAAGCTGTGCATCCAAAAGACTTGAAATTAAGCTAGCACCACCAAACAAATACATCGATTTGGCTTGTTTGTCTTTTTTTAATGCCAAAATATGGCTAGCGACATCTTCATGAATAATGGTTACATGCGCAGGCACTTCAAAGGTTTGGGATGAATAGACATATATTCGGTGGGCACGAAATTCATCTGGATCGATTTGTTCATAGGTTTTTCTTCCCATTAAAATAACATCACACGTCTCTAAAAAGCGATCAAAATGAAATTGTTGTTTGGTTTTTTTCTCACTATGATCTCCAGCAATCCAATCGATGGACCCATCACTTCTAGCCATAAAGCCATCAATGGAAATTGCAGCATTTAAGATTACTTTTCTTGTCATCTTTTTTCCTCCCATATCATGTAATCTACGTATTTTCTTACCTTCAGTATAACAAAATTCCAAAACTCTACCATTTTAACGATAAAAAAAACGCATCGCTGCGTTTATTTACCTGACTTTTGTGCTTTTATCTCTGCATCTTTTTCATAAAGATAGAGCCATCGCTCATTGATCATATCCAAGTTGGCACTTGCTTGTTCTCGCTTTTCACTCAATTGCATCATAAGTTCATAATCATCACTTGCCGCATCAATTTCTTCATCTAATTGTGCCAGCGCAAGTTCTGCTGCTTCTAATGTTGCATCAATGCTTGCAAACTCTTTTGCTTCTTGAGAAGTAAAGCGAACTTGATCTTTATTCTTTTGTTCGCGATACGCTTTCGCTTTATTTTCTTTTTGCGTAACTTCTTCTTGTTTTTGTAAGGCATAATCACTATAGCCACCAATATATTGTTTTAAAGTTCCATCCTCTTGGAATACATAAAGACGGTCTACTACTTTATCTAAGAAATAGCGATCATGACTCACCGTAATCACGGCACCATTAAATTCATCCAAGTAGGATTCTAGTATCGTAAGGGTTGTTAAGTCTAAATCATTGGTAGGCTCATCGAGTATTAAGACATTTGGACTTTGAATTAAGATCTTCAATAAATACAAACGTCTACGCTCTCCTCCCGATAAGGTGGAGATTGCTTGATATTGCATGGTTTTATCAAATAAAAAGCGTTCCATTAAACTACTAGCACTCAATACGCCTTGCGTTGTTTCTAGTTGTAAGACATCTTCACTTACATAATCAATACAACGCATACTAGGATCTGGTATCACTTCTTCTTGATGGTAATATCCAAGTTTTACCGTTTCCCCTAAAACGACATGACCAAAGGATGGTTGTTGTAAGCCGGCAAGAACATGTAGGAGTGTTGTTTTACCACAACCATTGACACCTACAAACCCAATCCGATCATGGCGTGTTAAGACCGTCGAAAAATCATGAAACAAAACACGCTCCCCTAATTGTTTTCCTAACCCTTCAATTTCCATCACCTTACGCCCCAAACGCTCACTTGTCGTAAGAATTTCGACTTTTTGTTCCGAGAAATCCGCTTTGCTTCGAGAAAGTTCTTCAAAGCGTTCAATCCGATGCTTGCTTTTCGTACCTCTACCTTGTGCTCCCTGTGCCATCCATTTTGCTTCGCCTTTTAATAAGGAGATTCGCTTGCGCTCTGTGGCTTTTTTTGCTTCTAAACGCAGTGCTTTGTGTTCTAGATAATAAGGATAGTTACCCTCATAATTTACAAGCTCACACCCTTCAATTTCCACAATCCGATTGACACAACGATCTAAGAAATAACGATCATGACTCACCATTAATAAAGCACCACTAAAGCGCATCAAATACTTTTCTAAATAAGCGATCATCAACTCATCCAAGTGATTGGTTGGCTCATCTAAGATTAACACATCAAACTCGTTGACTAAGACCGCACAAAGAGCAACTCGTTTTTTCGCACCACCAGACATATGATCCATCGTTTGTTCTACATCTTCAACCCCAAAGCGGTGTAAGGTTTTACGTGCTTCAAAAAAAGCTTGTTCTCGCTTACTCTCCTCCACATGTTCTAAAACAAAGTCCATAGCACTCTGTCCTGGTTTAAAACTTTGACGTTGCTTTAGAAACCCAATCTTTAGATCTTTCGCATACATAATATTGCCTTCGTATACTTCTTCTTTTGCTAGTACTTTTAAGAAGGTCGTCTTACCGGTGCCATTCACACCAATGAGTCCAACCTTATCTTGTGGTTTTAAATAAAAATTAATATCTTGAAACAATGTTTTCGCATTGATTTTCTTTGTTATTTTTTCTGCTGATATATACATAAAAACACCCTCTTCTTTTGCTCATTATAGCATATAGACCCTAGGAATCCTATAGGGAACATGATACAATGAACTTAGTGAAAATATGAACAAACAGAAATGAGGGACCTATGGAAATAGAAATTTGTATGGGAAGTTCGTGTCATGTAAAGGGCTCGCAAGCAATACTAGCTACCTTCCAACAAGCATTACAACAACATGGACTAGAGGATAACATTCAACTCAAAGGTGCATTTTGTTTGGGATCGTGTCGAAATGGCGTTTGTGTCAACATCAACAACCAACTCCACTTTGTCCAACCGGAAAGCGCACTAGCATATTTTGAAGCCAATGTATTGGAGGTATATTATGCAACTCATCCAATATCCAGGTAACGACTGCCGTAACTGCCACCGTTGTATCCGCGAGTGTCAGCTCAATGCGATTAGCTTTGTGAGTGGGAAGGCTAATATTATCGAATCCCAGTGTATCTATTGTGGTCGTTGTATCAACGATTGTCCACAACATGCGATGCATGTAGAGGATCCTGTACCCAATCTTTTTGCTCGCTTAGCAAAAGAAGAGGTCATCGCCATCATTGCCCCTAGTTTTATCGCCAACTTTCCCAATCTTAACTTTGAAAGTTTACGCGCAAACTTCAAAGCATGGGGATTTTTTGAAGTTGTAGAAGCGGCTCTTGGTGCAAATATTGTCAAACAAGCATATGAAAAACAAATTAGTGAAACACAACCCGATGTACTGATTAGCAGTTCTTGTCATAGTGTGAATCTCTTGATAGAAAAATACTACCCTGACTTGATTCCCCTTTTATCACCAACACTAACTCCAGTCCAAGCAATTGCAAAGTATGTAAAGCTCACCTTTCCTAGTGCTACCCTAGCTTTTTTTGGACCTTGTTACGCTAAGAAAGATGAAAAAAATACAATAGAAAACATGGTGGATGTCTATGCAACGTTTTCAGAATTAGAAGCTTATCTGCAAGCAACCGCTCGAAGTTTTCAAATCAATAACCAACAAATTGATGGCTATTTATCCCGTGAATTCCAATCGAGTGGCGGCATTATCAAAACAATGAAACAAGAAGCTGATTATACCTACTTAAGTGTCGATGGTGTGGAAGAATGTATTCAAATCTTAGAAGAACTATCCACCAAACAACCAAAGAAATTATTTATCGAAATGAATATTTGTGAGGGTGGGTGTATCCAAGGTCCTGGTATGAGTAAACGTCACCATGACTATTTGGAAAGTAAAATCATCCTGGACCAATATGCCAAAGCCAATGCTCGCTATGATTTTGACTTTCATAGTCATCTTGATGTATCCAAAACGTTTTTTGACAAATCACAACCACAGGCTATGCCTTCACAACTAGAACTCAATGCTATCTTAAATCAAATGGGGAAATTTGCACGCAAAGATGAACTCAATTGTGGTGCTTGTGGCTATTTATCCTGTCGTGATAAAGCCATAGCGGTGTTCCAAAATCGAGCAGATGTGCATATGTGTCTTCCTTACATGAAAGAACATGCACTTAGTATTTCTTCTCAAGTATTAAAAACAAGCCCGAATGCCATCATTGCCATCGGTATGGATATGCGTATTACCGTATTCAATCCACAAGCCTACGCGTTATTTAATCTAGATCCTAGCAACTCAATGTTAGGTCATACCTTAGATGAACTTTTACCTTTGGATAGTTTTATTTGCGTGTTAACGATGGGCGAACTTCATGAAGTGTATTATCATGAAGGCTTAGGAAAATATATCGATAAAAGTGTAAAATACGATGAAGATGTTGGGATGGTCTTATTGCTATTGAAGGATATCACCCAAACTTATGAACAAAATAAAAAACGCCAAGCGCGCAAGCAAGAAAGTTTTGCCCTTACGGATGAAATCGTACGCAAACAAATGCGAATCGTACAAGAAATTGCAAGTTTACTTGGAGAGACCACAGCGGAAACAAAAGTGGCAATTTCAAAGTTTAAACACTTATTAGAAGAGGAGTGGGACGATGAGCCACCAATGGATTGATACTGCGATTGCTTCAATCAATAAAAAAGGTGAAGAATTATGCGGTGATTGTGCGAAGTTTATCCATACAGACAATGCTAGTATCGCTGTACTTTGTGATGGCTTAGGTAGTGGGGTGAAAGCTAATATCTTAGCTACCCTTTCCACACAAATTATCTTATCGCTCATGGCCAATGATATTAGCATTCAAGAATGTGTCGCCACGATGGTAGAAACCTTGCCTTTGTGTAAAGAACGAGGTCTTGCTTATGCAACGTTTTCCATTTTAAAAATCGAAAACAGTGGCAAAGCCTACCTTGCACAGTTCGATGCACCGGACATGGTCATCATACGTAATAACCATGTTGTTCCCTATCAAAAAAACAAACGTGAAATCTTAGGCAAAACAATTTATGAATCCCACTTCTATGTAGAAGCAGATGATTGCTATGTATTGTTTAGTGATGGAGCGCTCTTTGCTGGTATGGGTAATGTTTTAAACTTTGGTTGGGGACACGAACAAATCTCACAGTTTCTTTGCAAGCACATCCAACCAAATATGAATGCGAAAACGATCAGTCATACCTTAGTACAAACATGCAACGATTTATATGGTCAGAAACCAGGTGATGATACCACTGCTCTGGTTGCCCGCGTACGCAACAAACAACAGGTCAATGTCTTCTTTGGTCCACCTTTTGATCCAAGTGAAGATAGCTCACGGATTCAAGACTTTTTAGCTTTGGAAGGAAGTCACGTTGTTAGCGGTGGGACAACAACACAAATCTTTTCCCGCTACCTCAATGCAACACCTAGCGTTATTTTAAGTTCTACGAATAGTAAAATACCACCTTATGGTAAGCTTGCTGGTGTGGATCTTGTTTGCGAAGGTATTATTACCATGAACCAAGTACTAGCATATAGTAGCCAATACTTTGATGACTCACTTAGTGATTTTCCTTGGTTAGCAAATGATGATGGTGCTTGTATGCTAACACAAATGTTATTTGATGCCAGTGACATCTACTTCTATGTTGGTCGTGCCATCAATCCAGCCCACCAACATCCTGACTTATCGCTTGATCTAAGTATTAAATTACAAATCATCCGCTCCCTTGCTAGTAATCTTACACGCATGGGAAAACGGGTAGAACTCACCTATTTCTAAATAAAAAAGCGATTCCCCAACACAGGGAATCGTTTTTTATTGCTTGGCTTTAAATACGTACATGCGACTTGCAAAATCAGAGAAGACGCGAGTTTGTTCATTAAATCCTACACCACAAAATGCTTGTGGTAAATAATAACCTGCATGCAACAACTGCAACCCAGTAGCATTAAATTGATGCGATTCACTCTGCATTTTATACACCTTAGCAATGGTATGATGTAGTAAGGAATCCTGTTTTACCCGAATTGGAGCTATTTGGTTAATCAAGTCGCCAAATTCAAGCACACTTTGGGGAACCACACGGTTACTAGCCTCGTAAACAAGATGTGCATCAAGACCACGCATGGTGCGATGTAAACTAGGATTATGAGGACGACAAAGCCCTTGCATATGCATCGCAATACCCGCTTTTTTGTCGCTACTTACCACTTGAAAACTCACAAGCCCATCCTCGTGAATTGCTTCCATTTGGCCAAATTGCAACAATTCACGATGGGTTTTATACCACGCAATTTGTTCTTTGATTTCCTCCAACTCCCCTTTTGAACACTCGCATAAATTAAGTTCATAACCTAAAATACCCATAGCAGCAATAGCGAAGCGTGAAGCGAGTTTAATCTGGCGTAACGTTTGATGATTGACACTACCTGAAACATGCGCCCCCATACAAGACTGTGGATATCCTAATAAGAGATTAGCTTGAATGCGACAACGCTCCCAAGCATCCGTATTATCACTCGCCCAAATTTGTGGGGAGAAGGCTAACATACCAAGATCAAAGCGATTGCCTCCACTACAACAGTTTTCAAATAGGATATTGGGAAATGCTTGCGTTAAATAGCGAAACAATTCATATAAACCGAGTTGATAACGATGTGTAAATTCACTTTGATGTTGTAAGGTGGAAGCGTAATGATCACTCATAATACGGTTCATATCCCACTTTACATACGAAATTTTAGCGCTAGCAAACAGCTGGTGGAATGTCGTTTTTAAGTAACTGACAACATCTGGATTGGATAAATCAAGAACGAGTTGGTTTCGCCCTTGATTAAAGGTATCACCTTTTGCAACAGCCCACTCTGGGTGGTTACGATACAATTCACTATTGACCGAGATCATTTCTGGCTCGACCCATAAACCAAACTGCATCCCTAGTTCCTCAATCTTATTGGCAAGACCTGCTAAACCTTGTGGTAGTTTTTTTAAATTGACATCCCAATCCCCTAAGGAACTCGTATCATCGTTTCGATTGGAAAACCAACCATCATCGAGTACAAACAATTCTATTCCAACATCACGTGCTTTACGAGCTAGTTTTAAAAGACTTGCTTCCTTGAAATCAAAATACGTCGCTTCCCATGAATTTAAAAGAATCGGACGTGGTTGATTGGCAAATTGCGTTGGTACGATATGCGCATGTATAGCTGCATGCATCATCTTGCTCATACCTAGTAAGCCTTCCTTACTCACACAAGAGAGTGCTTGTGGTGTTGTGAAACTTTCGCCTGGTTGTAAGTGCCAAGCAAAGCCATCTGGATGAATCCCTTGTAAGATTCTTGTTTTCCCAAAACTTGAACGTTCGATGATCGCTTTGTGGTTGCCACTATAAATTAGATTTGATCCATAGACAAGTCCATGGTGATAGGTAGTATCTTTACTCTTTACATAAAAGAAGGGATTGTGACGTGAAGAACTCACTCCACACTTACTATCGATGACGATTTGATTGTAGAGTGCTTGTTCACTTAAATTGGCTTCATCAGCCCATTTTCCAGATAGCGAGCCAACGATAACATCACCTAAATCTAAATCAAGTTGACTACTAAACAAGCGATCAATGACTACAGGTTGTGAGCCTGCACTCAGTTTATGAAAGCGGGTGATCACATCACAGTCTTCAAATACAGTGAAATATAGAGTTAGCAAAACATCTTGTTCTTCATCTTTGGTATGGATGATAAGTGTTTGTGAGGCTTTGCCATTTGCTTTCACACAAGGAAGCCCATCCAGTGTGATTGCTTCCTCCATGATTTCATAACCAACGTACAAAAATTCATTCACATAGCGACCATCCGCATGTGTCAACATCACCATTGGTTCGCGAACATCACCTTTGCCCATCGTACTTAGGGCAAAGGTTTCATATTCTAAACTCAAGGTTGGATCTTGTCGCGCAACAACGGCATTCCCTAACCCCAAATGCATGGTTTCCCCTAGTGCTTCTACCATGGCATCTCCAATACTTGGTCCATAATACAACATTCCTAGATGGCGACTCGAGCGTATTTGTAAGACCATCGTTGTTTCTTGTGTATGGATAACAAAATAATCCCCTCGTTTTTGAATCATCTTAACTCTCCTTACGCGCCTCAATTTCCGACACAATTTGTTCATAATAAGCATCATCCAATCGATAACGCTTCATAAAATAAAGTATACATAAGACTAGACCAACAATCGGTACGACAATCATCAAAAAGCGTAAAGCAGAAAGTGTGGTAGCACTTTGTGTAGCTGCTTCCGTATCAAGACCAATCACTTCTAGTCCAATCCCAGCAATAAAGACACTCAAAGCACTTGCAAACTTAACCACAAAGGTTTGTAGGGAGAAGATCACACTTTCACTACGTACGCCATGCTTCCATTCTCCATACTCTACACAATCGGCTAAGAAGATGGTTGTTAGAACGGTTGCTAGACCAAAACCGACAAAGATAATGGCTGCCATCAAACACAATAAGACAATGTTTTGAATTTTTAAGACACCGAGCACAAATAAACCAATATACCCAATGATCGTGGTAGTTAATGCTCCTTGGAAGATTTGTAAGCGCGTAAATTTAGTACGAAGTGCAGGTAGGCTCATCATGGCTAAAATTTGAGCAGCTCCTCCAATCGTTCCAAAGATACCAAATAACTCGGCATTTCCAATATCGTATTTAAAGAAGTACAAAGCTAGATTTTGGGTTAAGTAGAGCGAAGCATTGAAAATAATAATGGCTACTACTACACTCATCGCTTGATCGTTTTGTACTAACGTTTGTAACATCGCTTTCACCGAGATTTGTTCTTGTTCTACCACAACGCGTTCTTTCACATTCGCAAAGGTAACAATCGCAGAAAGAATAAAGAATACGCCAATCCCAATAGCTAGTAAGGAGAAGCCCAAACGTTCATCCCCTTTTCCTAAAAAGGCAACAGCTGACATTGTCAGTGCGGTTGGAATCGCAAATCCTAAGCCTGCACAAGAGCGGGCAATGACCGAAATGTTTTCACGGTCTTTTGACTCTACAGTAAGTGCTGGAATAAAACTCCAGAACGGAATATCCATCATCGTATAGGTAACGCCCCATAAGATATAAGCCACACTGGCAAACAACACCGTTGTACTTTGTAGTTCAAAATTAGGAATGGAAAACATTGCTACTAAAACAAGGGCATTTAGAATGGTCCCTGTTAAAATCCAAGGACGAAACTTTCCAAAACGACCTCGTGTTTTATTGACTATAATACCCATAATTGGATCATTAAATGCATCAAAGATACGAGCAACCATAAATAAGGTACCAATAAAGGCTGGTGAAATTCCTAAAACTACATTGTAGTAATACATTAAGAATCCAGCAACCAAAGCATAAACCATATCTTTTCCAATGGCTCCAAAGCCATAAGATGCTTTTGTTTTTTTCGTTAAAGTCATCACTATTTCCCCTTTACATGCAAGTTGCATGTTTTACTTTGTTGTAAGCAAGTAACACGTACGCTACCCGCTCCCGTATGTTTTAAACTCTTGACATAGAAACTAGCTGCCCCACCAACTAGTGTAATCATGCTTGGACCTATGAGTGCAATATCTCCACTCACTTCGATTTCTAGGGCACCCATAGCATAGGGTAACAGATTACCATCTTGATCTTTCGCCTCAACAAAACACTGTACCACATCGTATGTATGCTCTGGAATTAACGTATCGCTGCTAGTTGTTAGCACAAGCTCCATTTGATTTACCATCGCACGTTGTTTTACGCATACAACTTGTTCGTTTTGGATGCCTTCAAAGCGATACTGAATTGCTTTTTGCCCCCAGTTACCAATGTATTTGCCATAGAGTTGCATCCCATCATCCATCGTTAAACCATGAAAACTCATAAGTCGTAACATTTTAAGTTTAAATTTGAGTGGTAAACTTGGTAATCCATATTTTGCAATCGCTAGTAACACCTCTTTGATTTTTGCCGCAATTGCTGGCGTATAGCTTTCATTATCTTTGATCAAATCACCAATTAAGTCATCAATTACAATCGGTGGATGTGGCATATCTTTGTACTTGGATTGATCTGGATAGAAGGTTTGGATGTAGGTATCATTTTTATAAACCCGAATCGCATCCATATTACTAAAGGCATAGATCACACCAAGCTCCCCTGCGGCATGTTCTCCAATATTCATCGTGCTAGAAAGTTCCATAACGGGAAGTTTATCTTGTTGTGAAGCATAAACACTAGCAGCTAGTTTTGGCATTCGAAACATATCGAGTACCCCATGATAACAAATACGATCCCCACTACCAAAATCTTGATGCGTATTGTAATCATTCATACACCATCCAATACAACCAGAAATACTTGTATCACTGTACATCGATGCTAAGACATTGGCATGGCGCAAAGCATGATCACGACGGTGGGCTTCATCATCAAAGCGTTTGGTTGGAAACATATGTCCATTGTACTCTGTGACCAAATACGCTCGATCTTTGGTTTTGGTTACCGCCGCTCTTGTTTCTAGTCCTGCGTTATCACCTCGATGTGAGAAATCATTATATGTATAAACATCTTCTAGTAACTCAGAGTTTTTAATAAAGCGAACACCACCCGTAGCTCTGGTTGGATCAAGTTCTTTTGCTAGAGCATTGGTTTTTGTATACAGTTCATGATCGTCTTGACTTTCATTGATTCTGACACCCCAAATAATAATCGAAGGATGATTGCGATATTGTAGAATCATGTTCTGTGTACTTGTTAAGACGAGTTCGCGCCATCTCTCATCCTTACTAATGTGTTGCCACCCAACAATTTCAGTAAAGACTAATAATCCCAAGCGATCACAAGCGCGTAAGAAGTGTTTGCTTTGTGGATAGTGTGACGTTCTTACAATATTACACCCTAGTGTTTCTTTTAAGATCTTTGCATCTTGTTCCTGCATTGATTTTGGCATTGCATAACCAACATAAGGATAACTTTGATGACGATTTAAACCTCTTAATTTTAAGTGTTTCCCATTGAGATAAAAACCATCTGCTTGGAAATTGACGGTTCTAAAACCAATCTGCTCTTCCCAAACATCAACCACTTGTTCGTCTTGATATAAGCAGAAGCGTGCCTGATAAAGATGGGGATTATCAATATCCCAAGCAACGATATCACTTAGTTGTAAACGTAGGGTTTGCTTTGTAGCAGCAAGTAGAGTGCGCTCACTTACCCAATTACTTTGTTCATCCACTAGCTCAACTTCAATCGATTGATTTGCAGCAAGCTGTGTGAGTGTTAAATCGTATTCCAACACCCAACCATCATTCCATAAGGTTTTTACAAAAACATCATCAATGCGTTGTTTTGGTGCGTACACAAGTTGGACTTCACGATAAATCCCACCATACGTTAAGTAATCAACAACATGCCCAAACGGTGGAACATGTTCTAATTCACGGGAGTCTACTACAACGACTAGTTGATAGTCTTTGTCTTCTAGGATGTGTGAAGTTAAATCCACATCGAAGGCATCGTAGCCACCCGTATGACAACCGATAAGATGCGTATCCAAATACACATCGCAGTGCACTTGAACCCCTTCAAAATGCAACCAAACCGCTTCATCTGCCTGTGGCTTGGTTAGTGTGAGTTGTTTACGGTAGGTTGAAATAAACTGATAGTCTTGTTCATTTCCATATTGTAAAGGAAACTCCTTATTGGTATGCGGTAACTCAATCGCTTGAAATGCACTCGCATCCTTTGTAAACACACTTTCATCATAATACGGAACGTATTCCCAATTGAAGTTAATGGCACTAGACTTTCTCATAAGCTTCTCCTTTTAATCCTTCAAACAATAAATCCATACAAGCATGTAGCGCTAAATCAAAGTTGTCATATTCCTTTGGTAATTCATGAACGAGTAGTTGTTCAATCGTACCAACAACCATCAATCGAAATAAATCCTTATTGATTGGTCTTACACTTTTTTGTGCAATGGCCTCATCCAATAAATCATAGGTTGCATTCCAATCATGATCTACACGGTAAACAACCTCTTCATAAAGAACTGGATAAGTATCCTTTAATCCACTGAGTTGTGAGATATGTAGATTTTTCCCCATTGCTGGTTGGCAAACGACAAGCTGTTTTAATTTCTCAAAGCCATTCGTTGACGCTTCATTTAATATCTCTTGTTCCAACTGTTTTACTTGCGTAAAGTATTCTTCCATACAAAGTTGCAATAAGTGTTCTTTTCCCCCGACTTTTTCATAGAGCGTACGCTTACTCATTCGCAAGTGTTTTGCCAAGTCATCCATTGTAAATTTCAACCCTTGTGCTGCTAGTAATTCCATTGCCCCCATTAAGATTGTTTCCATCTTCATCCTCCTCTAGAAAACTATAAAACTAACTATAGTTTTATAGTACCACAGTAACCCTTTTTTGTAAACGCTTACTTTCACAAACAAAAAAAGAACTTGATATTTGTCAAGTTCTTATCGTTGTAATATTTTTGCAGGCATTCCTACTAAGGTTACATTTGCCGGTGCATCTTTTGTTACGACGGCATTGGCACCAATCGTAGTTTCATCACCGATGGTGATATTGCCAAGTACCAAAGCATTGGCTCCAATCGTTACTCGATTGCCAATGGTTGGATGTCGCTTGGAAGAGGTTTCTACTTTCCCCGTAGCACCAATCGTTACTCCATGGTAAAACAAACAGTCATCGCCGATGATACTCGTTTCGCCAATTACCACACCAACACCGTGATCAATAAACAATCCCTTGCCAATCACAGCTCCTGGATGAATCTCAATTCCGGTCCAATTACGAGCCACATTGGATAAAAAACGGGCAAGGAAAAAATGTTGTTTTTGATACAAGCGATGGGCAAAGTGGTAAAACACCAAGGCTTTGATGTGTGGATATAACCAATACACTTCCGCATTGGAGTGAGCAGCACCATCAATGGCGCGAACGCGTGCTACGTTGTATTTTAATTCAGCACGTAAACTCATCTTAATCAAACTGTAATACGCTTAGGTATTTTTCTCCACCGTCTGGTGCAATGGTTACGATGACTTCTTCTGGATGCGCTTTGGCATAAGCAAAGGCAGCAGCAATATTCGCTCCACTAGAAATCCCAACTAGAATTCCATACTCAGCTACAAAGCATTTAGCCATATCAAATGCATCTTGATCCGACACATATAAGTAACCATCAATTAAATTACGATCTAGAATACTTGGAACAAACCCTGCACTAATCCCAGCAATTTTATGAGGTGCTGCATTTCCTTTGGAAATAATTGGAGAATTTTCTGGTTCTACCACAATTGCTTTGACATTTGGATACACTTCTTTCAAGGCTTTACTAACTCCAGTAAAGGTACCACCCGTACCAACACCTGAAATAAAGGCATCAATATTGGTCACTTGTTTCAAGATTTCCTGCCCCGTTGTACGATAGTGATAATTAGCATTGGCTGGATTGTCAAATTGACCTAAGGCAACGGTATCCTCTTCACTCTCTAAAATTGCTTGTGCCCGCGCAATCGCCCCTTTCATCCCTTCAGAGCCCGGTGTTAGAATCAGTTCTGCACCATAGGCTTTGATGATTTGACGACGTTCTACACTCATCGTTTCTGGCATTAAGATTTTCGCTTTATAGTTGAATAGGTTGGCTAGTAATGCGATGGCAATCCCCGTATTACCACTCGTTGCTTCTACAATCGTTTTTCCTTCGGTTAAAACACCACGATCTTGTGCATCCAACATCATCCCCATAACAGAACGATCTTTGACACTTCCCCCAAGGTTAAACTTTTCTAACTTAACATAGATATTGGTATTTGGGATACGATATAATGGTGTATTCCCAATTAGTTTCATAGCTTCTTTCATTGAAATCCCTCTTCTTTCTTTCAGATAGCCTTATTATAACGAAATTATGGGAACCTCTCAAATTATTTGCCCATAAAACATCGTTTTTTTTCTTAATAAAAAGAAGATGCAATCGCATCTTCTTATTTGTACACCGTTCTAGAGATTACACTGGATTTTTCTTTTAAAAACTCCTGTTCAAAAAAGTCAAAATACGTTCCTGGAGTAATGATACCAGAAAGCTTAATCACATCTATACCACTGCTTCCCAACACGTCATCCGCTAGTAAAACACAGTTGGTATGTAAGACAAAATAGGTCTTATACATACCTGTATGAAACTTGTAGAACTTCGCTTGCGTTGCGTTGTACAACATGGAACCATAGTCTTTAAATTCCTTGATTTGTTGTGGCATGCGCTGACTTTTCGGTTGCCAAGCATAACAGGGCTCCATGATCTTAGATAACTTGGTAAAGAGGGCATTGTATTCGACTTGATTTAAGGATAAGCCATAGCTTATGAGTGTTTTATTGGAGTGTCGTTGGCAAAATGGAATGTAGGTATCCCGTTTGGCAACAAATAATACCCCATCTCCAATACTACTCTTCCACATCATGCGTTCATGATCGTAGCTACCATAACTGATAACGTCATCACCAATCACAAGATCGACATGACCAAATTTTCCCGTTTGCGTATCACTCATATGAATCAATACTTCAATTTCCGGCTTTTTATCTTGCTTGGTTTCTAACATGACTTCACCTTTATAGCCGATACCAAAACTTTCATTGATTTCTCGTAACATGCGACTTGGAATCCAGGCACTAAAAAACACGGGTAATGCAAGGCGTACCTTACGTTTGATGCGCTGTGTCTTCTCTGGAAAGATGGAGCTTACTACACCATATACCGTTAACAAGGCATGAAGAATGAAATAACAACCAGCTAAGAAAAAGGTAATTTGTAAGCGATAGTGTGGGTTCCATACAAGTATTAAACCAAAGCCAACACTGAGTAATCCTGATAGCAGACGTCGCATACGATTCGCAACGTTATTTTGATAATAAATGGTCCAAGCGATCAAATGACTTAAGGCTTCTAGTGTTAAGGCTAGTACGAGTAACCAAGGAAACAGATTTAAAAACTGGGATTGGAAACACAGCACCAACAGTGCCAATATCCCATATCCAAATGGTGCGCACCACATCCACCATGCGGGTTTGCTAGCACGTTGTAACCAAACACCAAAAAGGTCAGAACACATCCGTAAGAGCAAACTACCAAACATAATTATAATAATAACATCTTCCACAAACCACTGAAAAAACAATAGAAAAAACGCCATCACCAAAGAGAGAATGGCGTTTACCATTAATTGTACATTCGAAAGACGACGTTGATTGAATCTATTCATAAAACACCCCAATTCTCAACTATTGTATCAATTTTTTTCCTGTTTGAAAAGCTTTTATTTAAGGGAGTCGTAAGCGTGCTTGTAAGACATAACGCTGGGTGTTATTCGCATCAAAGCTAACACAAGTGGATAAGGTTACGATTTGATCCCCTGCTTGCCAATCCAAGTCACGAACATACATTGCTTGTGCTGCTACTTGCGCCAAATACTGTGGTCGCTGGTCTAGGGGTACACTTGTTTGGTAAATAAAACCTGTGGCATCATAGACACCAAAACTTGATATGGTAAGCGGATATGTGATGTCCGCAATCGTGAGATACAAGCTATCTACTCCATCAAAGAATGCTTGGGAACTGAATTTTTCTAGCTGCGAAAACATCGTTCCATAATCTACTTTATGGCCATAAATGATGGTTTGATTTCCTGTAAAATCACCAAAACTACGATAATCAAGAAAAATACTTCCTGCAAAGTGAGATTGACCTAGAAAGTTATGATTTAAATAATAGCTATTATCACGTGCTTGGACCAAAGGATAAGCAATATTGGTTTGTGGAATCCATAAAAAGCCCCGATAATCTGGGTTCATTTTAGCGAGTGATGTTGCATCTAGCTCAATTTGCTGTGCTACTTCTTCTGGCTCTAGCGTTTCAATATCTTCTGGAATAACTACATAAGTGGATAGTTCTTGTTGGAGTTGTTTGTCTTCTTGTTGGGTTGCGAGTATTTGAACAATATTCCAACCAGCGTAAAGAAATACACCACCACAAAAGATGAGTGCCAAGCGACGCAGCCACTTACGCATTTTCATACACCGTTAGTCCTAAGATATTACTTAAATGACGATACGCTATACGAATATGCGCATAGTAGGAAGGATCATACACGCGAATCTCTTCCACCGTATGATGACAAACATAGCGATGAATGATGACGCTTCGCATCAAAGGTTTTAGGTTAGCGATAGCGATACCAATGGTTAGCACATCGCCATATTCAATGTCGAGAGGTGTGTTGGCATAAATGAGATCATGGATATCATAGGTCGCAAATACTTGACGTTCCACATTAATATCCAATCCAACCGCAATAAACCGTTCAAAATTATAGCGGTTCGAACGTACGATATCACTGAGCCAATCAAGGGCCTGTTTCACGTTTTGTTCACTTTTCATTACATCGATTTGATGTAAAGTACCATTTGTCTTCATTGTCTCACCTCTTTTCTTTATCATAATTAGTCTATATGAAAAGTCAATCAAAAACCGTATAAAAAAGAGCGATTGTTGGACAATCACTCAAATTATTCGGAAAAAATACCATTCTTTGCATCTTGGGCAAATTGCATCGCTTCCAGCATCCGGGCTTCGTAAGCATAGTCTCCATAATCATAAAACTTCTTTACCAAGCCACTGCGAGTCAATTCTTCTTGTAATAAAACATCATCAACAAAAACCCAGGCAAGAACACGGTTGTACTTATCCAAGCGATCTCCATCAAATACAAGTTTAATTTCATTTGCATTTTCTAACATCGAACAAGTGTAAGCTGCAGCTTCTTTTCCATAAGGTTCAATTTTATTCGTACTCTCTGGCGTATCAATATATAAAAAACGCGTTTTCCCAATTCCATGGAAGTAAGCAGTATCTCCATCGACACATTTTTCTAAGGTTACGATGGTCGCCTCTGCTTCCAATCGTTTGGTAATCCAGCTGTCGTACAACATATCCATTACCGGTGTCAACAAGACAAAGATAATGACTCCAATTGCATATTTTTTATCTTTTTTAAAGCGACGCTTATCTACTTTAATTTTCTTCTTTTTTCTTCTTTGTGCCATAACTTCTCCTCTTAGGTAGCTTATTATGACACAGTATGTGAAAAAATTCTAGTCTTGATTTTTAGATGTTACCAGCTTCCGCCGCCTCCACCACCAAAACCACCACCGGAGAATCCACCACCGCCACCAGAGAAGCTTCCACCGCTACTGCCGGATTTTGGTGCAGGGACACTCGACATCGCAGTTTGCATATGATACATCGAACGATTGAGGTGAGAAAGTAGGATCCAAGTTGATAAATCACTTCCATAATAATAGGTTGGTGCTGGTATTTCCATCGTTTTAAAGTGCTCTTGCCACTGATCACTTAATCCAAAGGCATAAGCATACGGCAAGATATCATAGAAATACATTGGATTATCGCGACACAAGAGTTCTAAGCGATCTTTTTCTGCTACTTCAATAAAGTGTTTCAGACCTAATACTTCTCCTTTGACACGATTACCATAAGCTGAGCGCTTATCCAAAAAGAGAATGATACACGTATTTGCTAGGATCAAAAATAAGTGTAGCATACTTGCCATCATACCGGATTCGACATAGCGCATCACAAACAAATACACAGCGCCAAATCCTAGATAGATACCACCTAACAGCACAAACAAACCAATGGTTCGCTTTTTATTGTTGTAGTATTGTTCTTTGTTAAGAAGCGCAAAACCATACAATAGCACGATACATGTATAGACGATAATTCCAGCAAATATCGCAATCAACACACTGTATAAATACAAATACAGTGAGACAGCAACATGTAGGGCTATGGCTATCGGTGTAAGCAATCCAAAAATAACCTGCCATTTACGTGCAACTTCATCCATCAATCGATGATCCTTAACCCCAAAATAGCGACGTAATTGTTCTTTCGCAAGATTCAAATCCTGTGCAAAGTTCTCATCTAGTTGACTGGTTGTTACTTCTTCGCGTTGTTTAAATATCGCATCAAAAAAGTTTTTCTCAAATAATGGAACATCCACTTCTAATTCAGATACTTTTTTTAATCGTAGGCCATCCCCTTCTTCTTGTAAGATGATATGACCTTGTTTTCCCCACTCTAATATCAAACTAACCACATCTCGGGTATTGCTTTGTAAGTCGATAATATAACCGCACATCGCAGCATTCACGCCAGTTGGCGGTGTAAACATCACCGGTTGGACTAAATCATCATCTTTCCCATACCGTAAGAACATCACACCAGCAGCTAACAAGACAAACAAGGCAACAAGTACAATCACCCAATAATATGGTGTGTTATCTTGAAAACTAAAGTACTCACCTAAGGGTAAACTTACCGTTAGCGCTTCGTAGTTATTTAGGGAAATCATCGTACAAAATACTTCGTTTTGCGCATCGTTAAAACTACAGTTGTTGTTGGCTTGATTGGTACTTCCTAAGGTTCCATAAAATACTTTAAAGTTACTCCAATCCACACTGCTATCAAAACGTAGGGTAAAACTCGCATTTTGGATTTGTGTATCCCAGCTATCCCCAATAACATTGAAATAAAAATAGTCTTGGGACAATCCCAAATCTCTGGTGATCATTTCATAAGCAATTTCATAGGTTTGATTGCCATCGACATAGACATCAGGATCACCAAGGCGTAAGACCACTCCATTTAGATCTTCTTCAATGTCCATCATCGTGTTACTCACGATCTTTCTGATTGGGAAAAATACCGTTTTGTTAATACTCGCGGATGCATCTTCAAGTGAAACTGCATAGCGTGTCGGTATCGTTCGATAAATTCCATGTGAACGTGAAGAAAAGAGAGTATCAATCGTCTCTTTAATCGCTAAGACGCCATCACTCTTTACTTGAATTTCTACATCGTAGGTTTCAATCACAAAATTTGCTTGCGCATGCGTTGAGATTTGGGTTGTAAAAAATAACGCAAGCGCAAGCGCTAGACTAGAAAGAAACTTTAACGTTCTCACGTTGTGCTGCTTCCTGTACTTCAAACATTTTGTGTTTTTTAAATCCGGCAATATTTGCTACGATGTTACTTGGAATTGACTGTACTTTGGTATTGTAATTTTTCACAACTGCATTGTAATACTTTCTCGCATTGGCAATTTCACCTTCAATGAATTGCAATTGCTTTTGCAAATCCATAAAATTCGTATTGGCTTTTAAGTCAGGATAGCTTTCCGTAATGGCCAACAAACGTCCTAATACACTCGAAAAGGCATCGGCATTTGCTACTTTTTCATCCACACTACCACCGCTCAATCCTTTATTTCGCGCTGAAATGACTTGTTCTAAGGTTTCTTTTTCATGTGATGCATAACCCTTTACCGTTTCTACTAAGTTCGGAATCAAATCATAACGTTTTAATAAATAGACATCCATCGTGGAAAATGCTTCTTCTACTTGATTGTTTAGCTTAATAAAACTATTATAAGCACCTACACCATAAGCGACTAAAACCACAAGTAATACGACAGGAATAATCCATAACCATTCCATATAAATTCCTCCTTTTTTCTTTTCCCTATTATAGCACTTCTGGTGGTAAAAAGGATAAATTATGAATTTTCTTCCCACGTTTATTCGTTAATTATCCCTTTTTAATCCATCTTATGATAGACTATAGCTATAACATACCAAGGGGGGAACTGGGATGGAATTACGTGTGATGAGCTTTAATGTAAAACGAGACTTTTTATTTCCTAGACCACAAAATCGATGGGAACAACGCTTTGGTGGTGTTGCGCGTCTCATTGCGGAGAGTGGTTGTGCAATTATAGGGGTTCAAGAATTGTTACCTTGTATGCGTAACGATTTATCTACCGTATTGCACACTCACCAATTCTTAGGAAGAGGTCGTT
>JBOFMT010000078.1:0-17519 GCA_051658525.1 Erysipelotrichaceae bacterium | reverse complement strand
CGTTGATTGTTTTAAAATTGTCCAAATCCAACAACGCAAGATTGACCGGTTCATCGTTTGCTAAACGTGCATTGATTTGCTCGCGAATATAGCGCACATTATAAAGGTTGGTCAAGGGATCGCGATAGGCTAATTTACGAATCGCACGGTGCGTTCGATTGATTTCAGTAATATCTTGTGCAAAACCAGAGATTCCAGCAATCTTTCCTTGCTCGTCAATCACACTTGTTTTATATACTTTATATTCATGTTTACCTTGTGGACCCTCTTCGCTCCAATACGAAATAGTTGAATTGGGTTGTACAATCAACTCTTCGTCATTGGCGATAATTTCCATTTTATTTTCTTCCAATAAATCATATTCACAAACACCAATTAAATCTTCACTTTTCGCTTCGAAAAAATCAGCATGTAATTGATTGAGCTTAATAAACTTCCCTTCGGTATCTTTAAACCATACACGAAAGGGAATATTATTGATGAGGGTATCCATCAATCCTTCCATTTTCTTTACATTACTAATATCGTAGGCATAACTTAATACCCCTTCGATTTCCCCTACTTCGTCCATTAGAGGAATTTTTCGAATTTCAAATTCTTTTATTTGATCTTTGGATGGTAAAAAATCGTGATAGCGTAACTCAATTTTTTCCTGCATAACTTTTCGATCATGGGGTTCACAGCGTACTTGATCCGTCCCCCATATTTCGTGAGAGCGTTTCATATAGTACGATTCATCCTGTAATCCAGCATACGTAGTAAATGCTTCATTACAATATAAAAAGCGATGATTTTCATCTTTTACCCAACATAAAAATGGCGCGTGGGCACTCAAAACTTGATAAAAATGTTTTTCACTTTCTAATTGATATGTTTTTTCTTGATGACGTAATGTATCCAAAATAACTTGATCCGGGTCAGATAAACTGAGCCCGAGTTCCTCTTTTTCACGCGATACACAAATGGTGTGCGTTTTGGTTTGTAATTGTATTTCTTCCTGTAAGCGGCTATCTAGTAGTTGTAAAGATGCGCTGTATCGGTTTGGTTTTTGATTTAAATAGATGGCATTTTCAATACCTAGATCCTCTAAGCGATGTTTCCAATCGCTATAAAATGTAGGATCTTTTGTGATGATATGGATCATAATTTCCCCCTCGAATATAAAAGAAAAAGACGCAATTGCGTCTCCATGATGATAAATAACGATTTATATTATTATATTTGGGGGGATAACCTATAAATCCGGGTGGGGGGGAAATGGATTTATAGGATAATCGTTATCTTAGGTATTACTACCGATGACTATCTTACACTTTCCAAAACCCTTTGTCAATGAATTTACCAAATAAAATATCAAAAATTCGCTTTTTTTCATCATTTTTCGACAATTAGCTCTTTTAATGTTGAAATGGTTCTAGTTGGTAAGATCTGCAATCGCGAGCAATCTTCACTTGTATGGACACCCGTTGTTACAAAAATCGTGTCGATTTCTGCATGGACTCCCAAAAGAATATCGGTTTCTAAATTATCACCAATCATAACCATGTCTTCTTTCTTAACTTTATAATAATTACAAGCCATTTGCAAGATTGTGGGATAAGGTTTTCCAATTTTTAGTGAAGATTGACCACTTGCATACTCCAACATGGTCACTATCGCTCCATTTCCGATATGATAGGTATTGTTATAAGGTAATTTACGATCGTGGTTGGTTCCTACTAGGATTGCCCCTGACATTAGATTTTCTAATGCTTGCGAATATTTTGAATAGGTTCCCATTTTATCCAAACCTACAAAGACAAAATCCGCTTGTTCTTGTACTAGGGTAAAGCCCGATGCAAGCAATGCTTCCTCTAAGCCATCCATTCCAAGATAAAATGCACGACGCGCTTCATAGGTTTGAGCGACATACTGGGCCGCTGCCATGGCAGAGGTAAAGAAATGCTCCTCCTTAATTCCAGTAAAGCCTAAAGATTCTAGGTGCTCTACATTTTGTTTTTTGGTACGTGAGGCATTATTTGTAAGAAAAACGAAGGCTTGCTTCGTTTCTTGTAAATATTGAATAAATTCTAGTGCCCCATCAATTCGTTGGTGACCACTATACAGTGTGCCATCCAAATCAATAAGATACATCGTAGTTCAGTCCTTTCGAAATTTTTTGAACACTTTGTAAATCGTGTGCCGATTCCATCAAAGTCTCATGGCTAATTTTACCAGCTTGATACAGAGAAAGCAATTGAGTATCAAATGGAATCATACCATCTTTCAGCCCTGTCTGCATAGTACTCAAAATTTGATACGTTTTATTTTCACGAATCAAGTTACTAATCGCATCGCTTTTCAACATGACCTCAACACATGCAATACGTCCCGTTTCATTGCGTAGTGGAAGTAATGCTTGTGATACGACTGCTAACAACGTTGTTGATAATTGCATTCGAATTTGATTTTGTTGTCCTGCGGGGAACACATCAATGATACGATCGATCGTATCTGGTGCTCCTGAGGTATGTAATGTGGCAAAAACCAAGTGTCCAGTTTCTGCTGCTGAAATAGCTAAGGAAATCGATTCAAAGTCACGCAACTCCCCAACGAGAATGACATCTGGATCTTCACGCAAGGCACTGCGCAGCCCGCGCTCAAAACTTTCCACATCCGTACCAATTTCACGTTGGTTGATCATTGATTTTTTATGGTTGTGAATATATTCAATCGGATCTTCTAGTGTTAGAATATGGCAGCGTTTTTGCTCGTTGATGTAATTGATCATCGAAGCCAAGGTCGTTGATTTTCCACTACCCGTAGGTCCAACAACCAAAACAAGTCCACGTTTTTTCATACACAATGTTTTCAATACCGGAGGTAAGCCCAATTCGGCAATGGTTGGGATGATGTCGTTGAGTACACGAATGGAAAGCGCATAGTGCTCTTTTTGACGGAATGCATTAAGACGATACCGTTGACCCTCTACATTAATTGCTGTATCGATATCTTCTCCAGCGTCGTAACGACGTAATTCTTTTGGAGTTAAAACCGCTTCAATTTGTTGATAGATATACCCACTCGTTAAGATTTTCGCATCTGCTGTTATCAGTTGCCCATCCACACGGAAAATAACGGGTAAGTTATTGGTAAGGTGAATATCACTTGCCTGCATTGCTCTCGCTGTTTGAAATATATTCATAAGCTCCTCCTACTCTACTGAGTACACGATACGAATGACTTCTTCATACGACGTTTCTTTTTCCTGTAATAAGCGTACGGCTTCATCTTTCAAGGTCGTAAGTCCTTGTTGTATTGCAACCTCACGGATTTCATCAATTTGACGACCGCGTGAAATCATACCAGCCAACTGATTGTTAATTGTTAATACTTCATACAATCCAATACGGCCTTTGTATCCAGTATGATTACACTTCTCACAACCAACTGGTACCATAACTTCATCCATTTGTGTTTGTAACACAGCTTGCTTATCTTCACTGATCGGTGCCGATGTTTTACAGTGTGGACACAAGCGTTTAACCAAGCGTTGTGAAATTACACTACGCAATGCAGAAGATAACAGATACGGTTCTACCCCCATATCAACCAGACGGCTCACAGTAGAAACCGAATCGTTCGTATGGATGGTCGACAAAACCAAGTGACCGGTAATTGCTGCCTTGATGGCAATGCCAGCTGTTTCCTCATCACGAATTTCCCCAATCAAAATAACATCGGGATCCTGACGTAAGATCGAGCGCAACCCTTTGGCAAACGTTAAACCAGATTTTTCATTGATTTGTACTTGATTCATATTATCAAATGCTTTTTCCACAGGATCCTCAACACTAACAACGTTGTGCGAAGGCTTAGCAATTTCTTGTAGAATTGCATAACTTGTTGTCGTTTTACCAGAACCGGTTGGACCTGATACCAAAATTACACCATTGGTGTTGAGTAGTGTGCGTTTTACAAGTGCTAAGTTTTTCTCTGAAAAACCAATCGCATCAATACGGTAGTCAATACTTTGATCATTTCCTAGCAAACGCATTACAACTTTTTCACCATAAATCGTTGGTAGGGTTGATACACGAATATCGATTTTACGGTCTCCTAAATCCATCGTAAAACCACCATCGAGTGGCTGGCGTTTTTCAGCAATGTTCATTCCACCCATAATTTTAATACGCGTGCTCAATAAATCATGGGTATTTGAAGTAAGTGTCGTATGTGCAATCAAATCACCATCGATACGGAAGCGTACATTTGTACTGTACTTGAGTGGCTCAATATGGATATCACTCGCATTTTGTTGAGCTGCTTCTTTGATAATCGAATTTACCAATTGGACAATCGGAGAAGAATCAATCTTCGTTGCACTATCACTTTCTGCTTGGACTTGAACGGTATCGACAAAGTCTCCAAACTCAGTAAAGATGGTATCCATCGCTGTTTTTGCTTGTGCTTTCGTGTACAAGCGTTCAATTGCCCCTTGGACATCAGAATGAGATGCTACAATAACGCGAACATCAAATCCTGACGCCATGGCAACATCATCGATTGCATAAAAGTTGAGTGGGTCACTTGTAGCAACATACAATACTCCATTTTTGATATAGAGTGGGACAACATTACTTTTACGTACTAGGGTTTCATTGACAAATTTCGTTGTTTCAATATCAATGGAACGCTCCAGACTCTCAGAAAATTCTAAGTTCAAACGCTTTGCTAAACTGGATAACATATCCCGTTCCGAAATCATATTAAGTTCGATTAAGATATCACCTAACCGTTTTCCCGGTTCTTCTTTTTGCTTATTTAATGCGATTTGAAGTTGAATTTCACTAATCTTATTTTGTTCAATTAAAACTTCCCCTAGACGAATGTTTTTTCTCATATTAGCTCTCCCTTGTTTCCTTTTCTAGTTAAATCATGTATCATTGATTTGAGGTGAATATATGGATACGTTACTGCTTACATTGTATTTTTTTATCCTTGGAAGTGTGATTGGTTCGTTTTTAAACGTTTGCATTTATAGAATTCCCAATGGGAAATCTGTAAGCAAAGGCTTCTCACATTGTCCAACGTGCAATCACCAATTGGCTGCAAAGGATTTGATTCCCATTGCAAGTTACTTGGGTTTGGGGGGTGCTTGCCGTTACTGTAAAAGCAAGATTTCACCACGTTATCCCATCATTGAAACAGTCACAGGCATTTTGTTTGTAGTTGGATTTTTAGTTTATGGTCCAAGTCTTGCCCTACTATTTCATTTGATGCTTGTCGCAGTACTCATCGTACTGACGATGATTGATTTTGATCATATGATCATACCGGACCGCTTACAACTCATCCTTTTTATCCTTGGATGTTTTGCCATTCTATTCTTCGATACGAATCCGATGCACCACGTGCTTGGCTTCTTTGTTGTAAGTATTCCACTTTATCTTGTGGCAGTACTCACAGGAGGCTTAGGTGGTGGCGATGTAAAACTCATGGCAACCGCAGGATTTTTGCTTGGCTATCAAGCAATCCTTGTAGCCTTATTTATCGGTATCATGATAGGTGGTATAGTCGGTATTTATTTACTTGCAACCAAACGCGTTGGACGTAAGACGGAAATTCCATTCGGTCCTTATTTGGCTGTTGGCATTTATCTTGCTTCCCTGTTTGGAACATCACTGTTTCAGTGGTACTTAGGACTGTTATTCTAACAGTCCTTTTTTTATTTCAAACAAAACACCGCATCTCCACCAGCCTCAGTAGCCGGAACATACGTAAGACCACTTGGTTTATCCCCATAGTTTAAAAACGAAAAATTTTCCGTCAGTGTGATTTGTTTATTGGCATCGCGCAAGGTGATATCGTACTGTATCACGCCATTTCCTAGATTCCTAGGCACAAATGCTTCAATGCTCGTCCCCAACAACATATCCTCAACAATATTGCGGTCCCAAGTAGCATCTGGATTCGCTTTCCACTCATTTTTAGCCTCACCAATGTACTCCTGTGTTTCTAATAGCAGCGTTTGAGGATCCACGAGTCGTAAACAATAGCGGGTATCTGCTTTTGCCTGTTTGTATAAAAATTCTCGGTCCAAGTACCGATCGATATTTTGTGCAATATTTTCCAGGTGAATACGTTTGCTATTGGAGTTAAAGATATTGTTGGTTGTTAGAAATACCGTACCAATCGCTCCAATTAGGATGGTCGTAATCGCTGAAATAACGAGTACTTCCACTAGGGTTATCCCTTTGTTATTCAACTTCATTCAATCGCTTGAATGGTGCACAGTTCCACACCATTATCTCCAACCTTACAAACTTTACACGCTGGCTGTCCTAAAATATCAATCGTTTCCCCATCCGAACAATCTGTTTTATTATTGTTTTGTAACTGGGATGATACATCTTGGGTATCATCACGCTTTAAACTTGCCCGTAAACTAATGGCATTACTTGTGGTAAACAATCCAAAAAACATGATTGCAACCAAACTTAAGATCGCTGTAGCTACAACGACTTCAACCAGGGTAAACCCTTTGTTGTTTTTCATGATCCTTCCTCCTTATGGAAGTTGAATATGTTCCAATTCAAATACCGCTAAACTAACGCGATATGTTTCACTATCATCTCCCATGTTAAAACTTGTAATATACATACTTTGATCCGTACTATTAAGATTTTCAATAAAATTACGGAACGCTCGTTGATCTCCCACTAAAGTGAGATTCACTACATAGCTGTTTTCAACCTCTGTAGCGTTGATATCAAAGGATTCCACGCGGAGACTACTGTTTGTAACAAATGTGTCGATATAAGCATGAAATTGATTGTGAGTACGTTTTTCAATGACCAAAGTTTGGTAATTTGCTTGCTTTTCTTTTTCTGAAATTAAGTTGGCATCAATGGTTGATTTTTGATCCATCAACGCTTGCATGTTGTCTAACTGTGATTGACTAATTTCGATATCTTGTTGCAACATGCTAATATTTGTCATTCCTGGCAAAATAACCAAGAATGCTGCTAGTGTTACAGCTAGTAAACCGAGCAATAACGATACCAGCTTCTTCTCACGTTTTGATAGTTTCATCTAGTTTCCCCCCTGCAATATGAATGTCATCTGGAATCCATAAGATTCAGAGCTTCCCGCAAATGCATTATAGTCTACACTTGCAAATAAATTTGAATCAATCAAGGATTGAACAAAGGTAACAATATCTGCATGGCGCGGTAGTGATGCTGTAATGCTCAAAGTTTCTCCACTTACTTCTAAACTAGAAATTGTTGGTTGAATTTCACCTTCATAAAGTAAGGTAAAGATTTCTTCACTTACCTTGGGTTGTGCGAGCTTCAAATCAAAGAACGCCTGTGTTGTTTGGTTGAAGGTAGACAATCGATTCAATTCATTGTTATCTAGAACGAGTTGATTATAGGTAGCATCATTATTTAAATCTGCAATATCATCTTGTATCCCATTCAACTGGAATTGATAAAACATTGTAACCCCACTCACTACAATCGTACTAATAGCAACAATTGCAATCATCATAATCGCTTGTTGCACTAAGAACTTTTGATTGCTTGAAACTTTGGAGCCCTCTTTTTTATAACCGTCCAACTGACGTAAATACTCACTGCCAATACGCTCATCAACTGTAATTCCCAGTGCATTGACAAATTGCTCTGCGTGTTCTACCCCTTTGCAATCAAGAGTCATCAAACTGACATCACTTGCAACATCTTGGTTCATTGTAACAAGCGTTGGAAGATGATTGTTATTTCCTAAGAAAACCAAATGATCAATAACAGCATTGCGACGTTTGGTATACAAGAATTGTTCCATTTTCGCCAAGTTTTCATTGATGATTTGTTGGATACTCTCAATATTTTCCTCTTCCATATCGAAATAGCGTAAGTTACGCATTAAAACATAACGATCATCTTCGAATAAATACAAACGTACGTAGGTTTGCGAAATATCAAAATATAAGGTAATTCCTTTGTAATTTTGCTGTTTAACCAACGCTAAGAAACTTTCATAGCCCGTATAAATACCAGCAACTTTTAGTTTTAAGCGCTCTAACAACTGTACATAATTACGTGCGGTACTCGCCTGAACTGCCATACCAAGTGCACGTTGGAATTGTGGTTCAAGTGCCTCTTGATCCATTAGTGCGTATTCAACCAAATAATCATCCGTTAAAATTAAATTCGCCTTCATCTCATTGCGTGCAAGTTTTGCTAGTTCATGTGCGTCTTCACTGCGTGGAACACGCAACTCTCTTGAAATAACTTGACGGTTATTCAAGATCAAACGCACACCTTTTTTATTGTATTTCATTCCTTGTAATGCTTGTTTGATGATTGGATACAAGGCATCCATACGTGAAAGATCTTCAAAGCTGAGCCCATGTGCTAACAAATCAATGTGCTTTGATTCACTAATACTAACAGAACCTTTACTTCCTTTATAAACGATAAGTCGAATAAACCGACCTTCAAATACGATTAATAGTTTCATATGTCCCCTCCTTTATGAAATATGATCCATCATACCAATGATTGGTAACATGATAGAAATAACGATAAATCCAATGACAATCCCCATAACTACAAGCATAATCGGTTCAATTAAACCAACCATTTTCGTTGTTGCTGCATCCGCTTCCTCTTCATAGAAGTTTGCAGTTTTGTTCAAGATATCATCCAATGCTCCAGACTCTTCTCCGATAAAGATCATTGAGGTCAACATCGAATCGAAGATTTCTTCATTGGCAATGGAAGTAGAGATGAGTTCCCCCTCACTTACCTTGGTTGTAGCTTTGCTTAAATGTTTTGATAAATACATATTATTTAGTACTAGCGCACTGGTTTCTAAATTTTCTAGCACGGGTAACCCAGCTGTATGTAAACTTGCAAAGGTACGTGCAAATCGAGCGGAGTAGATTGTACGGTTTAACACACCAAACATAGGCATTTTTAATTTAAACGTATCAAATTTCATTCGATATTTTTCTGTTTTCAACAACAGTGTTCCACCTAGATAAACTGTGAACACAATAAGTAGTGCTAAATACCAGCGCTCTTCAATAAACTTTGCAAATCCCATTACAATTTGAGTTGGTAATGGTAAGGGTTGACCATCAAACATCGTAAAGAAGGTTGGTAATACAAAGGTCACCAAAAAGATGACAACCAAAACAGAGATAACGGATAAAATGATCGGATACATCATAGCCGACCGCACTTTATTATTCAGTTTGTTTTCTTTTTCATAATGAAAACTCATTTTAGCTAAGATACCTTCTAGTGTACCTGAAACTTCCCCTGCTTTTACCATTTTCATTAACAACGGTGGAAACACACCAGTTTGTTCTTCCATACAAATGGAAAGACTTTTCCCCTGTTGTAACCCTTCGTATATTTCCAATAATATGGCTTTAAACTTTTTATTCTCCGTTTTTTCATATAAGATATCAAACGCAGTTACCAAAGGAATCCCGGCATTCATAAGCGTGGCCAACTGAGAACTAAAAATAACTAACATTTTTCCCTTCAATCGGTAAGCAACTTTAACTTCAGCCTCATCTTCCTTGACTTCATAATCAATTACATAAAGATCATTTCTTCGCAATTTTTCTGCGAACTCGGGATAATTGATTGCCAATATATCGCCTGAAATTTTATCTCCCATTGCATTTTTTGCTGTGTAATAAAAGCGCAGCATATGTACCCCTCCCTCTATAGCTTCTTATCATTCCATAATATCACATTATACATCAGTTATAACACAATCCATTGGAATATCCCAACTGTTTTTCTTAAATCCATTGTATTTTTGGAAGTGATATCCTACCCCTATTTTCAATCCATCATAATTCGACAAAAAACGGTCATAAAATCCTTTTCCCATCCCCAAACGCTGGTTGTGATCATCAAAGCAAACAAGTGGTACAACAATTGCATCCAAGTGCGTTGCAATCACAGCTCCCGCGGGTTCCAAGATACCAAAACGATTTGTAATCCAAGTACCATCCAAGCGTACAAATTCCATTTCATTACCAATAATTCGTGGCGCATATAAAATTTTATCTCCCCCTAATACAATATTAGGCTCTCCTAAAAAAGCGCAATAGATACCAACATGCTGTTTTCCAACCAAAGCCTGATCCACTTTTTTTGATATCAAACAAGAAAGAGTCGCACGTTCAGTATCTGAAAGCGCGACTCTTTTCTCAATGAACTTAGATCTAATGGACGCGTTATCCAATAGAACCTTCCATCTCAATTTTCAGCAGTTGATTAAGTTCAACCGCATACTCCATTGGCAGCTCTCTTGTAAATGGCTCTAAAAATCCTAAAACGATCATTTCCGTCGCTTGGTCTTTGCTAAGTCCGCGAGACATTAAATAAAATAATTGTTCTTCCGAGATTTTTGAAACGGTAGCTTCATGTTCAATGGTTGAGGTCATATTTTTACTAATATTGGTTGGCAACGTATCACTTTTACTCACCTTATCCAAGATTAAGGTATCACATTCTACCTTACTTCTTGCATTGTCAGCCTTAGGACCGTGATAAATCAATCCACGATAGTTTACTTCTCCACCAGCTCTAGACACTGATTTAGAAATAATATTGGAATACGTATTTGGCGCTAAGTGAATCATTTTAGCTCCTGCGTCCTGGATTTGGGTTTTCCCAGCAACGGCAATGGAAATCGTAACTCCTCGTGCCCCTTCTTCAGCAAGCACACAGGTTGGATACTTCATTGTTACGTGGCTACCGATGTTACCATCGATCCATTCCATCAATCCATGTTCCAACACTTTTGTACGTTTGGTTACTAAGTTTAGGATATTACTTGACCAGTTTTGTACCGTTGAATAGCGACATTTCGCTTGTTTGTGAACAATGATTTCCACAACTGCTGCATGTAAGCTATCTTTGGAATAGGTTGGTGCAGTGCACCCTTCCACATAATGAACTTCAGCGCCTTCATCAACGATGATGAGCGTACGTTCGAATTGCCCCATGCTTTCCGTATTGATACGGAAGTAGGATTGTAATGGTTTATCCAGTACAACACCTTTGGGTACATAGATAAAACTTCCTCCAGACCATACAGCAGAGTTTAATGCTGCGAATTTATTATCAGAATACGGTACGATGGTACCAAAGAATTTTTTAAACAAATCTGGGTGTTCGCGAAGTGCAGAATCGGTATCCAAAAAGATAACCCCTTTTTCTTCTACTTCCTTTAACATACTGTGATAAACAACTTCACTTTCATATTGTGTACTAACACCAGCAAGGAATTTTTGTTCCGCTTCTGGAATCCCTAGACGATCAAAGGTATCTTTGATTGTTTCTGGTACTTCATCCCAAGACTTCTCTTGGCGCTCACTTGGTTTGATATAGTATGTATAGTCATCAAACTCCAACATATCTAAGTTTGGCCCCCAACTTGGCATTGGTGTTTTCACAAAATGATCATATGCCTTTAGTCTAAAATCCAACATCCATTGGGGTTCTTTTTTAATCGTAGAAATCTCTTCTACGATTTCTCTTGTTAACCCTTTTTTTGTTTTATAAATAGAAACGTCTTCATCGTGGAATCCATATTTATAATCATCGTTTGTGGGAATTATTTTTTCAGTCATCTTATTTTCCCTCTTTCATTAAACTTTCAATTGCATTCCACCCAATCGTAGCGCACTTGATTCGGTTTGCTTGTTTTCCTACATTGTGAAAGGCGATTGCTTCCTCTAGTAAGTCAGCATCAAATTCTCTTTGCTCAATCATCGCATTGTACTCATCTACGATATGTTGAGCTTCATTGATGGTTTTCCCAATCAAAAGTTCGCTCATAATAGAAGTAGAAGCTGTAGAAATTGTACAAGCAATCCCATCAAAGCGAATATCTTGAATCACGTTATCCACAATTTTTGCTTGAACATGAATATCATCGATACAAGAATCACTCGCCATATGTTTTTGAATATAGCTATCATCCTCAACCAAACTGTGATTTCGAGGATAATCATAATGATCCATAATAATTTGGCGCAACACCATTGGGTTGTTTAGTAAATCATTCATTCTTGTTCTCCTCTAGAAAAACGCATCCAACATATTTTCTTTGGTTGCCGTTTTTGCTACTGTAATAAAATAATCAATTTCTTCTTTTGTATTATAGAAGTATACACTTGCACGTACGGTTGCACTCGTACCAAGTTTATCCATTAATAGTTTTGCACAGTGTTGTCCACTGCGTACGGCAATCCCTTTACTATTAAAATACGTGGCAGCATCTTGTGCAAACACATCTTTGATATTAAAGGTAATGACACCATTATCCGCTTCGGGATTGTATACTTCAATGTGATCTAGGGTTTGAATTTGCTCAATAAAGTAACGATGCAATTCAATTTCATAAGCATGAATCTTATCCATACCAATGTTATTTAAATAAGCAACCGCAGCTCCAAATCCCATAACCGCTTCAATCGCTGGTGTTCCACTCTCAAATTTAAACGGTGGTTTTTTCAACATAATATTACCACACATATCAAAACGTGCATTGCTTCCTCCACCATAAAGGAAGGGTTCCATTAAATCTAGCAGTTCATACTTACCATAGAGAGCTCCAACACCGGTAGGACCGACCATTTTATGGGCAGAGAATGCTAAGAAGTCGCAATCCATCGCTTTTACATCTACTGGCATATGCGGTACACTTTGTGCTCCATCAACAACAACGATTGCTCCAAAGCTATGTGCGATTTCACAAATCGCTTTGATTGGCACTTCATAAGCTAGCACATTGGTTACTTGTGCAATTGCAACAACCTTAACCTTGTCGTGCATCGCACGTTTGAAGTTCTCAATCGTTAATTTACCATCCGCTTCTAAAGCAATATATTCTAAACTCGCACCAGTTTTATGACAAGCATTCATCCAAGGTAAAACATTGCTTGCATGTTCTGCTTCGGTCGATAATACAACATCACCCGGCTTTAGAAACTTTTGTCCCCATCCATAAGCAACAAGGTTCAAAGATTCACTCGCCCCAGAAGTAAAGACAATTTCCGTTTCTTTGGCATTGATAAACTGTGCAATATTTTTACGTGCATTCTCATAAATAGTATCCACTTGAAAACTAAGTTCATAGTCTCCACGGTGTGCATTTACACTGTAATCTGTATAGTAAGAAGTCACCGCATCAATTACGCTTTGCGGCTTAAAGGTAGTCGCGGCATTATCAAAATATACAAGTGGGTGAGCTTGCATCTGTTTTCCATTCAACATGGGAAAATGGCTTCGGACGTTTTTGATATCGATCATAAGGACTCCACTCGTTTGGTAATACGTTCACGTAAAACTTCAATCAACGCTTCATCACTTAGTACTTCAGCAATCGGCATCAAGTATCCAATACTCATCAGCCCCAGTGCTTGTGTACGTGACAATCCACGTGTTTGTAAATAATAAAGTTGGTTTTCATCTGGTTGACCAAGTGACGTTGCATGACTTGCTTGCACATCGTTTTCGTCAATCAATAGCAATGGCAATACTTCGCTTTTTTGCTCTTTATCCAGTGTCAAAACACGCGTTGTTTGGTGCGATGCACTAGCATAAGCACCTTTGACAATCTTACCTTCATCATAAATACGCAAATCCCCACCACGTTTTACAATGGCATAGTTTTCCATATTTGCTTGGGTATGTGGTGCTAAATGACGTACAACAAGATCAAGGTGTACATGCTGTTCGGCAATGCTTGCAGATGAAGTATGAACTTGTGCACCACTAGCAACCAAATCAAGACTTGCTTTGATGTCAGCTTTTTGGTTGGACAATTCCGCAAACCCAACATGTAATGTCGCATCTTTATGGATGGATTGCTCCACTTGCAAAGACAACGCCTCCTTACATTCATTCCAATGCAATACTTGCAGCGTCGTATTGTCTTTTACATCCATTTTAATGTTTACTTGTGTCTGTGTTCCACGGTATGTAAGAAACAAGCTAGCATCACTTGTTACATCAAATGTTAAGTTTAAGTTTGAGCCTTCAATGGTAAACGCGTGCAATCCAGGTGTCGCAACGACAATGGATTGTGAGCTTGTAATATGCTGTTCCATCTTATTCACCTGTGGTTTTTGCACCGCAAGATCCTAGTACAATGTTAGTTTTTGCTTGTTCTTTTAGAATTTCAACATCAAATTCTTTACTCAACCAATCATAACCTTCACTATCAATTTTACGCACCAATTCTTCACCACCGGAAATCACAATCTTACCATCGATTAAGACATGTGCATGACTTGGCTGTAATAGCGTATAAAAACGCTCATAATGCGAAACGATCATCAACCCTACGTTTGATTCCGCTTGCATGCTTTTAATCGCATCTGCAACAATTTTTAACGCATCCACATCAAGACCACTGTCGATTTCATCCAACATGGCAATGTTTGGTTTCAACATTAACATTTGTACAATCTCGTTACGTTTTTTCTCTCCACCAGAAAAACCTTCATTTAAGAAACGGTGAGCCAAATCGCTCTTCATTTCCATTTTTTTGATGTTTGCTTCCATCTCTTTAATAAAGGCAAACAAACCAATTGGTTTCTCTCGACGTGCATTCATCGCTGCACGTAAAAAGTCAGAATTGGTAACACCACCCACCTCACTTGGGTACTGCATACCTAAAAATAGACCCGCTTTGGAACGTTCATCCACTTCCATCGCCAGGACATCTTGACCATCCAATAAGATACTTCCTTGTGTTACTTTATATTTTGGATTCCCCATAATAGCAGCCAACAAGGTACTTTTACCATTTCCGTTTGGCCCCATCAATGCATGGGTTTCTTGTTCATTTATTTCTAAATTTATTCCTTTTAAGATTTGTTTGCCCTCTACTTCAACATGCAAATCTTGAATGATTAATTTTGACATTTTAGTTCATCCTCTCCATTGTATCCCTATTATACCTAATTTCACTTTTTTTCACAATTCGTTCGCCTATTTTATTGCAAACTCTCATATAAAATTGCATTTGTCCACAGTTTAATTTATAATGAAAAGCATAGCGTTCTATAGGAGGAAATTTATGTTACAAAAACTTAAGGAACAGTGGTTCATTGGAATCATCGCTCTGGTATTAATAGGCTCAGTCGTTTTCTTTGTCTATGATCAAAACAAAGATAAGCTTGCCGGTAAACGTGTTGATGGGAAAGATGTTGTTGTGGAAATCAACGGGGAAGACATCTTTGCTGATGATTTATATGCAGATGTAGACGAAGCAACAAAAAATGCTGCAATTTATATGTTCTTTGAACGCATGGTCGTTTCTAATGCGGTAGAAACTACAGCGGATTTGAAGAGTGAAGCAAAATTACAAGCCGATCAATTGATTGCTGCTTACAAAGAAAGTTATGGAAGTACGTATGAAGATACCTTATTGGCTGCCCTTAAAGGTGTTGGTTACAATAAAGTAAGTGATTTAACAGATTACTTCATCAATACCATCAAAGTA
The DNA here is from genome assembly GCA_051658525.1 of Erysipelotrichaceae bacterium. GTDB lineage: Bacteria > Bacillota_I > Bacilli_A > Erysipelotrichales > Erysipelotrichaceae > JBOFMT01. Next base: position 1,988 of record JBOFMT010000078.1, on the reverse strand, counting down.
ACAGACTTGGTTCGCGCAAAAATTGATGAAAATAAAACAGAATTATTTACAGAAATCGTAAAAGAAAAGCAATCTCGTTTGGTTTCTCATATCTTGGTAAAAATGGAAGATCCATCTAACCCAACCGATGAAGAACAAGCAAAAATGGATGAAATTGACGCTGCAATCAAAGGTGGTATGAGCTTCGGTGATGCTGCTAAAGAATACAGCGATGACAGCGGTTCTGCTGCTAATTATGGAAGTGTTGGATATACAGATGAAGATACAAGCTTTGTAACTGAATTCTTAAAAGCTGCACTTGCACTTGATGAAGGTGAAACAAGCAAATGGGTTAAAACAGAATACGGTTACCACTTAATCCATGCAGATGCTACAACAGTTGAAACTTTACTTGCTAACGAAGATATTAGTGATGATATCTACAATGCAATCGATTCTTACTATCCAAACCTTTACTATGAAGCAGTTTGGGAACAAGCAGAAGCATTGGATATTCAATTCGCTGATGAAACATTGGAAGCTAGTTTAAAAGCTTACATGGGATTAGGAGAGTAAACATATGAAAAAATTACAAAAAAGTATCGTTGCTCTACTAGCAGTTGCGATGATTGCTGGATGTTCAGATGCAACAACAAACCTAAGTAATGGAAAAGATAGTATCTTAACGATTGGAAAAGAAACCTTAACTGTGGAACAAATCTATGATGTTGTACTTCAACAAGGTCAAATTTCAAGCATTATCAATTTAGTTACCGAAAAAATTATCGATATTGAAGTGCCAATTACCGATGAAATTACCGAAGAGGCAACAACTTCTTTCAATACATTAAAAGAAGCAGTTGGAGATAACTTCTTAAATCTAGTAAAACAAGCTGGATTCGAAAGTGAAGAACAATATTACGAAGAACGTGTATTGTACGCAACGCGCGCACAACACTTAAGCAACGTTTATTTAGAAACAAACTTCGAACAAGCAATTGCTGATTATGTTCCATTAAAAGTAAATATCATCGAAACAACAGATGAAGATGATGCGAAAGCTGCTTTGGAAGCAGTACAAACAGGAACAAGCTTTGAAGATGCAGCAGAAGAATACGGTACTAGCACAACCTTTGATGGTGTGACACAAGTAATTACCAACCAAATGGGAATTGACAGTACAGTATATGCTACCATTTCAAAAGCAACTGCTGGTATTGTGGAAGAAGTATTAGAAAATGCTGCAGGTTCTAAATTTTATATCGTTCAAATGGTAGATGCGAAAGCAGAAAACTTCAGAGATGATGCGATTACAGCTATGGCTACAGCAAGTGCTGTAAGTGATACTGCATTCCAATATTTCTTGAAAAAGTATGACTTCAAAATCTACGATATTGACTTATACAATGCATTTAAGAGCCAAGCTCCTAAATTCATCATTCAAGACTAAAACAAAAGAGCAACGATGGTTGCTCTTTTTTATGTTATACTAACCTTATGAAACAGGAGGTTTTACCATGTGTATTTTTTGTAAGATAGTAAATAAAGAGATTCCAAATTACACCCTATACGAAGATGATCTCATCCTTGCATTTTTGGATATCTCGCAAGTAACAAGAGGTCATACGCTTATCATCCCCAAGGTGCATTGTGATACCTTTCTAACCTGTCCACCAGAAACACTAGCTCACCTTAGTGTAAAAGCACAAGAACTAGCTAAGCACATCGAAAAACAGACAGGTTGTAAAGGCATGAATATCCTTACCAATGTCAATGAAGTTGCTGGTCAGAGTGTCCATCACTTTCATCTTCACCTAATCCCAAGATATGATAGCAACGATGCATTGGAACTAAAATTCCATCCATCTGATGAGCAAGACTTTACAACGCTTGTAGAACAGCTTAGCTTCAAATAGCTGTTTTCCCTCGGTTCTCTAGGCCGTACGGCTTGCTACTACCTTATGCTACAAAAAAACCAAAGATCGCTTAGCGGTCTTTTTTTGCGCAAA
>JBOFMT010000077.1:0-2276 GCA_051658525.1 Erysipelotrichaceae bacterium | reverse complement strand
TGCATTGGGAAATGATGAACTACGGTATGAAAAACAACTATCAGCGTTACAATTTATATGGAATTAGCGGTATTTTTGATTCCTCTGCACCAGATTTTGGTGTCTATGAATTCAAGCGAGGCTTTCAAGGAGAAGTTGTGGAATTACTTGGTACTTTTACCTTTATCCCAAATCCAGTGCTCTGGAATAGTTATCGTACGCTACGCCGAATCAAACACACCCTATCAAAATAAGCGAAAGAGCTGTAGATAACAGCTCTTTTTTTGGAGTAACTGGATTTAGTTGGGATTTAAATGCGCTCCATATTTATATGGGGTGTTTTTATTTTCTTATTTACATATTTTGGGGTATGCTGACTTAAAGAAAGAAAAAAGGTAAACATTTAAGGCCATCACACCAATGTTTACCTGTAACCAAATACAATATGATAATAGCGAAAACCAATTCAAAATTCAAATATAACCATCAAAAATCTTATAATGATTTGATTTGTTCTATCAATTTGAATACCATCCAGTGTCCCTGTGGTCATGATGGCTGTTTTATCATACATGGTTATTATCAACGTTACGTACTTTTTCACTGTGTCACAATACGGATTCGTATCTTACGTGTTCGTTGTATTTACTGTAATGTTACTCATGCAATTCTTGTTGAATCTATGGTTCCCTACTCCTTATTATCTGCAGACGATATCATATTGGCACTTACCGATCCATTTTGTTTTGAGTGTTCTCACGTTTATTACCTGCGCCATAAATATAAACAAAAATCCATTAGCTACGAATCGATTTGTCTTTCCAATTGTCGCCAGTTTCCTTGTTTCTTTATTACCACATAAGTTTTCTATTTTTTCTTCACTATTCCCTTTACGATAAACGTAAAGAGAAAGGAATGTGATTACTTATGTTAGAACTTTTGTATTTATTCATTTTTAATCCATACTGGGTTCTTCTTTATGCAAGATGAACCTTTTCGTCCGTCTGCACTGGAATTCCATGAATTCCTAGCTGCCTTCGATTTAACGCGAGTCAATATTCAGGATTTTCTTATTCACCGTGAAAATGACACTATAATTCTAGACATTACCTTAAATCAAAAGAAGCACGCTTGTCCTCGTTGTAATGTCCTGACAGATAAAGTCAAAGGTTATCAGCAGAAACAAATCAATCATTCTATTTTAAATCCACTTGGTTGTACGATCAATTACCGCTCACGTAGATACGTATGCACCAACTGTGGTAAAACCTTCCCGGAGGCCAACCCTTTTGTATTTCCAGGTTTAAAAATTTCTGTTGCGACCGTATATAATGTCCTTCAAGAACTTAAAAGCCCACAAAGCACCTTCTCTCAGGTAGCTGAGAAATACAATATGTCTGCTTCTTCTGTATCCAATATCTTTGATCGTCATATTCAAATAGCTAGAAGGATCCTACCTGAATGCCTATGCTTTGATGAAACCTATGCTTTTAAAAGTAGAGATAGTGACTACGTGTGTGTTCTACTAGATTACAACACGAAAAATATCGTTGATATCTTACCTTCACGAAGGAAAGCACACTTAATGGAATACTTTTATAAAATACCATTAGAAGAACGAAAGCAGGTCAAATACGTTTCCTTTGATATGTGGTACACCTATCGTGATGTTTCAAAAGCAATGTTTCCCAATTGTGTTTGTATCGTTGATAAGTTTCATGTCTTACAAGAAGTATCAAGAAAGGTCACTAGAATTCGTGTCCGTGTAATGAACCAACAAAAGAAAATTATTGATGAGTTGAAAGAAAAACGAAAAAAACTACTTGAAGAAAAACACAACTTATCAGCTGATGAAGAACAGGTGTTAAGAAGTGCGCAAAGCTATTATTATTTACTTAAAAAGTTTAACTGGGTTTTATTTTCTAATGATAAGGTGATTGAGAATCCAAAAGCAGAAGGTAAATACAATCATTACTTTCAAACAACATTAAATCTCTATGAGATTAAATCAATCATCATGAATATGGATATCACACTACAAAAAGCAGTAAATCTAAAAGATATGATTCATTTTTTCTATAAGAAAACAAAATATGAAGAAGCGAAAAGTGAATTAGAATATATTATTATCAAGTGTCGAGAATCTGAAATCGTTGAATTTAAAGAACTTTCAACCATGCTTAAAAACTGGAAACAGGAGATCATAAACTCCTTTATTCAAATTCCATCACTAGATCAAAGACGAATGAACAATGCTCTGATAGAAAATAGAAACAAAGCAATCAAGCTAATAAAAC
>JBOFMT010000076.1:0-30091 GCA_051658525.1 Erysipelotrichaceae bacterium | reverse complement strand
ACGTGAATTTCTAATTGATTGTTTGTTTGATATGCCATTAGACTACTTTAACTCCTCCTACAGGACGTACCTGTAATAAATAACAAGTTCCCTTTCCAAACAAAGCTTCTACGCTTGTCTGGTAGGTTTCTACCAAATCATTTGGTACGAACGCTTGTATGGTACCAGCAAAACCACCACCATGCACGCGCCATGCACCTTTGCCTTCTAGTAAGTGTTGAGAAAGTGCTAAGCCTAGTGATAAGCCTTGTTCTTCCACATTTTTTACTGGATAGACATTTTGTAAATATTCAAAACTTGAATGCCCACTACTTTGCACAAGTTGTTTGAACGTATTAAAATCGTTCGCTTTGAGTGCAGCTACTAGCGCATCCACACGTTTATTTTCTTCAAATAAATGGAAGGCACGCAACAAGGCACGATCACTACAAGTTTCTCGCAATTTAGGCAAATTTGCCAAGAAGGTCGAATACTCTACCAAAGATAATTTCTCTACCCCTAATAGGTTTGCTACCTCTTTCATCTCTTGTGGTACCGCTGCATAATCATCCGTTAAGTCACAGTGATTACCACCAGTATCGACAATACACAAAGAATATCCTGAGGTCGTAAAATCAAAATCGATTTGTTCTACGATAGGATTGCTATTATCTTTGAAGTCGATCGTAATAAACCCACCTACACTACTCGCACTTTGATCCAACAAACCACATGGTTTATCGAAATATACATTTTCTGCATATTGCCCAATTTGTGCAAGTTCCATAGCTGGTATTTGATTGTTGTTGAATAAGTGGTTAAGGATCGTTCCTAGTAACACCTCAAAGGCTGCAGAACTACTCAAGCCAGAACCACCAAGCACTTCAGAATTCATCACGGCATCAAATCCACCTACGTGATATCCACGTTGTGTAAGTCCAGCTACAACACCGCGAATCAAGGCTTCTGAGCGTCCAAACTCGTTTGAGTTTATATCGGTTTCGTTGCAATCTACCGGAGCAATAATAAAGCCTTGTGAATGCAAGTTTATGATATTGTCATCACGACGACTTACAATGGCTACTGCATCCAAATTGATACTAGCTGCTAAGACCTTACCATTTTGGTGATCGGTATGATTTCCACCAATTTCACTTCTTCCCGGTGCTGAAAATATAGCGACCTCACGGTTTGGAAATTGCGCATCAAAACCTAATAACAAAGCTTTATAGCGCTCACTTTGGTGTGTAACTGCTTGCTTGGTACCATATAGGTGTAATAGAGTTTTATCCATTTCCCCTGCATTTATTTTGTTTATTAACTGTTCTACTGTAAACATAAAATCCCCCTCGTTTAATTTAATCTAGTACGGTAAAATGATAGGTTGTGTGGTGTTTGTACAGCTCATCTTTTTTCAAGAGTGTACTTGGATGTTTTTCCAAATGAATCGCATCTGGTAAAAACTGGGTTTCAAAGCAGAAACCACTTCTTGCACCATAGTTTGCTTGTGCCTTTCCAAGATGTTCATGAATGTAATTCCCGGTATAAAACTGCATGCCTGGTTTTGTTGTTACCACACTCATACAAAGTTGTGATTTTGGCGAATAAACTTGCGCTTGTATCACCTCATCCTTACGGAAGATATAATGATGATCAAAGCCATTTCCCAATGTTAACTGTTCATGGTTTTTCGTAATTTGTTGTTGCAAGGTTTTAAAGGTTGTAAAGTCAAACGGTGTAGCCTTAACATCAAAACCTTTATCTACGGTAAGTCCATCTGCATTTACACTACAAGCCTTATCTGCATAAATTAAGAAGCGATGATTGTCTACACTACCAGCACCGTGTCCTTCTAAGTTAAAGTAGGTATGATTGGTTAAATTTACAAGCGTATCCGCATCACTGCTCGCCTCATAGTGAATTTTTAAGTTTTCAAAATACAAACGATAGGTCACCTTAATTTTTAAGGTACCAGGATAGCCTTCTTCCCCTGTTGTTGATACATAAGTAAAGACAATGCGGTCTTCCTTAACCTTCGCATCCCATAACACTTGATCAAAGCCCTTAGCTCCACCATGCAAATGGTTTGGCCCATTGTTTGTAGCTAGATGATAGCTTTTATGGTGTAGTTTGAATTGTCCATTCGCAATACGGTTGCAACAACGACCACAAATCGCCCCCATATAATAATGGTTAACATCGTATGCTTCATGCTCATCATAACCCAAAACAACATCCAAATTTTTTGCTTTGACAATTAACTTGGTAAGTGTAGCACCTCTATTCATAAATTCAGCCTTCAGAAATTCGTTTTCAATCGTATACGTTTTTACTCTTGTCATAACCGACCTCCCTGAGCACTTATGAAACCGCTGTCATAGTGTTAGTTACATTTTACTGTAAATTTGGGAAGAGCACAACAGGATTTGTTTATTTTATCGTTGGAATATGGGTTAATAGCCATGTGGTACTACGGTCTACCCAACCGAAACGAAACATTGCCTCACTCCAAACGTGTGTGAATAAGACCACCAGCATATACGTAAAAACACCAGATAGTCCAAGGTTTAGCCATAACACAAACTCAAGCAAGAGAATATGCCAAAAGTAATAATCTCCTGACAAGCGCCGTATCCGCGACGTATTCCATGGGTTTTTTGGTTCAAAACGAACAGCCCAAGCAAACAAAGCGAAGGATACAGGCAACACACCCAAAATAAAATTAAAATTCAGCGTTTCCTGTGGCATGAGCCAGAAACATTCTGCTGCGTATAACACAAATAACAAAACAACAAGCCATCCAGGAACTTTAAGCTCTTTTTGAGCTACCACATAACCAAAGACAACAAAGACAAAAGCCAAAAACAAACCATTACGCGTCGTGTAAAACACCGCTACAAAGGCATCAAACAAAGAATGGAAGATCGATTGTGGCCAAATGTAATAATAGGTTTCTATCGCCCCAAAACAGTAAAGCGCAATCGCAAGGATGAGGATGGTCGATAGTTTCATCCGTTTCAACAACCATTCTACCAGTAGAATCGCAAAAATGAGTGCGGGAACATACCAAAGATGATAGTACGTACCTGCATAAAAGAACCCAGCAACAAAGGTCACAGGAATCACCCACCAGTGCATCCCAAATTGTGCAAAGGCAAATTTTAGCCCAAATGGGAAATAGAGCAGCGAAAAAATCAAATACACGGCAACAAGACCTATGACATAGCGTTTGACATAGCCCTCTTGACTTCTACGCTTGGCAACCAAAAAGGCTGAACTAGCAAAGAAAAAAGGTACCGTCATACGTGCTAAGATACTAACAAAGAAGAAATTAACGTATGGATGATCAAATACGGTATAAACATGAGCACAGATGACTAATAAGGCAAAACCATATTTTACCACATCCATCATCGGATATTGTCGTTTCATAAATCCTCCCTTTATAAAAAAATAAGGCTAGCTACCTTATTTTTACTCGATTGGGGGTTGATAAAAGTTTCCATCAATTTGTACAGATTTGGTTACATTCACAAATGCGAGTGGATCAATACTACGTACAAATTTTAAAACATCATTTACTTCATTACTTGAAATTACCGTATACAACATTGTTTTATTTTGTTTTGAATAGGCCCCAATCCCTTCAAAACGGGTTACCCCATGACGTGTATAGGTTAATAATTCATCACTTAATAAATCTGGTACTGCCGTTACGATAAACAGTGTTACGCGTTCATAGCGAACATGTAAGTATTTTACAACTTGGGTTGCACAGAATTGGAATAAGATAGAGTATAAAGCTTTATCCCACCCAAATAAGAATCCAGCAATAAGTAAGATCGATGCATTGAATACCAATACGTAGTTCCACATCGACATATTAAATTTTTTCGCAAAGTGCATGGCAACAAAATCGGTTCCACCACTACTTGCATTCACCTTCAGTGCCAAACCAACAGCTAGTCCATTGATAATTCCACCGAATACGGCAATGAGTAAGACATCATCGGTTACAGGAATAATAGGTACAATTTCAACAAATAGGGATGTCATTACAATCATCACACAAGAGTAGATTGTAAACTTTTTCCCAACCGTATTATAAGCCAATACTGCAGGTCCCAAGTTTAAGGCGATATTTACTAGGGAAAATGGAATCGCTACATCGAAAAATGTTTGCGCAATTCGCTGAATAAGTACGGTTACACCAGTAAAGCCGCCGGGAAACAAACCGCCAGCATGAACAAAACTGTTGATGTTCACTGCACTAATATAAGATGCAAGTATCACAGCAGCTAAAATAAACCACTGGTTATCCGTAATTTTCTTTTTCATTGAGAACCTCCACTTACAATTATCTTGTAAGCTATCTTTAAGATCATATACTTTCACTATTATACTCAAGCCCATTATTTTTTCAACCAAATAACGCAAAAAAGCGTGAACTTTTTATAAAAACCGCTTGCTCTGTTTTATCAGCTTGTGTATACTCAAGAAGCTATACCATAAAGAAATGAAAAAAATAGCATCCGCAGATGCTATTTGTGCGTTTCGTTGTTGTGTGTATGACGACAAATACCAAAACTTTGGCAATCATCACCGCACGAATTTTGAACAACATCACGCAATTTACTAGGAATGAAAGAAGTGATTTCATCGTCATCGTATCCAACAACAAAACTCTTTTCATTCAAGATTATTGGACGCTTTAAGATACTTGGATTGTTTTGAATAAAATCTACAAGTTCTTTAGTAGAAAGGTCATCCAAATCGATTTTCAGATCTTGGAATACTTTCGAACGGGTAGAAATGATATCTTCACTTCCATTTTCTGAACGTTGTAAGAGATATTTTATCTCATCTTCTTTCAAAAGTGTGTTGAAAATATTTTTTTCTACAAATTCAAGTTTATGTTCTTTTAACCACTGTTTTGCTTTTCTACAAGAAGCACATCCAGGTGAAGTATATAGAATGATCATAACCGTCCCTCCTTTTCATTTTCATTATAATACAGTGTCTCACATAATAAAAGAGTTTTTTCGCTTTCATTGCATTTTTGTAAGAAATGAACAACCAAATTATCCCAAAAAATAGGAATCTTTTGTTATCACACCGTTTTCACACACTGTCGAAGATATAATTTAATGAAAATTTGTTACATATGTTGAAATATTTTACATTATGGTATATCATGTATAAAATAAACAGAAGGAGGTACTCATATATGGTACACGATCAAAGAAAATATGGTTTGGGTACTGCAATCGCCATGATTGTCGGTATTGTCATAGGTTCTGGAATCTTTTTTAAAGTTGATGACATCCTAATTCAAACAAATGGAGATGTCCTCGTTGGTGCATTTACCTTTATTATCGGAGCGGTTGGTATCATTTTTGCCGGTCTCTCCTTAGCACAATATGCAAAAGAAGATGATCAGGCAGGTGGTATTATCACATACATTGAAAATGTGTTTGGTAAACGCCTTGCTTTTTTAACCGGTTGGTTTCAAGGGACGACATACTTCCCTGCTCTTGCTGCAATTCTTGCTTGGGTTAGTGCAAACTATACGTTAATGTTATTCTCAAATTTAAACTTAAACATTTGGGTCGTAACCTTAGTCTATCTTGCAGCCATCTTTACGATGAATGTCTTGGCTCCAAAGCTTGCAGGTCACTTTCAAACTTCAACAACCTTAATTAAATTAGTACCTTTGCTAGTTTTAGCGGTACTAGGTCTTGCTTTTGGTGAAGTAAATCTAGATCTTGCTAACTTTACGTTTACAAGTGCGCTTGGTGCAACCTCTGCCATAGTAGCTGTAGCTTATGCTTATGATGGTTGGAGTATTGCCCCTAGTATTTGTCATGAAATCAAACATTCAAAACGCAATCTACCATTGGCCTTAACCATTGCTCCCATCATCATTATGGTGGTTTATCTTACCTACTACTTAGGTGTTGTTGCTGTGGTTGGTGCCGATCAAATTATGGTCTTAGGTGATGCTTATATTGAAACTGCATTCATTAAAATCTTTGGTGAATTAGGAGCCAAGGGATTACTTGTCTTTGTCGTGATATCCGTTCTTGGTACAACCAATGGATTGATCTTAGCAGGAAGTCGTGTGCCTTATGCTTTAGCCATTCGTGATGAAATTCCCTTCTCAAAACAAATTGGTGAAATCAAAGACAATCAAGATATGCCAGTAACAAGTGCTTGGGTATTCTTAGCCTTTACGCTTTTCTGGTTGGGTATTCATTATCTAGCTAGCCAAGGAATAGTAAATGTTGATATTTCAGAATTACCAATCATTATCATGTATTTGTTTTATACCCTATTGTTTGCAGGGCTAGTCATTAAATTCAAACGCAAAGAAATTACAAATCCAATTCATGGAATTGTCTATCCACTACTTGCAATTCTTGGTGCATTGGTGGTATTATATGGAGGATTCACTGGAAGTGCTGCAATGACGTATTTGGTCATTAGCATTCTAGTTATTCTTTCTGGGTATGTGATTACCTTAGTAAAGAGCAAAGAAACTGCGAAGAAATCATAGTAGGATTACCTGTTCATAAAACATAGAGAATCGATGGTTGGTGAAAATCGATATGGCGGTAATGCGAAGTGGGGTTTTGGAGTTTTGATTGGCACGAGTCAATCAACGGTCATGCCGTTATCATGTAACGCAATATGTGTTGGTGGTGAACTTGAGTGCGTCCAATTGGGCGCACTTTTTTTATTTCTAGGAGGAAAACAAATGAAAAGAATGATTTCTGGTATCAAACCAAGTGGAGAATTAACATTAGGAAACTATATTGGAGCAATCTCACAATTCGTAAAATTTCAAGATGAGTATGAGATGTATGTGTTTGTGGCAAACTTACACGCCATTACAACTTCACACGATCCCAAAGCATTGAAAAAAAACACCAAAGACTTGGTAGCAATGTACTTAGCAGCCGGACTCGATCCGCAGCGTGTTACCCTATTTTTACAAAGTGAAGTGCACGCCCATGCACAACTTGGCTGGATGATGACATGTCACACGTATATGGGTGAACTCAATCGTATGACACAATACAAAGACAAACAAAGCAAAGGTGAAACGAATTTAACTGGTGGTATTTATACGTACCCAAGCTTAATGGCTGCGGATATTTTACTTTATGATGCTGATTTTGTACCTGTTGGTATCGATCAAAAACAACATGTGGAATTAACACGTGATTTAGCAGAGCGTTTCAATAATCGTTATGGTAACCTATTCATCGTACCTGAACCAGTAACACCAAAACTAGGTGCTAAAATCATGAGTTTAAGTGAACCTACGAAAAAAATGTCGAAAAGCGAAGAACATGACAAAGGATGTATCTTCCTACTGGACGAACCTAGTGTCGCTCGCAAGAAAATTATGTCAGCGGTAACCGATAGTCTTGCAAACATTGCATACGATCCAGAAAACCAACCTGGAATTGCCAATTTATTGACGATTCACTCGGTATTAAGTGGAACAAGCATTGAGACTTTGCTTGCGGAATTTGAAGGCAAAGGCTATGGTGATTTAAAAAAAGCAGTTGGCGAAGTTGTCTTCACCTTCTTAACAGACTTACAAGCGAAATACAAAGAGATTATGGCGAGCGGACAAGTAGAACAAGTGTTAACTACAGGTCGTGATCGTGCAAACTATGAAGCCAATAAAAAAATGCGTAAAGTAAATAAAAAACTAGGATTTCAAATTTTCTAACAAAAAGACCTCAAAATCGAGGTCTTTCTTTATTTTCCCAAGCTTATTGCTTTGCACGCAGTTTACAAATACCTTGTGTCATCGTCCCCATTGGACAATAGATACAAAAACTTCTTGGCTTATATAGCACCATTGTAAGCATACCGAGCAATGTCGAGGTAACCATGATACTATAAAAACCAAAAGCATATTGTGCAAACCAACCAGCTACCCCACCAATTTGGCTGTGAGAAAACGGGATCCTAAACGTCCAAAAAATGGTAATTACTTCTCTTACATCACGCACCCCTTGAAACACTTGATACGTCCCATATACCATTATGACAAACATGGTCATAAAGAAGATTAGAAAAGCATAGCGAAACCCAGTTGCACGCATCCACCTTGGCATTGGCTGATTTCTAGAAAACTTTGAACCAACTTTCGCAAATAATTGTCCCCTGCCACAATAGTGATGACAATATGTTTTATTCTTGTTTACCAAAGCCATCACAATTGGGGTAATAAAACATATCATGCCCAACCAAGCGAACAAGATATTAAAAAAACCTAATAACAAATATACAATACTTGCAACCCACAAATACTCGTTCCACTGTTTACGCATGCTTCAACTCCCGTGTCTGGAGTGTGATTGTACTTGCAGGACAAACTGCCACACACTTTTTACATCCAACACACCGTTGTGGATCGATTGATGCTGTTATCCCATTCGGAATTTGAATAGCTTGCATCGGACAATAGGGAACACATGTTCCACATGCAACACATCCCGATTGAACCGTTGCAACTTGTACACTCTTTCTCATAATTTCCCTCCATCTATATTAGCAATTACTAATATAGATGGTTTCACAACGTTTGTCAAGGTAAAAAAAAAGAATGCAATACATTCTTTTCGAAATCTAGACTCCCCTAGCTATGCATTCTCTGTTTTATCTTGTTCGTATTGTTTGGCTTTACGGTGCCAGCGTTTATGATCACTCTCCGTAAGTTCACGTAATACCCGACAAGGATTACCAACAGCTATTACGTTATCTGGGATATCTTTGGTTACCACACTACCTGCACCAATGACAACACCATTACCAATACGAACCCCTGGTAAAATAACCGTATTTCCACCAATCCAACAATCGTTACCAATGTGCACTGGCGTTCCAAATTCTAACATCGTATTGCGTACCGTAGCATCAATGGGATGACCTGCAGTATACACGCAAACACGGGGACCAAAGAAGACATTGTTTCCAATGCTTACCTTATTCACATCCACAATGATGCAATCATAGTTCGCATAAAAGTTTTCACCTATGCTAATATGGCAACCATAGTCACAACGAAATGGTGGTTCAATGTATAAATTCTCACCGGTTTGTTCAAACAGCTCTTTTAGTAGCGTCGTACGATACGGCACTTGTTCTTCGGTTGTTTGGTTAAATAATCGCGTTAATTGACGTGCTCGCTTATTGTCCTTTGCCAGCTCTTCATCTTGTGCAAGGTATAAGTCCCCTGCTAGCATTCTTTGTTTTTCACTCATCATTTATTCCCCCTCAATTAGATTTTCGGATATACGTTCAATTAGAACACTCGTCCCGGTGTATACTACTCCCATTTTATCTCCTGTAAAATTAATATAATCAATATCTACTCCAATCATTGCATTACCTCCAACCCGAATCGATTCCATAATCGCATTTTCTTGTGCATAGGTTCGTGCTAATTTTAGCTTGTCTGCATACATTTTTGATTTTGTTCCAAACATATCAGCAAAATCAGAACCTATCGAAGAAAGAAAACCAGTACCTAAAACAGTTTCACCAGTAACAACACCTAAATAGGAAACAATCCTATAGCCTTCAAAATTATAGCCTGTCGTCATTTTATGGTCAACTAATAATGACTCCTTACTCACCATTTGCACTTCTTTTTCAAAATCTTCATCCGGTTCTATTTTTTTAAGTTTTAGTAAACTTTCGTATTTCCCTATAAAATGAGCCTCGATATCACTGATGATCAAAGGTTGATACTTGCTTTCTTCTAAGAATGTTAGTACCTTGTTTTTGGTTTCCTTCAATTCTTCAATCGATTCATATTCTCTGTACTTTTGTAACCCCTCAATCCCATGATAACATTTCTCACATAGCTTTGTTTGATTATTAAAAACTGTCGCATAAGAATTAAATTTTTGTGCTTTTCCTCCACAGTGATCACAAACATTTCCACCCATAACTATCTCCTTTTTTATTAGTATAACACAGTACGTTTTTTTACTTATTTTTACTTTAGGTAGGTTGCTAGCATCACCTCTCGAAAGTACTCTGCAGGCCAGTAGTAGATTGCTTTGTTGCCTTCTTTTCTTGTTAGGATATACTCAAAATTCATATGGTGATTTAACCGTCCCAAGTGAATGCTACCTGCTTCAATATAGTCTTCTAGTCTCATACCTGAAAATAAAAATCCTCGTTCATTGATGTTCATTGAAGAGATTGCCGTGCGATCATGAAGTGAGGCGAAGCATGTACCTTCATCTTTTTGTTTCATCATTGTAATGCACTGCATCAATTGTGTATCTTCATAAAAGAGTTGTGTTAGTTGAAGATAAATAAACTGATCTAATCCTAGGATTTCTTGTTTGGTAATATTGTAGAAATAGAAGGTTAGTTTTGTTTTTATATGGAGACACTGCACACACTTCTTGCCTCTAAAGTAGAAGATTTTAATCGACCAATCCAACATCGAATCATATTCCTTCTGTGTTTGTAGCAGTGCTACCTCCGCTTTTTTCACGATATCCAAATGATAGCGATCTACGGTTTGCTTGGTTGCATATAGTATCATCGTTTATTTCCCTTCTGATATTTTTTTGGTGCTAATCCATCATAAGCATGTAATTCTCTAAGTTTGTTATTAAACTTACGCTTTTGAGCAAAGCGATCTCGCATCTCCTCTATTAGCCCTAAACCTTTCACAGCGTCATCATTGTCTATGTAGGCTTGGTTTAGTAACACAATATACAGTGCACATTCTTCGTAATAGTTCGTATAGCTACGTTCCATGATCGCTACTGTTCGAGCTTTGATAAAATCTGCAATCCAATCCAAAGATTCTTGTGTTTGTTTTGATGTCAATGAATGGTTAGCTTTTAGCAATTCTAGTTCAATTTTGGTTTTTTCATAGGATGTTTGCTCCCAAATCCTGTAATTTATACCTGTCTCAACTTCGTGGTCTCCAAACCAATTGTGGAGTGACTTCATCGCCCAAGTACACGCTGGTGTGGTCGTATCCTCAACCATTAGTAGCAAGAATAATTTTAGAGCCGGCTTCATAAATCCACTACCAATCCCTAAGGTTTCTGATTTATCAACTCCATACCTCATCACTGCTTGATACTCCCCTTGTAAGAACAATTGATATAAGGCATGGTTACTGCCCAACAATATTTCATCCATTCGTTTGGTAGCTTCCTTCATCCCTCTGACATCAACATGTTCAAATTGCACAAGATAAGCTAGACTCGATTGTTTGATAAATGCAAGTGCTAACTCCTCTTCCATATACTCTTTCAACCGCTGTGCGATCCTACTTTGTGGATATACGCGATACGAGGCTTGCCATAACTCTACAATGTCTTTTGTGATAGCTTTATCTTGTGACATTCGCTTTTCAATCAAAAGATTTGCTATACGTGTATGCAACATCATATCCAATTTGGATGCTTGTAACCCTTGATTTCCTATCATAAAATACGCTTCTTTATGATCAAAAGCATCATTGCGTTTCAAATACTGTTCAAACAAAGCAGCATGTTTAAAATCAGGCAACTGGAATAACATAATCCAGTTGCTTTCCTTGTTTGCAATGCGTAAGGCATCCTGCAAACAAGCATAAGCAAGTTTGCTCGGTTGCGCTCCTAAATACGCAATCCAGAGTGGTAAAAACTGCTCAATATCAGGTAAAGAAAACTCTAATTGCATCATTTCTTCCAGAAGTCCGGGATAGTAGTCGTATGTTTGTATCATTCGGTATAATTCTTCAGCACGAGATTCAGGTTGCGTATCACAATAGCGTGCATACAACTCCCACAAGTGCCATAAACGGCATGGCACAACAAGAGCAAACTCGTCCTCTAAGCGTCGCAATGACACTGGTCCTTCCCAGATATCACTAACAACTTCAATTTGAAGGGCTTCTAAGCGTTTAAAGATTGCGATTACTTGTGCGTATTTTTTACTATGCATTGCTTCTTTAACAAACGTTAATATCTCATTGATTGTATCGATGAGGTTGAACGGATCTTGAAATTGAAAGCAAGCTTGTTCATCTTCCGATTGTTCTTCTAAATCATACCAGTCTTCATCACTCCACTCATCTTCTACGTATTTATAGGTAACATATGTTTCACCATGAGCAATTTCTTCCAAGCAATCAAGAACCGTTTGAAACGTATGACTCTGTTTTGTCTTTTTACGTAACACGTTATTTTTTTCTGAGCGAAACTCATCGATTGTATGATAAAGATTCGTTCGCTCTTCATCCCCTAATCTTCTAGCATACTGTAAAACAAAAGCAATAAGCTCCTCTTTTTCCATCGGTTTCAATGCTTGTTCCATCTTATCCATAAAATCTAGTAATTCCAACTTGATCACCATTCTTTCTACTCCTAGCATAACATATTGAACACCGCTTGTACCGAATAAAATGAGCCTTCTTCTGTGATTGTACATAGTTAGCATCTTACTACCAAATTAGCTTTGAACCGATAAAAAGGACATGTGACCAAATTGGTTCATGCCCTTACTGTTTATTCGTCGATCCATTCAAGTAGTTCATGCACCGTTGTTCTCTTACTCAAGATACGCCCTTCCATTAACTTTGTCGATTGTGGCAAAGAGGATGCTAGATAAAGATTGCTTTTTCCATACCCACTTCCCATTGACGTACCAAACGGATAGATTGTTTTATTTGAACAATCTACATGTTCTAAAAAGGTGTTGATGATGGTCGGAGCTTGATACCACCAGATAGGAAAACCGATGATGATAGTATCGTATTCACGTAAATCAAGTGAAACATGTTGAATCACTGGACGTGAAGCTTTATCTTGCATCTCCAAGCTGCTTCTTGAAGTATCATTTTGCCAATCTAAATCTAGATGTGTGTATGGTACTTCTGGTTCAATTTCATATAATGTAGCGTTCATTAGTTTTGCCACGTGGTTAGCTACGCTTCGTGTGGTACCACTCGCACTAAAATAAGCAATTAGTATTTTTTTCATAATTTGGTTCCCTTCCCTACATATTTAAGATGTTAAACAAAGCATACACCCTAAAGCCCACTTTAGGTCAAGAAAAAAGAACCCTAAGGTTCTTACAATAACATAACAAGTGTCCCTAACACTAACAGCGCTAGTCCTATCGTTGCTTTTTTACTCAAACGCTCACCAAAGCAAAAATATCCAAAGCCAACCGCAAACACAATACTCAATTTATCAATTGGTACAATCAAGCTTGCAGGGCCTAGTTGCAAAGCTCGATAAAAGCAAAGCCAAGATGCTCCAGTCGCTAGTCCCGATAAGCATAAAAAAAGATAATCTCTTGCGCTAACGTTTACAATTGCATGGTGTTTTTTCGTGCCAAAGACAATACCCCAAGCCATAACAAGAACCACAGAAGTACGAATTGCGGTACCTAAATTACTTTCTACACCCACAATACCAGTTTTTCCTAAGATAGTTGTAAGGCTAGCAAAGATAACACTTGCAAGTGCATACCACAGCTATTTTTTATCCTTTGCTTGTGAGTGATCCGCTTTTGGTTCCACCATCCACTAAGTTCCAATCAGGATTCCGCAAAGCCCGATAAACGAAAACTGGATACTGCTTCTTGAAACAAGATTAAACTTAGAAGAATCGTTAAGACAACACTTAGTTTATCAACCGCTATTACTTGATTGATATTTCCAAGTTGTAACGCTTTAAGGTAACATAACCAAGATGCACCCGTTGCAAGTCGAGATAACACTAAAAATAGTAACGTTGTTGATGAGCGTATTTTTATTTGTTCAAAAGAACCAACAACACCTACCATGAGCCAAGCAAACAGAAATACGACAACCGTACGCATTGCTGTAGCAAGACTACTACCGTATGTTTAATTCCTATCTTTTACAAGATACTCGTTAGTCCAGCAAAAAAAAGTTGCACCAAACGCAAATACCATCCACATATATATTACCCCTTTTCTACTTAATGTTAGCTTATTTTAACTTATGGTATTGTATCAAATCACAAAAAAGCACAAGTATATTTTAAACATCTTGTACTTTTCTATCTCATTTATGATCCTTTCAAGACTTGTACCTTCCGATATTCACTTGGTGATATCCCAGTATGTGCTTTGAATAGTTTCATAAAGTGCTTTTCATCTACAAATCCAACTTGCTCACTAATTTCAAATACTTTTAATTCTGTATCTGTTAACAACTTTTTTGAAGCCTCCAATCGGGTTTCCTGTAGTACCTTAACAAAACTCTTACCCGTATACAATTTAAAAACGGTTGAAAATAAAGTATAGTTCATTGATACTTGATTACTAACGACTGCCATATTAATTCCAGAAGCGTAATGTTCTTGAACATAACTAAGTGCCTGTTCTATTTTTTGCTTATTTTCATAATCATCATAGGCAAGATGCAAGCATTGACTTACCTCACACATCCACAGTTCACATGCGAAATAGAGTTGTTGAGCTGTCGCATAGGAATAAACATTGAAATCTTCATGAATCCAAGGCTTGATATCTGGAAGATGTTGATAATTGTTAGCAAAGAAATTGTGCATTTGTTCAAAAAATTCGTACATTGTATCTGGTTGGTAGTCCCCTTGTTCAACACGAGTGAGGACTCGTTTGACTATCGCTAGTGCTTCCATATGTTTTGACATTCCTAGTAAAACGATACATTGCTCATATGATTCTTGTAGCGGAACTATAGTTGGGGATTGTTGTTCATATATTTGAATAAGTAATCGCTTAGAAAAAGCCTCTTTTCGGGCCTGTAACGCCTGTATATAAGCTTGTTGAAACATTTCTATTCCAACCGCTGGTAAACTTACTCCTACTGCATCAATTTGTGCTAAATGATCAAGTGATTGCAGCTCATGTTCTTGAAGAACACTAACACAATGACCATATAAGTCGGTAAGTTCATATTTTTGACTAAGATTTCTTAGAGGAGCATGACTTACAACAAGATAATAAGATGACATAAACAGTGGCAACAAATGAATACTTTGTGTAGTTGGAGAAACGTCAGCATGTGATTCAGACTCAAATATCAAGCATTGTAACTGTGTTTGCATATTATGTTGTAATGCTAGGCTTTCTTGTTCCTTTATTCTTAGTTCTAAATCTACCTTCTCTAAAACAGCAAATATTTGCTTACGTTCAATTGGTTTTAATATATACTCTCGAACCCCATTTCGCAACATATCTACCGCATAATTAAAGTCATCAAACCCACTGATTACAATGGTGATTGGTTTATCTACCATCGTTTGCATTTGGTTTACCAAAGCAATTCCATCCATTTTCGGCATTCGAATATCAGTAAACAATAAATCTATTTTTGTATTGGTTAGAATACGCAGTGCCTCTTCTCCATTTTGACATTCTAAAATTTCATCAAAAACAAAACCAGAACGTTCCACCATCACACGCAATCCTTTTCGAATCATTTTTTCATCTTCTACAATTAATATTCTACGCACGTGTTACCTCCCTCTTTTCTTTGGTATTTTCATGATTACCTTTGTATATTGACCCACACTGGAAGCAACTGTTAAGCCATAGGTATCACCATAAGCAATATGAATCCGGTCCTGGACATTTTTTAATCCAATCCCATTTCCGGATCCACCACTGGTTTCAATTTCACCAGAAATTTTATCGTAAAGCTCATCAATTTGTACTTCACTCATTCCCTTGCCATAATCAGCAATCTCAATCAAAAAATCATCCCCTTGTTCTTTTGCTCTTACACTGATCATCGAATCCATAGCAACATCTTCAATTCCATGGATCACCGCATTTTCTACGATAGGTTGTAGACTCATCTTAGGTATCTTTTGTAAGTATTGACTGGGTTCAATCTCTAAGTGTAATGAAATGGTATATTCATAACGAAGATTAAGTAAAGACAAATAGTTTTGAATATATTGAATTTCTTCCTTGACACTCACTTCACTATGTGTCCACTTCATACTATAACGAAGTAGTTTTCCCAATGAGGTAATCGCATCAGAGATCTCGTACTTTTCGTCAATCTCCGCCATCATTTTAATCGATTCTAAAACATTATAAATAAAGTGAGCATTGATTTGATTTTGTAGGGCTCGTATTTCTGAGTTTTTCTTCAATACTTCCCCATTGATACTTTCTTTCATTAATCTAGTATTGCGATCCAACATCAAGTTGATCTGTTTTCCTAATACACCAACTTCATCTCCACCTAGGTCCTGTAATCGATCATTGATGTTCCCATCTTGTACCTTTTGTACCAAACTCGAAATCGTATAGAATCGCTGTAAGATCATTTTCACCAACGTATGAATAATAAGTAACAACAAGAGTCCAGTAAACAATAGCGCAATTGCAAAATACATGCCCCATTCATTTACCTGCAACGTTACCTCTTGCATGGATACCACCTGAATTATACTAGCATCACTCATACGAAGTTGACTGCTACTTACAAAAAAACCTTCAGCCCGCAAATAAACTTCTTGCAAGCTCTCTTTGGGCTGTGAAATATCTACACTTCTTAAAATATCATCCAAATAGATGGTTACATCATTGCTTTGACCTGAATCATAATATAAGGTATCTTGATAATACATCATGTTTTTCTTATAGGCCGATGTTTGGAAAAATTCAGGAAATACATCTTTCATTAAGACAGAAACCTCAATCACTCCAATTTCATTGCCTTGGATATCGTTTATTTTGGTAAACAGCCCCATAACATGAGGGGTAGGATTTGCGATATGCTTAGGAAAAATTTCATCGGTATAATTGATGACCCATTGGCTTTGTTGGTTTGCATCGAGTGCAACGTGCTGTGATTGCAGACGCTCACGTTGATAAAATACCGGCACCATTTCCATCACTTGCTCTTGATTAATAAAGATTCGAACTTGATGCAAATTAGGATTGGATAGCACGATTTTTTCAATTGCGGATACTTCATTTTCATAGACACTACTTAGAAGTTCTAACGGAATTTCTTGCCCTTGTGCTAACATCGACAAATAGGCATTGATGTTGGTATTATTCATTAACAACTGCGTTACCATCATCGTCATCTCATTTGTTTTTTCAATTCTTGATGTCATCTGTTCAAATTCGTGTTGTAACTCTATTTTCTTATTATCTAGAAGCAATTCATTCATACTTTGAAATAAAAACTGATAAAGAAAGCAAACAGGAACAAATACACCAACAAAAATAAACAAGGTAAACATTTGACCAATCTTTATCCTTTTTGAAAGTTGAGCAATTGTTGTTTCTATTCGTGTTGTGTTAATGCGAACCATATTATTGCATCCCCAAGCGCAGTTTCGCTTGTTGCATTTGTCTGGTACTTTCTAACATATACTGCTCATATCCGAGTGCTTCACGCTTTTTCACAAAGCTATCATATATCGTATCAAACTGTTCTTTGCTTGGTGCTAATAGTAGCGTCGGCAATGTTTGTGCCCATAAGGTATTGATAGCAATACCTATTTGCGCTTCTTCACTTCCATAGGGAAAGCGAATATTATACTGTCCACTATAGGAAACATAAGGATAGGTCCAAGCTTCTAGTTGTTCCATTGGTGCTTCTAGCGGTTGTTTCCATTGCATTTGTTTTCCTAAATCTTGCAACATCCAATAGGTATTATCTGCACCATAGCGCTCAACATAAGTAACACGGTCCCTAGCTAAGATTTCTTTCACCTCATCTGTTAACAACAAACGTTCCTCTTCTAGTGTATACATTTCATCTTCTATCCCCAAATACAATAACTTTTGCCCCTCATCACTAATCAAATAAGATAACAAAGCTATTGCTCGTTCTGGATAAGCTGTTTTCTTTGATATCATGGTCACCATCCAACCATCCAAACTACTACTGGTAAGAGTTGGATCATCTTGTTTACTATTTTTAGGTCCATCGACAGCAATATACACTTGTTCAGGAGCGTGATCATATAAGTACTTTTGTTGATCTTGCATATCCGTATATTGATACAGCAGTGCAAAATAACGTCCCTCTGCTATTTTTTCACTCACTTGATTTCGTTTATCAAAAAAGATATCTTTGGTTAACAACCCTTCTTGGTAAAGTTCTCGAAATACATTCAACCAAACTTTATATTCTTCATCGATATAACGATCATAAAACTGACCGTTTTCTTCATATGGTATCGCTAAAAAATTCATCAAAAACTTATCAAAGCTATCATTTCCGATTTCTGTAAATTCGTGACTTCCAAAGGGTAATAGTGGTTGTCCATTCACCTCTGGAAATTGTTCTAAGGCATCTCTTAATGCTTGTTGAAAGCCCGCAGGTGTTGTCATATCCGGTGAACCGATGGCTTCATAGATGTCTTTACGCACTAAAAAAGTTTGGTTACTAGGGATATTAACATGAGTTTCATAATCTTTAGGTGATAAAGAAGAATTAGGATAACCATAAACATTTCCATCTTCCTTGGTATACCAATCCAAACTATCACTATTTCCAACCTTCCAAAAGTATGGATCGTGCGTGTCTGCCAATTCATTGAGTGCATACACCATATCTTGTTCAACCATCAAGTCAACCTGTGGCTCCCACCATCCAAGCGTAATCAAATCCGGCAGATTATCTCCCGTGATTAAAGCATCCAACGCCGTAGTTTCCGAACCCGTTGGCACCATAAAATCAATCGAGACCCCTGTATCTTCAGTAATTTTCTTTGATACTGCATTGTTTCCCCACGGTGTACTAAACCAGGAAGAATTTACATACCATTGCAAGGTAATTTCTTCCTTGTTTTGTGTCTTCCATGCCGGTTCACCACCTTGTACTAGCTCCCCTTGTATTTGATTGCTACATCCGCTCAACAAAAGCATTGCAGCAATCACGATTCGCCATCGTTTCATTCTATTCCCCCCCTATATTTCCCTTGTATTGAATCTACTGTACTTCCCCAAATACCAATTTTCAAGTTTCTCGTGTTTTCTTATTGTACAACACTTTTTGTTTTTAACATACACCTAATCCTATTTTACACAAACAAGGTAATCGTGTCTTGCTACCGCAACGCACAAAAAGTATCCCAAGGGATACTGCTTGTTATTCTTTGACTGCTCCTGCTGAAATAGAAGATATAATATATTTTGAGAAAAAAGCAAATACAATCAAAATCGGAATCACCGAAATTGCCAAGGCTAAATATATTGCACCTTGATTTTTTGTAATATCGGTGACTGAATTCATAGAAGCAATCAAGAGTGGTAACGTAAATTTCTTTTGATCGTTTAAAATTACCAATGGAAGCAAGTAACTGTTCCAAGAGCCAATAAAGGCTCCAATGGAAATCGTGGCAATTCCTGGCCCCATGATTGGTAATACAATGCGATGGAAGATACCTAATTCACTCGCTCCATCAATACGTGCTGCATCAAGTACGGAGGGTGGTAAAACGGTTTTTACGTATTGACGGAGAAAGAATACGGTACCTGGTACTGCAATTGCTGGAATGATCAAAGGAATATAACTGTTTACCAAACCCATTTTATTGATCAAATCATAAAATCCCAATAGCCCAAGTTGTGCTGGAACCATCATCAAGATTAATATCATTGCGAAAATAGGTTTGTTCCACTTAAATTTAAAAAATGCAAAACCATACGCGGTTAAGGCAGAGAAATATGCAGTTAAAACCGTACATAACACTGCGATATAAAGGGAGTTCCATAACCCACTAAATATTGGTAGGTTTTTAATTACGGTATCCCAGTTTTGCAAAAGAGCATCTCCAATGACAAACTTGAATCCGGTCATAATTTCTTGCCCTGTTCGAGTTGCATTGAGGATCATAATCACAAATGGGGCTAAGCAAATAAGACTCAATGCAATGATAAACGCATATAAAATCGAACGTTTGATGTTTGTTGCCATACCTAAGCCTCCTCGTCTTTCTTGTACATGATACGATAGGTAATCATTGAGAAGAAGACAATGATAATAAATAACATGAACGCAATCGCAGCTGCATATCCAACTTGGCGATTCTTAAATGCCATCGTATAGAGATAGACAACAACCGTTACCAGTGCACGATCC
Source organism: Erysipelotrichaceae bacterium (assembly GCA_051658525.1). Lineage (GTDB taxonomy): Bacteria > Bacillota_I > Bacilli_A > Erysipelotrichales > Erysipelotrichaceae > JBOFMT01. The sequence goes on along the minus strand of JBOFMT010000076.1, from coordinate 9,996 downwards.
GGTGCGCCGGTTCCTCCAGAAATAAGGAATGGAATATCAAACATTTGCAAACCTCCAATCAATGAAGTAATTGCAACATACAACATAATCGGTTTTAACAATGGCAAGGTAATTTTTCTTAAGATTTGCCATCTGGAAGCTCCATCAATCGTAGCAGCTTCAAAATAATCTTTACTAATTCCTTGTACGCCTGCCATTAACATAATAAAAGTACTACCAAACCACATCCAAGCACCAATGATCGCCACAACAAATTGCGCAGAACCTGGTTGGCCCAACCAATCAATCCCTTGAGAAATCAATCCGCTTTTAATTAAGATTTGGTTTACGGAACCAAAGCGCCAATCCAACAAGGTATTAAATAGGAAGGCAACCGAAGTTGCGGCTATCAGGTTGGGAAGATAGAATAAGGCTCTAAATAAACCAATCCCTTTCATACGATACTTGATATCACTAAATATTACAGTCAACAATAAAGCCAAACCAATTTGTACCACAATATTTATCGCCCAAATATACATCGTATTTTTAAACGCTCCCCAAAAGAGTGGATCTGATAAGACACGTCGATAATTATCCATAGCAACAAAATCGGCATCACCAAATCCTTTATAGGATGTAAAGCTCAAAAAGAATGTTCGAAATACTGGGTAAATACTAAAGATACCCAATACGATTAAAAATGGAATAATGAAATAGAGCCCAACGCGATTTCTTCGCTCTTGCATAGAACCACGTTTTTTATTTTTTTGTTTCTTCATGGGAAGAGCAAATGCCATATCGATACCTCCTAATGACACGCATCCGGGTACGTAAGGTACCCGGTTATCGTGCTCGATTTACTTATTTTGGTAATTCAATTTCCGGGAATACAGAACCTACTTCTGTATAGAAATCCTTGATTGCTTGTTCTTTTGTTTTTGTACCTTTTTGTACAGATTCAATTGCATTTCCAAAGAAGACACCAATTTGATCATCATAACGAGTAATCATTGAGAAATCGATGTTTTTTGCTTCTTCTAAGAAGAATTCATATGTTTTTTGTCCACCGAATGCTTCGATTTCTAATTCTTTGTTCGCTTCTAATACCGCTTTGTTACTTACTACGTCACCGTTGCTCGCTTCTGACCACCAAGCAGCAGTTTCTTCATTCAATGCTACAAATTTAATGAAATCCCATGCAGCATCTTTTTTCGTAGAGAATTCGTTGATTCCAACAAATGTTCCTCCACCAAAGAATGAACTAGGACCTGAAGCTACACCAAATTTCCCTTGTGTTTCAACTGCATTATCACGAATGATAACAGAACCCCATGAAGGCATTACGTAAGAGAAGATTTCTGTTTTTTCCGCATCTGGATCAACTTCATCCAAATCAGACCACTCAGCATGCATTGGAAGTTCTCCATTCATCGATGCATACCAAGCTGCTGACCATTCTGGAGCAAAGGCAACCAATTCTTCTTGGAATAATTTTACCGCTGCATCAAAGTAACCATCACGTGATTCACTCATAATCAATTTTCCATCTTTTACCCAAGGTGCTGTCGCATTTGCGAACCAACGTAACGCTCCTGTATCACCAAAGATACGTTTGTTTTTTGCAGCCAATTCTTCTGCTGTTTTTTCAATGGTTGCATAATCTTTAAATTTAGAAGATACAAATTCTGGATCATCATTTCCCCAAACAGCTTGTGCAATATCACGACGATAAATTACACCACCTGGCGTTGCTTGATAACTCAATGCTCTTACATTTCCATCTTCATCTTTTCCAGCTTCGTAAATATAATCTACGATTTGGTCTGCATATTGATCGGCATTATAAGGTGCTTCGGAAAGGTTAGCAAAGAAACCTGCATCCATAAAATCTGTTAACATTTGTGGTTCCCCAACAATAATATCCACATCCTTGGAACGAGATCCCAACGCTGCATTGATTTTAGTTGCATAATCAGCAGGTGCAATTACAACGACCTCTACCTCTACCCCTGTTTGTTCTGTATAACGCGTACCAAATTGTTTTAAATCCTCTGCTAAGGTCCAAACAACAATCTTATCTGGGGATTCACTATCTCCAGAACCTGAATCAGATGAACAGGCTGTCATTGAGAATGCTGCCGTTAATGCTAGCAAACCCATCATCGCTTTTTTAAACATCATATTTTCTCCTCCTTTATCTTGGTTTTTACCAATAACAAATATGAACTACTTGTTAAGTTTATTGTATAAAAAAAAGCTCCATGTTCCCATGGTGCTTTTTTTACTAAGGTGTCATTTTTTTATTTTTCAATAAGCGTAGCAATCGAATGTGGTGGTAATTCTACCAAAAATTGATCTTCGCCACATACGAAAACGAATGTTTCAACGCTATTCGTACGATTTAAGACAATGGATACGATTTTACCATCTGGGTTTTCAAAACTTGTTACTTCAATTTCCGCTTTACATACAGAGGAAAGAATTCGCTTTGCACCTTTTTTTAGATATTTACTAAAATGACCTAAATAATAATAACTCAATTGGAGATCCAAGGATTTATTTGCCTCATCAAACATGATTGGTGCAGCACAGTAATTTCCAACATGATTTGGTCCCCCTTGTGCATCCAATAGAATATTCCAATCGATAAATCCATTCATACCAGCCTGAAAATTACCAATAATATCATGTGCATACATTTCAGCATTGTGAATCGCATCGTGAGCAAACCGTGAAAATTCAACGCACCCTTCACTAAAGATCAACAGTTTTTCCGGATGTTGACGGTGTAAGTGGGCAATGGTTTCAAAATGGTCCCCACCATACCAGTGGAACGCCATTCCCTGCGTATGCTCTTTTACCCCTGAAATACAGTAGGTATCTTCAATTCTCTCCATCATCGTGTCTTTATTGTGATCCCAAACTAAGATATTCAAATCCTCTATCTTTTGTGCTGCTAAGGCTGGAAGTAAGTGGTCCATAATAAAACGGCCTTCTTCCTTCCCAGTATACAAGCAAGAATCCCAGGTCTGATTCGCTTCCGGTTCGTTTTGAATACTCAACATACTAACATTGATCCCCATATTACGATATTCTTCAACGAATCGTGCAATCGTCGAAGCCCATAAAGCAGCGAACTCTGGTAATAACGTTCCACCATGATTCATTTCTTGATTGGTCTTCATAAAAGCTGGTGGTGACCAAGGAGAAAGCATTAATTCAATGGGTTGCTTTGCCGTTTGGTTAGCTTTTTTTAGTAATGGTAGCAGATACTTGTGTTCTCGTTCTAGTTGAAAGCCATCCAAACTTGGCTCTTCAATACAAGCATAATTACCCAAACCGAAATCGCAACTATTGATATGACTTCTTCCAATTGTATAGCCAGCCCCTTGCATTGAAAAATAGGCATTGATGAACATATCTTGTTGTTCTTCATTCAATTTTGAAAATACATACCCACTTGCTTCCGTAAAGGCACCACCCATACCAAGATAGGTTTGATCTTTAATGTTTGGATATACGCGCACACACGTGTTGGAATAGCCAGAGAACGGCATTGCCGTCTCACTCTTCCAATACTGTTTGTTTGCTTGATTGGTTCTTATAATTTCAAATTCACTCATTTTGTTTCTACCATTACTTGGATTTCATTCCAAAAACCTTCTCTAATTTGTTTCGCTTGTTCACCAACAATGCAATTTCCAATCACAATTTGCTCTTCCGAAGCATTACGTAAGTGATACTCTTTAATTTCATAAACACCTGGAATCAATTGTGTTACGCCATTTAAGACATACGAAACGTTAATTTTTCCAAGCAGAGTAGTATCAATTGTCGCCTCTTTTTCTACTAAATAGCTTGGAATCGTCGGTTGTAATTGAAAGCACAGTTCATCGTTTTGTAGTGAGAACACTTGCCCTCCAAACATCATTCGATACCAAATTTCCAAAAACTCTGCCGTCGAACCACTCAATCGTGCAACAAAACCACGACCATGGATTTCTGCATTTGGATTGGCGCTACTAGCAATAAATGATACATTTTCTAACACACTACGTCCATAGACCTCAGAATCTAAAAATGGAACCGCTGCATCATGAAACGCTTGAATAAAACGCTCGCTCATCCCTGATTTTAGTAATTCCAACAAATACTTGTATTCCATATGCAACCAAATCGATTCATTTTCTAACCAACCTGGGGTAAAGGCTTTGGCTCTACCTAATTCAAAGGATTCCTCCTTTAAGCTGGCATTGACTTTATACATCTTTAATTTCTTATCATAAAGACCACTTTGCTGCACTTTTTCAACTAAGGTTTGTTTTTCTTCTAGCGGGCAATCTAACTTCAACCAATGTACAGGTCCTTCTAAAAAGTACGGAAGGGTATGTTGTTTGAATTTACGAGGAGAAATACCATCATTCGTATGCTCATAAGCCAAAACTTCATAGGAGAAATACGTTGGTAAGATACCATCACCTAATACAATAGCTTGCTTAATTCCTCGCTCTACAACCGCTAGCATTGTTTCTAGCGTTTCCAATACCACCGTGCTTGGAATCATTGTCTTGTTCCCACTTACGTGTGTGTTTGTCACATCACGGTAGTGTTCTTTCGCACCTTGTAATTGGATCCAGTGATGATATCCCGCATCAACACTCCACTCTTCTTCAGCAAACAATCTACTTGGTGTTTGTATATTGCGTAGTAGGCTTGCTACTTCCTCAAGTACAGCAACGTCTGCTTGATGTGTTTTTACTTGGTCCCTTACAAATTGCAAACAACGAGCCAACTCACAAGTCTCTGCCATGGAAGATCCAAAGACACCAGGAAGACCATTTAAGGCATCATACCAACCTGGTTTTCCTCCTTCAAATTCTATTCCCATTCCATAAGCATCCAGTGTTGCATATTTTACAAGACACAACACCACAAGCTTTTCTAACAATGAACTTGTAACACGGTTTCCTGAGACATCACATAACCATGGATCAAACGCCTCTTTTTCTTCAATAAAATGGTATTGTCGTAGTCCCCGTTCTGTCTCCACATAGCGTTTCTGGTGTGGTAAAACCGTTGCGCGTGTTCCATACCATGCATACGAGCAATCATCTACAAGTAGTGCTTTTGTATTTTCTGGATAGATCCCTAAATAACGTTCAATTAAATCTAAGTTATAGGTCCAATGATCACTCCAATACCCTTCACCAAAGGTCGCCTGAAACTCATGTTGAGCAAAACCAACTACATTCGCTAGCACTGTACTCATATCTTCAATAACGATTGGATGTGTCTGCAACTCTTTTGCTAGTGCCCCTGGGGTCCAAGGTTTTTGAAGGAAGCAAGTCATGCGTTCAGTATCCACACCAGATAACATTGATACTACTTTTTCCACATGTTCCTTTGCTACCTGATACGTAATTTTATCAATGACCAATGGATTATAGCCGTCGATTTGTAGTAAACTATAGAACATTTTAATGTTTGCATCTCCAATTTGTGGTGTGAAACAAATGTCATTTCTTCGGTTTTGATTTACATCTCTAAAGTTGCCATTTCCCTGTGAGTAAAATTCTGGAAGCATTTTAAAGAAATTATAATCGCGCTCAATATCTCCATGTTTTCTTGAGTAAAGATAGAAAATAGTATCCTCCCCTAGCATTGTAGGTACCCCACCTCGTAACACATTATCCAAATATGTTTGACGAATATACCCATCAAACAAAACATTTCCTGTTTTGGTTTGAATTACATCACAAAGTGTATCGGTAATTGCTTCAGCACGTTGTGCTTTCGTTTCAAACCATAGACTTGTACGGCTTTGATTGATAAAATCTGTAAACAATGGTTTATGTTCCACCTGCCCAAATAGTTCATAATAAACCACACTTGTTTGTGGTTCTAAAGTGCTTTCTAATCCGAAAAATGCACATGGAAGCTCATTTTTGGTATTTTGGTGAGAGGATAATAAACTAGCAAGAGATTGCTCTTGAAACTTGATTGGTGTTGTTAGTGAAGTATCATAACCAAAAATAGCTTTTGGATCAGCAATTACACCCAATCTTGTCCCTACTTGATCATAACCTAGGGCAAAGTGCCCTCCGGTTACTTCACTTACCGTAGCAGAATCGTTCATGCTTACTCGAACACGGTAAAATGGTGTCTTTTCTTCAACGTGTTCCACTTGCATCCAAGCCTTCACCGTTTGCCCCATTTCTTTCATTGATTCTAGCCCCACACCATAAGGAATCAATTCTGGCATTCCATCTAAAACTTCGATAGCCTTAGCTTCTTTTGATAGATTGCTAATTTCTACCTTTCGTACCAAAGCTCCCATCGTGCTATCTGGTAAGATAAAATAAGATACTTTGGTATTGATTTCCTGGTCTAGCTGCGTGTGTGCTATCGACAAGCTATTGCCATGGATTTCCATATGATGCGGTTGTGCCTCATCCAAAAACGGTTCAAAGACCTCACCATTTACCTTTATAAAGGTGCGAAATCCTTTTTGCTTCACATTTTGATAAGCTTGATGTGCAGGATAAAATTCCATAATGGAATGATCTTTATCCTCTACCCCAAAACTTGTGACACATTGTCCTCGATTGACATAAAAGCACCATAAAGGAATTCCTTCTTTGCCGCTAATTCCAGGTAAGAAACTTGCAAAGGTTGGTTTTTTCCCAAATCCTTCTAATTTCATTGTTTGATTTTTCATACTTATTCTCCCCCTAATGTTACATGTATTGTGTGTTCTTGCAGTTCTTCGAATGCTAGTAAGAAGCGCTTTTGATTGACTTGCGTTAGCAATCCATTACAAACTACTTGTTTGATGATATATGTACCATACTCTAATCCTTCTGGATTATGATATACAACATGTACCTGTTTACCTCTAAAGTTAGTTGTTATTTCACATTGCTTATTTTGATCAAATTGTTCCAACATAAGTTTTGGCTCTAGTACCAAATCACCTTGTTGTCCATAGACACCAAACACTTTAGTGATTAGTGTTAACACATACCAACTTGCTGACCCGGTTAAATAATGATACATCCCACGTCCTTTTTGGTTGAAATATTCTGGAATACCTGGATAGATATTGCCTCGCGCGCTTTGCTCATAAAGCGTATTCAGAGCTTTATACCCCTCTGCAACAAATCCTCTACTGTATAAGGCATAGGCATACATCACACTCATGTGGGAAAACACTGCACCATTTTCTTTGTGTCCATATGCAAATCCAAACATACGTCCTAAATTGGTTTTTACTTCATTGAACTTTGTATTCAATCGATACCCACCAACCTGTTCATCAAATAAATATTGATCTACCGCTCTAGCAATACTAGCTACTTGGGCATCGGTTGCTGTATTTGACATAATGGTAAATACTTGTCCTGTCAACATCATCCGAACTTGATTGTTTACCATACCTTCAACACGCTGGCCATCGTTATCATAATAGGAATTGTACCAACCGTTTGCTTGGTCATCTTCCACCCATTCATTACACTGAATTTGTTTGCGAATAAAATTTGCCATCGCTTCTAGCTGTTCACAAAGTTTCGTTTTGGAAATGCTTTGCTGCTCACCATTATAAGTTTCACATTGCTCACAATAACTTGCTAAGACAGCTTGTTTTTGTTCAATTGAAGCAAAGATAATCGGATTTTGTTGGATTAAGGCAACGAGTGGTGACATGAAACTGACTTCTTCCTGCCACTCATTCGGTTGCAGTGCTTGTATCAACTTGGATAGCATGGAAAGGTTATCGGCATAAGCACTCGTAAAAGCAACACTTTCTCCACGTTGCTGTGCCATATCCAAACCATCATTCCAATCTGCACCACGCAAACGACAAATATTGTGTTCTCCTACTTCGTAAAAAGCAGTTACATTTTGGATGAGTAAATGTTCTAAGATACTTGCTTGATAACGATTATTATTTTCAAGATAGACATGCGTAGATCTTTGTTTCCATTCTTTATTTACTCTTGTTCCTCGCATGGTTTGTGGATCATTAAAATAAGCTGCTTGTTCTAAAAGGATAGAGGCATCACCCGACTGGTTGATATAGAGAGCAATCGTTCTAGTTGGCCAGATGCCATGATCCATCCAAACGCGAACAATATTATTACGGTCTGCAAGAAAACTTCCTGGTGTATTTCCAATGATGGTAGCATTGGTACCATCCAAACGAATCCCATCACAATAGGATATCAAATCAGCTCGGACCGTTTCAGGATTTGAAAGTAACAGTGCTAGGCTATCTTGCCATAAGTCACGCCAACCGCGTCCCCCTTTACCGTAATCATGATGCGGTAAAAAAGAACACCCATAGATACGACGTAAGGTGGGTTGAATCCCAACCCACTTCATCCAGTGGTCAAAATCAGTTGAACCAGTCTTGATATTTACAAGCTGTTGTCCTTGCCAGTATTGTTTGGTTTCTTCCAACAAGGCATCAAATGTGTTAGTCGTTAAGTCTGCCTTGACATCACAATCAATTCCCATAGCTAAGATATACGTTACACTCTCATTGGGTTGTAGTTGTAAGGATTCAAAGTGCATAGCTGCAATACTCTCATATCCTTCACTCGTTTGATGTGCAAGATGTGTTGGAACTTGATGAAGGATTACACTCTTAGGAGCAGTAAAACTTCCCCCTTCTCCAATATAGGTTTCTACATCTGGTGTATACCCAATTGGATTTTGTCCATCTTCTCGCTTACAAGCAACACGGTATATCGTTTTATTTACGCGATGTCCTTGTTCGTCAAAGGAAAGGGTTGGCTGGATGCTAAGTGTACATTCATCCATCATGACACGGTGTAAGAGTGATGTTACATGGCGGTGATCACGTACATCATCTGCACTTCTTGCGTACATTGGAATTGCCATCGTCGGCGTAATCGTTTGTGGAGTATCAAAGGTATTTGTAATCACTATTTTCATCCATTCCACTTGGTCCGTACTCGCTGCAACAACATTGGTAATTTCTGATGATAGTCCTAATTTAGGATTTTCTACGGTAAGCTTGTGCCATAACATTCCAGCTTCTACCGTGTAAGTTTCAACATTCTGAAACGTTTGCGCACGTTGCCAATCGGATTGGCCAGTTGCCGACCATGCGGTACCATCCGCTAATCCACACCACACATTGCGTGTACTTCGACTATCATGTAAGGTTTCACTCGTTACCGGTGCTAGTAAAAAATGGTGTTGCCCTGTTTTACTATCTCCTCCCAGTGATGGCGTAATACTACTCATCATCCCTGCTTGATTAGCAAGCGGGAAATATAAATCACTCGTTTGATTGCTTTGTTCGACTTTAAAATCGCCGAATTCATTCAAATATGTTACTTTTTTCATAGTTTCTCCTTGATTGAATTGTTCAAGATTAATTATATCGATTCCCTTGAAAAAAGAAGTTGTTGCATTTTTACTGAGGTGTCAATTCTTTAAATTAAAAAAAGTACACGATGTGTACTTTCGTGAATACGATAACTTAAAAATAATAAAAACGCAGTTACTGGTTTAAGCACTGAAGTTATAACATATGCCTGTATGACACTATACTCTAGATAACTTTTCGCCTACGTTAACTAAATCAAGTTGGTAAGCTGTAATACCGTATTTTGATGAATAAACTGATTTTGGTTGTTTTTAACATCGATACTTTCAATCCATATCGATGTTTTACTTGCTTTCACCAAGTAAGACTCATTGGTACCAACGATTAAATAATATAGATTTAACTGTGATATCCACTCTGTGATAAAAGGTAAACTACTAATCCCCCAAGTAAAAAAATCCAACCACTTACTTGCTGTAGAACTTACGCTACTTATTTGTGTTAGTCCATAAATTTGTGCACTTGTATATTGGGTTTTCAGTGTGGACTCTACAAATGCACAGCGTTTGCGATAGCTTTTCTTCGTAGCAGCAATCACTAAGCACATGCTAGCAACACCGCTTGTTGTTTCGTCTAACAGACCATCTATACTCACT
>JBOFMT010000075.1:0-14764 GCA_051658525.1 Erysipelotrichaceae bacterium | reverse complement strand
CGTGGACACAGTGAAGCAGCAATTTTATTTTATGAGAAAGTATTTTACGCAACACATCGGCACATTGTCTATATGCGTGACAGTGATGCAGATCAAACGATGGTACACAAAGGCTATCAATTCAATCATGTGTTGTATGGATGTATCGAGGTGTATGGTACCAAACTACATTTTAGTGACATGGTCGAAGAAATAAACTATGGAAATCAAGTTGCCTTGAGTTTGGTCTTGCCAAGTATAGGAGAATTTGATCGCATTTATCATCTACTAAAGGAACATGGAAGTGTACCGTTACATCCAAAACCAGAAGCCAAAAACAAAACTGCTGTTGTTTATGATCAATTTCACATCACTTGGCATTTATCCCATAAAGAGTAAGCTAGAAGTTCTAGCTTTTTCTTTTGGGAGTTTGAATTGAATTCTTTGTCTTGTTTGATAGAATGAAGGAAAACATGGAGGTAGCTTATGAAATCAATTGAACAACGTGCTGTCGATGCACTGCGTATTTTATCCATAGATCAAGTCCAAGCAGCCAATAGTGGTCATCCAGGACTTCCTTTGGGAGCCGCGCCAATGGCGTATGAACTGTGGGCTCACCATTTACGTCATAATCCCAACAACCCAAATTGGATCAATCGTGATCGCTTTGTATTATCAGCAGGACATGGATCTGCTTTGTTGTATGCCTTATTGCATGTATTTGGTTATGGGGATTTAAAAATTGCAGATTTAAAACAATTTAGACAATGGGATTCCTTAACACCAGGTCATCCAGAATTTGGCCATACCATCGGGGTAGAAGCAACGACGGGACCTTTGGGAGCTGGTGTTGCTAGTGCGGTTGGGATGGCGATGGCACAGGCTCATTTGGCAGAGATCTTCAATAAAGATGGTTTTCCGATTTTAGATCATCATACCTTTGCCTTGGTAGGCGATGGTTGTTTGATGGAAGGTTTGAGTGGTGAGGCCTTGAGTCTTGCTGGAACACTGAAATTACATCAACTCATTGTTTTATATGATTCCAACCACATTTCAATTGAAGGAAGCACGGATCTAGCCTTTCAAGAAGATGTGAAAAAGCGGATGGAAAGTTATGGGTTTCAAGTGTTACAAGTACATGATGGCAATGATTTACAAGCGATCAAACGAGCAATCGTTAAGGCAAAGGCGGAGACGTCGCGACCTAGCTTTATCGAAATCAACACTGTGATTGGCTATGGGTCTAAGCGAGCAGGGTTGGCAAGTGCACATGGGGAACCACTCGGTGTTGACAATGTACGCTTAACAAGAGAAGCACTTGGTTGGACAAGTGAAACAGCATTTGAAGTAAGTGATGATATTTATGAACATTTTGCTAGTATTAGAAAGAGCAATGCATTGTTTGAAGCACAGTGGAATCAATTGTTGGAACGCTACTTTATCACCTATCCAGAGATGAAGGCATTGTGGAATGCATATTTCCATGCGCAAGATAACATTCAAAGTTTTGTTCAATCGCCAAGTTATTGGGTAAAAGCAGCAAAACCAGCCGCAACCAGAGCGATATCAGGAAACTTACTACAAGAACTGAAAGCGGTAATACCTAATTTCTTTGGGGGGAGTGCAGATTTAGGCCCTAGCAATAAAACTGTCTTACAAGATGAGAGCGACTTTTCTGCGAGCAATTATGCAGGGAAAAATATTCATTTTGGCGTTCGAGAACATGCAATGAGTGCAATCGCCAATGGGATGTTGTTGCATGGAGGTGTGACAACGTATGTGGCAACCTTCTTAGTATTCTCAGATTTTATGAAGCCGATGATGCGCTTAGCATCCCTCATGAAACTTGCACAACTGTATATCTTTACCCATGATAGTATTGGCGTGGGAGAAGATGGTCCAACGCATCAACCGATTGAACAATTGGCGATGCTAAGAGCACAACCAAACTTAGATGTGTTCCGGCCTGCCGATGAAATGGAAACACGAGCCGCTTATGCACACGCACTAACACAAACCCAAACACCAACTGCTCTCATTCTTACCAGACAAAATCTACCAGTACTGGAGGGAAGTAGCAAAGAAGCATTACATGGTGCTTATGTGATATCTCCAAGCAAAGAGGATCATCCTCAAGCGATTCTAATTGCAAGTGGTAGTGAAGTGCAATATTGCGTGGAAGCACAAGCTAACCTTTGGGAAGCGGGCATCGATGTACGTGTCGTGAGTATGCCTTGTATGGAATTGTTTGATCGCCAAAGCAAGGACTATCGTGAACATGTATTACCAAAAACGCAACCACTTCGTTTGGCAGTTGAAGCTGCAACATCACAACCTTGGTATCGTTTTGTTGGTCTAAGTGGTAAGGTCATTGCAATGGATCATTTTGGAGCAAGTGCACCAGCATCCAAGTTGTTTGAAGCGTTTGGATTCCATGCGAAAAATATTGAAAATACTGTGAAAGAAATGTTACGAAATGAAATAAAATGATAATAAATGTAAAAAAGATGATGTTTGTAGTTGACATTCATTGTTCATTTCGTTAAGATAGGTCATATAGTAAAGACATTGAAAAGAAAAGTAGATGAGGAAAACTTTTACAGAGAGTTCTGCACACGGTGGAAGCAGGATAAAGGGTAATCATTGAACATGGTCTTGGAGTCGCTTATTCGATACGGTAGGATAAGACGTGTGCGCCCGTTAAAGCGCTAGGGTATGTTAGTACCCGAAGAGGTTAATACTGTGAGGTATTAATAAATTTAGGTGGTAACGCGATAACTTTCGTCCTATGTATAGGGCGGAAGTTTTTTTGTTTATAGGAGGACATATGATTACAATAAAGCAAGTAAATAAAACCTATCAATCCAACGGATTGCATGCATTAAAGGATATTTCATTTGATGTTAGAGAGAATGAAATCTTTGGGTTAATTGGAATGAGTGGAGCGGGAAAAAGTACGATCTTACGTGTGTTAAGTCTCTTAGAAAGCTATGATTCCGGTGAGGTTTGGGTTGATGGTAAGGAACTTTCTAACATTCAAGGAAGTGAGCGAATTCAATATCATCGAGATATGAGTGTCATCTTTCAAGGATATAACTTGCTCCAACAAAAAACGGTCGTGCAAAATATTGCTTTACCGTTGGTATTTGCGAAAAAGAGTAAGGCACAGATTGATGCAAAGGTGCATGCACTTATTGCCCTTGTTGGATTACAAGGGAAGGAACATGAATATGTAACCAAATTATCCGGTGGACAAAAACAGCGTGTTGCCATTGCAAGAGCATTGGTGAGTGATCCGAAAATCTTGCTATGTGATGAACCGACATCAGCTTTGGATAGCTTAACAACTGCGGAGGTATTGAAGCTACTGAAAGATATCAATGAAACACTAAAGGTTACCATCTTAATCATTACCCATGAAATGGGTGTTGTAAGTAAAATTGTCGACCGTGTAGCGGTAATCAATGATGGACGTATTGTAGAGATTGGCGACAAACATCAAGTATTTGATGCACCACAACATGCGATTACCAAATTGTTGTTGGGAAAGGAATAGATTTATGAGTACACAAATGATTGGTTTGTTATGGGAAGGAACATTTCAAACGTTATATATGGTTTTTGGATCCTTGATTCTGAGTTTCGCCTTTGGATTACCCTTAGGTATCTTATTGTTCATCACACGTGAGGACGGTGTATTTGAAAAAATTACCCTGCACCGAGTGTTGGAATATCTTGTAAATATTGTAAGAAGTATTCCATTTGTTATTTTAATGGTATGGATGTTTCCTTTTACAAGAGTCTTGGTTGGTACCTCGATTGGTCCTTCCGCAGCCATTGTGCCCTTAACGATTGGAGCGATTCCTTTCGTAGCACGCTTGGTTGAAACAAGTTTATGTGAAGTTGATGCTGGTATGATTGAAGCAGCACGCGTTATGGGTGGTAATCCTTGGCAGATTGTTACTCGTGTACTACTTCCCGAGGCACTTCCTTCTTTGGTGAAGCAGTGTGGGATTGTTTCGATTACACTGGTTGCCTACAGTGCAATGGCCGGTTTGGTCGGTGCTGGTGGTTTAGGGGATATTGCAATTCGGTATGGACTCTATCGCTATGAGTCATCCGTAATGAACATTACCCTAGTGATTATTATTGTATTGGTGCAGTTAATGCAGTCGAGCTGTAATTGGGCAGCCAAAAAAATCGATAAACGATAAAGGAGAACGAACATGAAAAAATTATGGGCAAGCGTATTGGTATTGGGGTTATTAAGTGGATGTGGAAGCAAGGCGGATGATAGTGTGATCACGATTGGTGCAAGTCCTGTTCCCCATGCGGAAATCTTAGAACAAGTAAAAAGCTTAGTGGAAGCGGAAGGCTATACGTTAAAAATTCAAGAATTTACAGACTACGTGTTACCGAATACGGCATTGCAAAGTGGAGACTTGGATGCTAACTACTTCCAACATTTACCTTATTTAGAGGATTTCAATGCGAAGAATAATACACAAATTGTAAGTGTATTAGCGGTTCACTTTGAACCTTTAACACTATATGCGAATGAGGCAAACAAAGGAATCGCACTTACTGATATCAAAGATGGTGCAAAGATTGCAGTACCAAATGATACAACCAACGAAGCAAGAGCATTACAATTACTAGAAGCAAATGGTATCATCACATTACGTGTTGGTTCTGGTCTTGAGGCTACTGTACTTGATATTGTAGATAATCCTCACAATGTTGAAATTGTGGAAATCGAATCTGCACAATTGGCTCGTGTATTACCCGATGTAGATTATGCTGTAATCAATGGAAACAATGCGCTACTTGGTGATCTTGGTGATTTGGCTGTTGTGAGTGAAGATGCTAGTAGCTTAGCAGCAAAAACCTTTGGAAATATCTTGTGTGTAAAAGAAGGAAACGAACAATCAGAGAAAACAAAAGTGCTAATCAAAGCCTTATCGGATGCGAGTGTTAGTGCCTTTATTACAGAAAACTATGATGGATTTGTCTTACCTTTAAAATAAAAACAAACAGAAACACAACATCGACAACGCTATTGTAAATGTTGTGTTTTTTTTGAACAAATTTCTCTTGTATTATGTGAGTTTATGTTACTATGAAACCAAAGAAGAGTCTTCTAAGGAGAACGGGATGAACTTTAGTTATCGAAAAACAATCTTGATTGGTTTGGCTTTTATGAGTATTTCTGCCTTTTGGCAAGTATATGATGGCGTGATCCCCATTGTCTTGAAGGATAGTTTTGGACTTGGAGATACCGTGAGTGGATTTATCATGTCACTCGATAATATTTTGGCTTTATTTATGTTACCTCTCTTTGGTGCATTGAGTGATCGTGTGGGAAGAAGAATGCCATTTATTGTAGTTGGTACGAGCCTTGCCTGTATCTTAATCTTGGTGTTACCGTTCGCAATATTGCAGGAAAATCTATGGTTTTTTATGATTGCTTTGTTGGCTGTTTTGTTTGCAATGGGAAGTTATCGATCACCAGCAGTTGCGTTAATGCCAGATTTAACGGCAAAACCACTGCGTTCTAAAGCAAATGCAATCATCAATTTGATGGGTGCTGTTGGAGGTGTAATCAGTCTTGGTTTGATTGCTTTCTTAATGCCGAAAGAGGGAAGTAACTATTGGTTCCTCTTTGTAAGTCTTGCCTTGGTGATGGCTAGTTGCGTGTTGTTGTGTAAGCTTAGTGTAAAAGAACATGCAAACAAGCAACAAGAGGAAGAAGTCGTGGCAGAGCACAGTATTAAACTTCCAAAGGATGTAAAGCGTTCTTTAATTTTATTGTTGTGTTCGGTATCCCTTTGGTTTATGGGATACAATGCGGTGACCACTGCATTTTCAAAATATGCGCGTTTTTATTGGGGGATGCAAGGGGGAGATTTTGCTGGCCCGTTGATGGTAGCAACCGTTGCTGCCATTGTTGCCTATTTACCGCTTGGATTACTATCTTCACGTTTTGGGCGTAAAGCAATGATTTATACTGGTCTAGGCTTGATGTTGTTGAGTTATGGAAGTGCCTTTCTTTTTGAACAGTATACACCATGGCTGAATGTGGTATTTGCCATTACAGGAATTGGTTGGGCTAGTATTAATGTCAATTCCTATCCTATGGTAGTTGAGATGAGTAAAGCAAGTGATGTAGGGAAATTTACGGGATACTATTATACGTTTTCGATGTCTGCGCAAATACTTACCCCGATTTTAAGTGGTCTCTTATTGGAATATGTTGGATATCATACGCTGTTCCCTTATGCAGCGATTTGTGTCATCTTAGCCATGCTTACCATGTGGAAAGTAACACATGGGGATGTGAAGCCTGCCGCTAAAATGGGGCTTGAAGCTTTGGATGTAGGTGATTAGTTATGTGGTGGTTAATCCTACTTCCTCTCTGTTTGATGTATGTTTGGAGCATTGCGCCGCGTTGGAGTAAACGTAAAGCAGTACAAGTATTTCAAAGCTATGATTATGCCCATCGTGGTTTACATGATGGCAATCAAAACATACCAGAAAATTCAATCTTAGCGTTTGAACGCGCCATGCTTGCAGGATATGGCATTGAGTTGGATGTCCATATGACCAAAGATTGCGTATTGGTAGTACATCATGACGCCTCGTTACAACAAACCTGTGGAAAAGCTTGGAAGATTGCTGATAAAACATGGAAAGAAATCTCAAGACTTACGTTATTTCAAACAAACGAAACCATACCCAAACTAGAAACGGTACTTGCTCTAGTAGAGGGTCAAGTTCCTCTAATTGTGGAAATCAAAGAAATGGGTCAACAAGCAAAGATAGCGCAACAAGTCGCTGGTTTACTTGATACGTATCCAGGTAACTTTATGGTTGAATCATTCAATCCCTACAGTGTTGCATGGTTTCGAACCCACCGTTCCGATTGGATTCGAGGACAGCTTGCAGATTGGATGGAAGCGGGGCAACACCTTTCTGCATTACAAGCATTCTTATTAACAAATCTCATGTGTAATTTTGTTTCACGTCCTGATTTTATTGCTTATCAAGTAAAACATCAATCGAATCTAAGTTTATGGTTATTACGGTGCTGGAATACACCGATGGTGGATTGGACCATTACAAATCAAGAACAAGAGGCAAAGTCCCGTAAACGAAATGAAATGTTGATTTTTGAAGAAATCACTCCTGAAAAAAAGAATAAGGTGGTCAGATGACCACCTTATTTTGTGTTTTGTTTTAAATACTTATCGAGTTGACGTAAGTATGCAATGCTTTGTTTTTCCGTTTTTTTCTCAAAGCGACGATTGGCAAGTCGATATAAAAATCCTTGCTTTACCCCTTGTGCCGCTTGGAAGCTGTCCTCGTAGCAAACTTCACACGTTACTTCGCTCGTTGAAGTAATACTAACTTTTTGAATGCGAGTTCCATTACTGCTTGTTACTTGTAACGTATATCCAGTAGGTGCAGTGATATCTTTCAGCGTATATTGATATTCTGTGATACGTTTTCCTTGTTTTTGAACTTTTTTATAGTTGAAACCAGGTTTTAAACTGGAAGTACGAAGCTCCTTTTTGCTATGAGCTTTCGCATCTGCTAACAACGACTCTTCAAACAAGTGAAACACGGCTTCGCTTGGATATTGATATTTATAATATATTTCCATATTCTTCCCTCTCTTCCTTTTGATTTTACCATATTTTTTGTATAATTGAGCTAATAGGAGATAACTTATGGTACAAAAACAATTTTTAATGCTTTTAGGTATCGGAGGCTTGGTTTTTATCTTAAGCGTCACTGGATTATATCAATGTCCATTTCGACTCTTCCTTCACATTCCCTGTGGTGGTTGTGGCATGACCACTGCGATGAAATACTTGTTGCAAGGAGATATCATTGCCGCCATGCATGCCAATATTCTAAGTGTACCGCTTGCTTTAGCGATTGTATTTCTCATTGTGATTTGGGTGTTTGACTTGCTTCAACATCAAAATCGTTTGGAAACGATTTGGAATCTTTATAAAAAGCCGGGGTTTATTTGGGTGGTAGCTAGCTTGTTTTTCCTTTCTTGGGCCTACAATGTTGCACATTACTTTTCATTCATTTAAATTATGTTAATATTGTGATGAAAGAGGTGAGACTTATGTCATATCAAAAAATAGCAAAGTACTATGCTGATATTTTTCCTATGAATTTGTCTACATTGAATTTTCTAGACAAACACTTTAAAGGCAACAAAGCTACCTTAGATATTGGGTGTGGAAGTGGAGAATATGCGATTGGATTAGCGAAACGTAATTATCCTGTTTCTGCTTTGGACTTGGATCCTGAAATGATTCAAATGGTCAATGCGAAAGCTGATATCCATGGTGTTCCCTTACATGTCGTATGTGGTAGTATGTTAGAATTACCAAGGTATTATCAAAAACAAAAATTTCATAATGTCTATTGTATTGGAAATTCACTAGCACACGTCAGTGACTTAGCGCAGCTAACACAAGTCTTAGCTGATATTTATCAGCTCATGGAAATGGATGGAACTTTTGTGCTTCAAATCATTAACTATGATCGCGTGATGACAAAGCATATCAAAGGCTTACCACTCATCGAAAACAAAGAAAAACACTTACGCTTTGAACGCTACTATGAACTTGAAGATCCTAACGTGATCTTTAAAACCGTTATGAGTGTTGATGGTGAAGTTAGTAGGAGTGAAACGACATTGTTCGCCATTCGTCAGGATGCCTTAATGGATGCCTTGAGCGCGGTTGGATTCCATTCCTTTGAAACCTATGGTAATTTCAATGAGGTAAGATTTGAACCAATGCATTCTCAACCACTCATTGTTACTTGTAAAAAATAATCACCTCGGTGATTTTTTTTATGCATCGTGTAATTGACAATCGTCCATAAAAAATGATAGGGTAAATACAATACATATTGGGTGGGAAATTATGAAAAAGAAACAAGATATTAGAGTTCAGAAAACATATCAAGCATTACAACTAGCCTTTGAATCCTGTTTGCTCGAAGTTACCTTTGATGAAATCAGTGTTCATGCGTTGTGTGAACGAGCAAATGTAAGAAGAGCTACTTTTTATTCGCATTTTAAAGACAAGCATGATTTTTTTGAATGGTTTGTTCATATGGAAATGGAAGCCTTTCAAGCGAGTATTGCTCTTTTGGATCATTCTGTTTCAGGGGAAGTATATATTCTAGAATTAACGATGCAGCTGATTGATTATATGGAGCGACCAAGAACGCAAATCTTCCTTCAAAGATTGATGGATAGTCATATCATGTCGAAATTTATGGATATTGTAAGTGAACATATGATCCTTGTTGTGAAAGAAAAAATCGAATCCGATCAGGCGGCGGATGTACAACCACCAGCGAGTCCTGAGTTTTGCGCTGTAGCTTATATGGGAGCGATTACTGCGTTGTTGCGGTGGTGGCTGATCAAACAAAACGGGGAGAACAAAGAAGGGTTGATACGTGATATTTACCGTTCCTTCGGTCTCTCAATTGCGAACTATCGCTCACATACATAAAAGCCAAACTGGCTTTTTTTTTATGCTTAAACTTGTTTCTATTATCATCTGTGGTACGTTACTAGTGAGGTATGACGTTATGAAACAATTAGGAATCAACACGAATATTCAATTATCGAAACAGGACATCCAGCAGCAATGGGTTGTTCAAGCAGAAGTTAGCTACCATCAAGCAATCCAAGCAGTTGTTTTTGAGATACTGGAACAGGACAGTAAGGTCATCTTTTTGGCTGGTCCTAGTGCAAGTGGAAAAACAACTACAGCACATCAAATCTGTGATGCTCTCAAACAAAAAGGAAAAGCTGCTATGTATTTATCATTAGATAATTTTTATAAGCCACATCGTGATATTCCCTTGCAGGATGATGGAGATTTGGATTTGGAATCCATTGTAGCTCTCGATTTGGATGCGATTCACCAAACGCTATTAGGGTTACAGTCTAAAAAGGCGGTTAGCTATCCTGTATACGACTTTCAAACAGGAGATTATAGTGGAGAAAAGATTCATATTCCTGCCAATCCTGATTGGATTACAATCGTCGAGGGAATACATGCTTTAAATCCACAAATCCATGGTTGTTGTGAACTGGGTACTACCTTGAAAATCTATGTTAGTGTTGCAACTAGCTTTAACCTAATAAACAGCAAGGAAACACTCACTTCGGATGAATTGCGTATCCTTCGGCGAATCGTACGCGACTACTATCATCGAGGAGCGCAAGTAAGTAAAACACTAGCAATGTGGAGTGATGTGTTGGATGGAGAACAAGCATTTATCAAACCGTATGCAGATGGGGCAGATGTTCGAATCAATACAACGCATGTGTATGAACCGTATGTATATGGTCAATTATTAGATGGGATTCAAGAGGAAAAAGCGTTGATTGCATCGTTGCGTGCCTATCAAAAATTAGCAACATTAAAACCATTGCCGATTGCATGGATTCCAGACTCTTCATTGATACAAGAATTTTTACCATTAAAAGGCAAGTAGGGTATTGAAAAATTTCCGAGAAGAAGGTATCATAGTATTAGCACTCAGGGTATAACAGTGCTAATGGAGGTACTTTTTATGGAAAGAAAAGAATTTAAAGCCGAGTCCAAACGTTTATTGGACATGATGATTCATAGCATCTATACACACCCGGAAATCTTTTTGCGTGAATTGATTTCCAATGCAAGTGATGCCAATGATAAACTAAACTATTTATCCATTCAGGAAGGTCATAATGTAGACCGTTCTAATTTGAAAATTGAAATTGAATGTGATCCAGAACACCGTGTTTTAACAATTCGTGATCATGGGATTGGGATGAGCAAGGAAGAAATGGAAGAAAACCTTGGAACCATTGCGAAAAGCGGAAGCTTAGCATTCAAACAAAACCTAGAACAACCTAGTGATGACATCGATGTGATTGGTCAATTTGGTGTTGGTTTCTATGCAGCTTTTATGGTTGCGAAACGAGTAGAAGTAACATCTAAAAAAGTAGGAACGGATACAAGTTACAAGTGGACAAGTGAAGTTGTCGATGGATACGAAATTGAGGAAGCTAACCTATTACAAACGGGAACAACCATTCGTTTGTTCTTAAAAGAAAATACGGAAGATGAGAACTTTGATCAATATGTAGATGCGAATACGATTGAAACATTAGTTAAAAAATACAGTGATTATATTCGTTATCCAATTGAAATGGAAAAAGAAATTACCCGAAGCAAAGCGGATAGTGATGAAGTAGAAACCGTTCGTGAAACAGTTGTATTGAATTCAATGGTTCCATTGTGGAAAAAGAATAAGAGTGAGATTACGAAAGAGGATTATAAAGACTTCTATACTTCAAAATTCCATGACTTTGCAGAGCCTGCTCGTAGCATTCACATGAACATTGAAGGTAATGTAAGTTTTAATGCATTGTTGTTTATTCCGAGTAAAAAACCATATAACTTCTATACACAAGACTTTGAAAAAGGATTGCAACTATATAGTCGTGGCGTCTTTATTATGGATAAAGCCAATGACTTACTTCCAGAGCACTTCCGTTTTGTGAAAGGTCTTGTGGATTCTCAAGATTTAAGTTTAAACATTTCTCGTGAATTACTACAACACGATCGTCAATTGAAACAAATTGCCAACCGTTTGGAAAAGAAAATCAAATCTGAATTGTTAAGCATGTTGGAAAACGAACGTGAAACGTATGAAGCGTTCTGGGAAAACTTTGGACTACAATTAAAGTTTGGAGTATACAATGACTTTGGTGCAAACAAAGAATTGTTACAAGATTTATTATTGTTCTACTCTAGCAGTGAGAAAAAACTCGTAACGTTGAAAGAGTATGTTGCTCGTATGCCAGAAGGACAAGAAGCTATTTACTTTGCGAGTGGAGAAAACGTAGATAAAATCGATCGTCTACCTCAAAGTGAAAAAGTAAAAGATAAAGGGTTTGAAATCCTATACTTAACGGATAATGTTGATGAGTTTGCAATGCAAGCACTGATGACTTATGAAGAAAAACCATTTAAAAACATCAATCAAGGGGACTTGAATCTAGATAGTGAAGAAGAAAAAGCAGCATTAGAAGAAAAAGCCAAAGAAAATGTAGATTTGTTAACAGCAATTAAAACTGCTTTGGGTGATAAAGTTCAGGATGTACGTATTTCTTCTCACTTAAAATCTCATCCAGTATGTATGGTAAGTGGCGAAGGGTTGAGTTTTGAAATGGAGAAGGTCTTAGCAGCAATGCCAGATGCAAATATGGATATGAAAGCTGGACGTATATTAGAAATCAATGCGGATCATGCTATCTTCTCAGCATTACAACAAGCATACAATAAAGATCAAACACAAATTGACTCCTATGCAAACCTATTGTTTAATCAAGCAATGTTGATTGAAGGGTTTACGATTGAAGATCCAATTGCCTTCTCACAAGCAATGTGTGATTTGATGATTCAAGCAAACAAATAATACCTAAGACAGCACATGCTGTCTTTTTCTTTGGATAAAGATGAGCAAAAAAGTATAAAATAGCGTATAATCAAGTAGAAAAAGTGAGGTATCGTATGAACGTCGTAGCAATCAATGGAAGTCCAAAACAAAATGGAAATACTGCAGCAGCACTTGCCATCATGCAAGCGCGATTTGAACAACAAGGAATTGAATTTGAAACTATTCATGTAGGAAACCAACCATTACAAGGTTGTACCGGATGTGGAGGTTGTGCTAAAATGCGCAATGAAACGTGTGTCCATAACCAGGATCTAGTAAATGAAAGTATTCAAAAACTGAAGGCAGCGGACGGTATTGTCTTAGCTAGTCCCGTATATTTTTCAAATATGCCGGGAACGATGAAATGTTTTTTAGACCGTGTATTTTATGTGTCGACGATGAACCGTAATTTATTTGCTCATAAAGTGGGTGCTAGTCTTTGTGTGTTGCGTCGTTCGGGTGGTGTAGAAACTTTCAATGCGTTAAATCATTATTTAAATTATTCTCAGATGTTATTGCCAGCAAGCAATTACTGGAATGTCATTCATGGGGCAAGACCTGATGAGATCTATCAAGATCTAGAAGGTGTACAAATCATTGAAACCCTAGTGGATCAAATGGTGTATGTATTACAAATGCAGGCGACAACTACGGTCGAAAAACCAGCATTACCAAAGAAAGTAGGAACAAATTTTATTCGTTAGTTTGTTAGAGGAAAAAGAATGTTGAAGATTGGTCAAAAAATTAAAGTACAAGCAAAATTTGCAAATGCAGAAGGCACCATTGAAGTGCGAATGCAAAAAGATAAAGTACTTGTTCCCCATCTATTGTTGGGAGAAGAAGCAGAGGTTGAAATAACCAAACAAATCCGTGATGCCTATATTGGGAAAGTTGTCCGCGTGACTAAAAAAAGCAAAGACCGCGATACGGTACGATGCCCTATTTATGAGCGTTGTGGAAGTTGTCATCTACTACATCAAACCTATGAGTCACAGTTAGTAGATAAACAAAATTATGTTCGCCAGTTGGCCAAGGATGCACGTGTGAATATTGCTGTTGCACCTACGGTAGGGATGAGTGATCCGTATGCGTATCGTAATAAAATTATCATTGGCTATGCAAAAGATAAACAACGCAAACTAATTTCTGGTTTTTATGAAGAATACTCTCATAATATCATTCCATTCAAGCGCTGTTTGTTGCATGAAGAAAAAAGTGATACGTTATTGGAGACGATTCATAATTTAGTAGTAAAGTTCCGAATTGAGCCATTCAACGCAGATCGCAGAACGGGATTGTTACGCCATGTTTTGATTCGTCGCGGTTTTGCAACGGATGAAACGATGGTTGTGTTTGTCGTTAGTAAACGCGATGTCATCATTCAAAATTTAACCAAGGAACTATTGAAAAAAGTTCCAAGTATTACAAGTGTTGTGATGAATATCAATGCGAGAAAAACAAGTATTGTATTAGGGGATGAAGAAAAAGTCTTATATGGTCCAGGTTTTATTGTCGATACCTTATGTGGATTGAAGTTTAAACTGTCACCGAAAAGTTTCTATCAAATCAACCATGATCAAACACAACATCTTTACAACAAAGCCATTGAACTCTTAGCATGTAAAGGCAATGAAGTTATTATGGATGCTTATAGTGGAATTGGTACGATTGGACTGATCGCTAGTAAGCATGTGAAGGAAGTAATCAGTGTTGAATTGAATAAAGATGCAGTAAATGATGCAATTCAAAATGCGAAAATGAATGGGATACGTAACGTGCGTTTCTTTAATGACGATGCTACGAAATTTATGGTTCGTATGGCTGCTGAGAAAAAACGAATCGATGGTATCTTTATTGACCCACCAAGAAGTGGGTCCACACCGGAATTTATCGCGGCCTTAGCTAAAATGGGACCGAAGAAAGTAGTTTATGTATCTTGTAATCCAGAAACCCTCGTAAGAGATTTGAAAGATTTCTTCCGTTTTGGTTATAGTGCAGAAGAGATTATTCCATTTGATATGTTCCCACAAACAAGACATGTTGAGAGTGTTGTGTTATTGACGAAGAAATAAGTACCAAGTGAAAAAGCAGTACTCGATTGATGTCCCTAGCTTACACAAATAAATGATAAGTTTAATATGCCTACTGAGGAGTAATTTCCTAGGTAGGCATTTTTTATCTTTTTTTGTCTTGAGGTTAAAAAATGAATGTTCTCTTTTGCCAACTATACAGGAGTGCGAGACAAAGGTAT
>JBOFMT010000074.1:0-7070 GCA_051658525.1 Erysipelotrichaceae bacterium | reverse complement strand
CATTTACGCTCAAGTTGATTTGCTCATGCCAAGTACCATCAATAATTTTATGTTCATTCATTTCTACGCTTACCGTACCATCACCTTGATCGATTACACGGATATTTCCATACTGTCCGAGTTCATCCAACAATAAGTTTCTTTGATCCAACAATTCATTGATGTTGGTCGTATCACTTGGATTGGTTTGATTTGCTACTGACTCCGAAATACTTTTATTTAAATCCGTAATCTTTTCCATCAAAGCATTTACATTTTTCACATCGACCGTTAAATCAAATACATACTGTTCCCCTAAGGTATCTAGTTGTTTTGAAAGCGAACGAATCATTTGCGTTACACTTTTCACACTTGACAAAACAATATTGGCATTGGTTACTTGATCTGGTTTACTACTGAAATCTTGTAAGGCAGCTAGTAGATCATTGAATACTGGCTTTAACCCACCTTCTACTTCATTCAAGACACTTTCAATACCATCTAAAATACTAAGTGCTTTATCGTGATAGCCCGTATCCGCAAATTCACTGCGAAAGCGAGCATCCAAGTAAGGATTACGTATTTGACTCACACCACCCATATTCACACCTTGTCCAGCATTGCTCGTACCAACACTACGATAACGTGCATTGGTTGGTGCACTCACACTAACAAAGTCAACACGTTGTCTTGTGTAACCTGAAGTATTCATATTTGTAATATTTTGTCCGGTAATATCAATTCCTTTTTGTGAAGCAGCCATTCCTTTTCTTGCTGTTTCAAATCCTAAAAATGTTGAGCGCATCCAATTATCCCCCTACTTCTTCAACAACGCTTCATACCCCGTTGCTTTGGGTGCAGTTCCCTGCATCATTTGTAAATTTAGTTCTAATAGCTCTTTGCTTTTTTGGTTGTACGTTTTGATCAAAGCCACAGCATCACTTGTTCTTTGATAGTATTGCTGTAACAACTGTTGTGTTGCTGGTTCAAATGTTGCAATTACACTTTGAAACGTAGCATCCGGCATTCCCAATTCTTCTAATAAGTCCATTCGTTGTTCTTCCATGGATTGCAAGCGCATTTGATTGGCTTGTTGCATGGAAATGCTTTTCTCAATTGCCGTTAAGTCATTTGAAATCAGTGCTTCTAGTCGTTGTTTTTCATCTTCGACCATCCGTTCAAAGCAAGTCATATATCGCTCTAAAAAACTGATAAATTGCTGCTGTTCCATCCTATTCTCCTTTACCATAAGCAAGGTATTGTTGCATTGCTTTGGCAATATCATTCGCTTTGACATGATACGTTCCCGCTTGCACCTTCGCTTTTAGTGCATCTAGTTTTTCACTTGATGTTTCTGCATGTAATTCTTGAATCGTTTGTTTGGTCATCGTATGCACACTTACCGTTTTTTGTGCCTGCTTACTTACTTCTATCGTATCTATTTTTGTCGTTGCTTTTGCTTGCGTTGCAACTGTTTTTTGTTCTACTTTTTTGATTGTTCCATATGCTTTTTGGACGTTTTGTGTTTGTATTTTCATAGGTGTCTCACTTTCTAACGCAATAAAGTTCCTCATAGTATCTATCGACAAGACTACAAGGAACTTAAGTTTTATTTGATTTCGATAATATCTTTTTGGCGTTTGAATAAGTACTGACAAATTAAATTGGCATACGTATCATCCATGGCATCAAATTGTATCCCATAGCCATAATTTCCATCTGATAAGCGTAAACAACGCACAATCGTTGCTTTATGCTCCATTAGTTTACCATCCAAGAAGACTTCAACACTTAACCTAGTACGTCTGGATAAAATCATATTCCCTCGTAGTAAGGCTCCCCCTAAACTTAAATCCACCATTTCGATATCATACGGTCTAGGAATTCCTCCCCCTCGTGGTTCTACCTTCATGCTTGCTGGTAAATTGACATTTACGCGAAAGAAATTTCGTTGTTCCTTTTCCGCTAACGTTGCCATATCGATAATACGGAAAAAATCCATCGTTGGAATATATAAATTTCCTTCCAACACTTTGGTATCTTCCTCTTTATGATTGATGACAACTTTTACTTTCCCAACATAACGCGATAAACTCGCGGAACCCAAATCATTGCTGACCTCTAAAAAATCAGCACCGATTTTAATAATTTGTCCTTTTGTTAAGAGATCATTTTCCATGGTTCTTAATTCACAAAATGCAAATCGATAACTTTGTGGTAACATCTGCTCTTTCCCCTCTATATCTTCTATCCATGTCTTGGATTATTTTTCACAATCATAATTGCTTTTACTAACGCTGGTACTACACTTTCCTGATATTGTTGTAACTTGTTATTGATATCCGTATCATTTCCCACTACATATTTTACTGGCAAACTATTGAGTGCAATTGCCTGAATATCAAAAAGGCACTTCTCACATTGACAACAGTTAAACTTTGCTAATGCTTCTTCTAGCCTGGCCTCAATGGCACGCTGTGCAAGATTCACCATAGTACAATTACTTGTTTGTTGCTTATTATTTGTTACTGATTGTGGTGGTTGTTCCTCAAAGACAACTGGCTCCACCTCACGCTTTTGATTCATCGTCGGCATGATTTTTTGATACATACTCTGTTTGCTTATTTCTGATTTCCCCATACTAAACTTCCATCTCCGCTACCAAACGATCAAACTCTTTGATCACTGGACATTTTTTCGCATATTCTTTTAAGTCTTTTTGTGAACTTTGTGCTTCCACTACTGCGGTGCTTAAGGATATCGTAGTGGAAAACAGCGGTACTTGCAATTCTTGTAAGATAAGTCCCGCAGCACCATACACTTCGCGGTTCACAAGCAAACGCTTATTAAACTTGTTGATTAATACTCCATCAATCTTTAAATCAGGGTTGCTATGCGCTTTTACTTGTTCCACCGTTTCATATAACTGTGTCATCCCTTGCAATGAAAAAATATCCGGTGAAATTGGGATAATCACACTCGTAGATGCACTCATCGCATTGATGGTTAACACTCCAAGTCCTGGAGGCGTATCAATGACAATCACATCATAGTAATGTTTTACACTTTCTAATGCTTGTTTTAATAAAAATTCTCGTCCACTGCTCGTATATTCTAGTTCAATCCCACTAAGTAAAATATTCGAAGCGACAATATCACACATCGCCGTACGCTGTACTGCATATTGCATTTTTACTTCACCTGTTAAGACTTCGTAAATGGTTGCACTCATTTGATTATCCGCATCCACACAGAAACTTAAGTTGCCCTGTGGATCAAAATCAATGATCAAAACACGTTTGCCTTGTCGTTTTAAAGCACTGGCAAGATTTATCGTTGTGGTTGTTTTTCCAACACCACCTTTTTGATTTGTTACTGTTATGATTTTACACATCGTTAATCCCATCCTTATCACCATAATTTTACTACACTATATCCATATTTTATAGGTAATTCATTACAAATAGTGTATTATTCGTCGGATTCGATGAGGTCTTTGGCTTGTTTTACTACTTCACAATAGAGACTAGCAATTAGTTCATACAACTCTACTGGAATTTGATTTCCCAACTCTAACATACATAAAATACTAGCAGCGTGATCATCGCGATAAATCGGTATCCCTTCTTGTTCCCCAATATGAATAATATTTTCCGCAACTGCTCCATACCCACTCGCAATCACAATCGGAGCTACATCTGCATTGGGGTTGTATTTTAGAGCAACAGCTTTTTTCTTTTTTTTACGCATATACACTTACTCCACTTCTACGACTTGGCAACCGTTTGAATACTTCCATCAACGTTCGTGGTTTTTCAATGCCTAACACTTCAAACGCTTCTAATCGATAAGGAGAACGAACTAGAATATCACGTAACGCTTTGGCATTTTTTTCAAAGTGAGGTTGTAAGACGAGTGGGGTAAATAAGCGTACGCGTAGTTGCTTCCCTACGACTTGCACATCGAGTTCAAAATGTCCCAAACGATCCACTTCAATGGCGAGTAACATTTGATAAGCATCGCTTTTTTCTTTCAACGCTGCATCCTCTGGATTGGGGTCAATCCACAATTCCCCAAACGCTTGTAACCCTTGAAAATCCAAAGGAAGAATAAAGTGCATGAGGGGAGTAAAATTACTCGGTGAAGCCAATAAGGAATAAATAATACGTTCGATCTTGTCCGGACTCATTCCCAATTCGACTTTATTTGCCACTTGAACTTCAATCAAACGGGTTAAAATCTGCATGACCTTATTGTTATTTTTACTTGCCAACTCAAGATCAAACCCGTCTTGGAAGGCAATGAGTTGTGTTTTTAATTGTGCAAAACTTTTTGGATCTAG
The DNA here is from genome assembly GCA_051658525.1 of Erysipelotrichaceae bacterium. Classification (GTDB taxonomy): domain Bacteria; phylum Bacillota_I; class Bacilli_A; order Erysipelotrichales; family Erysipelotrichaceae; genus JBOFMT01. The sequence goes on along the minus strand of JBOFMT010000074.1, from coordinate 2,749 downwards.
CACTGTTTTAAAACCAGCTAACATATAATCAATATCTACATCTGGTAATAATCTCGAAATATTATATTGTAAGATGGATATATTTTTTTCTAGTTTAGGTGAAAATAAAATACTTTGTTCCATTGCAGCAAACACCTGTTGCAAATCATCTTGTAAGCTAGCAAAGTCCTCTCCACTCGCAAAGCGTTCATATAGTTGTTGGAGGGGAGCTTGTAGGGATAACCCTTCAAACTTCTCGATAAAAAAGAGGAGATTGCTCTTTACACTTTCTCGATAATTTTCTTTTTGTAATTGCCCATTCAAATGCTTCAACAGGAGTACTACTTCTTCTTTATGCTCTGGATACGTTTCTAGAAACCCTCGTAAACTTTCAAACAATTCGCCTTGAAATACCGAACTACCTGCTTCTTGTTTTAACAGTTCTTGAACCAAATCTTCTGGTCTTAAGAGTAGATCTTCCAATAGCTTTTCAATTTCTTTACTAATTACTTTATTTGCAAGTGGTAGCATTGATACTACTTCTTGAAGCAAAAACATACTTTTTATAAACTGAATACTTCCCAAAGGATCATTCAACATTTGTAAGAGTAAGGTAGGCCCATCTCCACTTACCATCGTTTGATTTTGAGCATTGGTCTCTTTGGTTTGATTTAGGTTATTAACTTTACTAACATCCTTTATCTGAAACGGAATCGTCGGATCCGGTATATTACGTTGGACCACATGCGTATTTTTTAGTACGGGTGCACTAATTTTTAATATATCTGACATACAAATCCCCTTTCACATAAACAATATTTTACCATATTTCCCCTAAGGGAAAAAAAGAATCAGAAATTTCGTTCTGACTCTTTTCACATCATACGTTATCGATTAACGAAGTAATTGAAGAACGCCTTGAGGTTGTTGGTTCGCTTGTGCAATCATTGCTTGCGCAGCTTGTTGTAACACGTTATTTTTCGTCATTTCCATCATTTCTTTAGCCATATCTACGTCACGAATACGAGATTCAGCTGCAACCAAGTTTTCAGAAGTTGTATTTTGGTTGTTGATTGTGTGCTCTAAACGATTTTGGATAGAACCATATGTTGCACGTTGTTTGTTTACTTCAGAAATTGCAGTTTCAATATCTGTAGTTGTTGAAATTGAAGAAAGACCTTTTGTAGATGTCAAAGTTGCAGCAGCAATCTCAACTGTTTGTGTTCCTTCTGATCCAATTGCAATGTTCGTTGCTGTTGCAAATACATCGATACCATTGAATTTTGTATTTGATGTAATGTTATTAATTTCAGTAGTTAAAGAAGTTACTTCTAGATCAATGTTAGCTTTATCTTCATCACTGTATGTACCATTTGCTTTTTGTACTGCTAATTCTTTCATACGAGTTAACATTGAGTTAACTTCAGTTAAAGCACCCTCTGCTGTTTGAATGTATGAAATACCATCTTGTGCATTACTAGTTGCTTGATCTAATCCACGGATTTGGCTACGCATTTTTTCTGAAATAGAAAGACCAGCAGCGTCATCTCCTGCACGGTTGATACGGAAACCAGAAGATAATTTCTCCATGTTTTTAGAAACATTGTTTTGGTTAACGTTTGAATTTCTGTGGGCATTCAATGCCATAATATTGTGTTGAATTCTCATTGTAAGTTCCTCCTTGAAGTTATTTGCGAATTCCATTTCGCAGTCAGAGATGAAATTGGTGCACTCAATTACCCTCTCATTCTACTTATCGGCAAATCACAAACTTTGTTAAGCATAAAATAGCATAAATTTACGTTTTTATATCATTTTTTGATGAAACTTTATGCAAAACTCCTCAAAACATATATATACAATTTACTATTACTTAATTCCAACGTCTTCGCTATAAAAAAAAGACCAAAATAAATTGGTCTTTCCTTGTGATTAATTAACGAAGTAATTGAAGAACACCTTGAGGTTGTTGGTTCGCTTGTGCAATCATTGCTTGCGCAGCTTGTTGCAACACGTTATTTTTTGTCATTTCCATCATCTCTTTTGCCATATCTACGTCACGAATACGAGATTCAGCTGCAACCAAGTTTTCAGAAGTTGTATTTTGGTTGTTGATTGTGTGCTCTAATCGGTTTTGAAGTGATCCGTATGTTGCACGTTGTTTGTTAACAGCAGAGATTGCACTCTCTACTTCAGTTGAAGTGATTTTTATTGGTGTTGCTGCTCCACTATCAATTGTAGGGATTTTTGATGTTAATGCAGTTAAGTTTGCAAGATTTGTAGTTGCTGCATCAATTTTTACAGATTGAGCCCCCTCTGAACCTATAGCTATATTTACAAATCCATCAGCTTCACCTGTTGGGTTAAATACATTAATTCCATTAAATTTTGTATTAGTTGTAATATTTGTAATTTCAGTCCCCAATGATTTTATTTCTAAATCAATATTTGCTTTATCTTCTTTACTGTATGTTCCATTTTCAGATTGGACAACTAATTCTTTCATACGAGTCAACATTGAGTTAACTTCAGTTAAAGCACCTTCAGCTGTTTGAATAAAAGAAATACCATCTTGTGCATTGTTCGTTGCTTGATCCAATCCACGGATTTGACTACGCATTTTTTCTGAAATAGAAAGACCTGCTGCATCATCTCCTGCACGGTTGATACGGAAACCAGAAGATAATTTCTCCATGTTTTTAGAAACATTGTTTTGGTTAACGTTTGAATTTCTGTGGGCATTCAATGCCATAATATTGTGTTGAATTCT
>JBOFMT010000073.1:0-2752 GCA_051658525.1 Erysipelotrichaceae bacterium | reverse complement strand
TTAATTATTCTTATTTTTCCTAAAGAACTTATTTCAAAAATTAAATATCCTCTAAAACCAGCTGTTGAATTTCCTGTTAAATTCATACCTAGCCCATTATAGTTTATAGCGGATCTCCAGCAGTATTTTTAAAAGCTGTAATTTGTATTGGATAAAGTGTATAAATCAAATAATAAACTTTTTAAACGGATTTTCGTGGTTTTTCTCATAGTAGTTAATAAGATTTTTGTATAATGTACCTTTACCGATATAATGATTTTTCTTAATTATCGAAAAAATCACTAGGATTATTTATATAAGGTCTACATACTTTATACTCTTTATTAATTAAAACTGTCACACCTTCCATGTCAGAATCAGAAATATTTTCATCATTCCACCAATATAATTTTGTTCCTACTTCAAGAAAATTGCTTTGAAAATTTTTTTCAGGTTGCGTAGAAATATTATTTAAATTCTCTTTTATTTCCCCAATAAAACTTTTTATTTCATTATCTAATGAGGTCTGATTAGTACATGAAAATAAATAACCATCAACTTGTAATAATCTATTTTTTTCTTTATTTAAGGTAGTTAAAGCGTATAGAATAATAAGAGAAATTATTAATATTAAAGGTAAAAAAATTATTTTGTTTTTTTTGAAATTAATTAACGATGCGCATTGCATAATATTTGTTCTCCATTGATCCTACATACTCTGTTCTTGTATGTATATAATAACCTGTAATAGATTCTCTTCTTACTGAATATTGCTGAGAATAAACATCAGCATAAATACCTAGTTTAGACCAATAATTTTTATTCGCTGCATAGTAGTTTCCCGAATTAGTTTGACCATAATTAACAGAAATACCAACATTTTTATATGTTGCAGAAAAACTTCCTGCAATATTGCTAGAACTCACCCATACCCCACTACGTTTATCCCTTGTTATCAGTGGATGATCACCTAAATATACAGATTTCCCAAGACTTTTTTTATCACCTACTTTAGTCCAACGATCGATATATGTGGGCGTTTTTTGATTTTCATTAGATTGTACAAAAAATTCAAAGGGTAGACTATTATAATCAATGTTTACGAATTCTTCATATGTAAAAACGGGAATATTTTTCTCAATAGAAGCGGAAACAGGTATAAATAAATATAAGCAACAAAACATTAGCATAACAAACGAAACTGATTTTTTAAGCATCATGAAACCTCCTTTGTTTTATAAAAAAACAGTATCACAAAAACAATAAAATAACAAATTTATAATATAAAAACGCTTAACTCTCTAATCATGGACTTTGCCTAAATAGCTGTTGCCAAGTGCTCTAAATGTACTTGTCTATTTGTTACATAGGTTTGTCTTTCTTTGATGCGTGTATACAATAAACTTTTGATTTCCGATAGTTCCAATGCCTTACAACGTTTTATAAAACTAAAAAGTGCTAAGTAACGATTGATGTACTTACTCGCTACTCCACGATATGATTTATAGATTTGTTTAAACCAGTCGTGTAGTTGGTTTACGGTATTAATATGGATGACTTCATCCATTTCAATTAGATTTTCTAAATCTATTTCTTGCATTAGTATTTCTAGTGCATGAAGGAACTTATGACATAAACGAAAAATAGTAATATCTGTTAAGTTCAGCTCTTTCGCAGTATGTTTGATTGATTTTAATTGAATCGTATCTTCAATAACTTTAAACCAAACTTCCATAGGTTGATTGGATTTATAGGATATTGAATTCACATCACTTACAAAACGTGAAGAGCAACTACTACAAAAGTAGCGTTGTTTTCCATTTGGTAGCTTTCCGCGTTTAATAAAGGTTGCTTCCGCACTCCCACAAAGTGGACAAAATTTAGGACGATCATTTGTAAGCAACAATCGTTGCTTACAAATATCAATTACGACCTTCTCAAGTTTCTTTGATTCAAATTCAGATAAAGAGTTGAATACATCAGCATATTTAGTAGTTAGTTCCATAATTCACCTCGTTCCATGGTGTAAGTATACTGGATGAAGCAACATTATGAGTGTGATAAGAGACAATAGTCCAAGATTGTAGAATTAAGCGTTTTTATTTAATCGATTCTAAAAAACTGATGTGTTCTTTCAAAATTTTGACTTCTTCTGCACTCATGCCAACAATAAATTTCTTTTGATCCTTGGCTTCCAGTGATTGCCAATGTTTGTAAAAAATCGAACCAATGATGATTTTGGATTGTGTTGCTTTTTTGCGATTCTTTTCACGTTGGACATTCTCGATTGCCTTCATCTCCTTCGCAACCTTGTGTTGTTGCTCCAGCAGTCTTTGTTGTCTTTTTTGTAAATCTTCCAACCTACCCATTCTAACACCCTCTTTTCCTCTTTTTTTAAGTGTATCAATAAAGGTGACAAAATTCAACGATAATGAGTTGCAGCGAAAAACCATCAGTGATAAGATAAGGATAAAGAGCACTGATTTTTAAACTTTGCTACTTTGATAAAGTAGCGCAAGACACCCATGTCACATTTCATGTACATGGTAGCGACCTACGGTGTTAAAAAACGAAAGGAGAAAAACGATGAAAAAAGCAAAGACTACCTTTGTCCGTATGGTCAAAGTAGGGAACAGTGGCAGTCGCACTGGTAGTTGTGTTACGTATCACAACTACATTACTAGCCACGAAAAGCAGGAGAAATTGCTGTTTACCTCCAGCAACGTTCCTGCTCAATATTGGAAGGATTTAGAACGTGAAAGTGAGAAAACTC
>JBOFMT010000072.1:0-7634 GCA_051658525.1 Erysipelotrichaceae bacterium | reverse complement strand
CTTTGATTACAGCGACAATATCACTAATAATATTTGATATTTTTAAGGTTTTCTCCATGCTCGTTTCTAAGTTTTGGCCATTTACAAAGTGTAAAGCGATGAATCCTGCTTCATCTTCACCCATCTTGATTTTTTCATAGGAGCGTAACATTTGTACAGCCTTTACCCCTGTTTGATACTCTTTGGGATATAATTTTTTGATTTCCCAAAGTAATGCATTCTTTATTTCTTTATTTTGTTTACTGCGTTTAATGACATAGGTAATATGGTCAGCAAGTGCAATATAGGTTTCACTTGAAAACGTACAGGAGAGTTCTGTTTCTGCCATAGTAATAATTTCGTTACTAAGTGCCAAGTGATTTCCTGGAATCTCAGCAAGAAACGTTTGAAATTTTGTCGACAACGCCTCAGAATCTAAGACAAAGCGTTTTTCGACTTGTTGCATTGCAACTTGTATTCTAGGTTTACTTGATAGTCCAAGTCCACGACCGATCAAGATATACTCTTGAAATGAAGTGTCCTCCGCAAGAATTACATTATTGTTTAAGACACGTTTACATATCATGCATGATACCTCCTCTTCCATACGAGTAGCCCCAATACCAACGGAAGTGGTACGAGTAAAAACATTACATTATAGCCAAATAAGTTGACCAAATAGGCGGTAGCATAAGACCCTAAGAACATCCCAATATCCGTTCCAATATAGTTGGTTGAACTTGCTACACCACGACGATCCTCACGTACACAACGAACCGATTCACTCATTAAAAGCGGCTGTGCACCGGAAAATCCCAATCCAATACAAACACCAGCCACCAAAAAGTAGCCAATAGACTGTGCAAAGAAGATTACAACCATCCCGATAACGATACTAATCTCACACAAGACAATCGTTCGAAATGCACCAATTCGTTTGGAAAGGCGAGTGATAAACACCCTAGAAATCAAAATACTGAGCGAGTAGATGGTAAAGAAAAAGGATACGTTGAACACATTGATGCTTTCACCAAATAAAATCAGGAAGGTAGATAACGCACCGTAGATTAACTGATTACACATCGTAAGTGCACTTGGCAATAGCGCTTCTTTGGCAATGATATTGTTTAGTTTAAAAGCATATGGTTGTTTGCTAGGCGTTTCTTTCACTTGAATAAAACAAGCCAGCAACAAGGCAATACTAGCAAATCCTACGGTACATAAGAATAGCGTTTGATATCCAAAGGCATCAGCAATCGCAATTCCAATACTCGGTGCTAGCGCTGCTGCTAAGATTTGTCCAAGACCATAGACACCAATTCCTTCTGCTACATGATCTTTATCTAAGGTGTTAACCGCAATGGTCATACAAACCGTGGAACCAAATGCCCACGCAAAACCGTGCAGTCCACGGAAGAATCCAATCATTTTATAGTCAACAGCAATATAATACCCAATCATCGAGAACAATACTATAACAATTGAGAAAATTAAAACTTTTTTCTTCTTTTCATGGTCAACAATTTGACCAGAAAAAGGACGCATACACAGTGCAACTAAGGCAAATAAACTTGAGATAAAGCCTATGGCTACCGTGGATACTTGCATCGAATCCAAGTAACGAGGTAGGATGGGTTGTGTCATATTAATACAAAGATAAAGCAAAAAAGCAATGATAAAAATAGACGTAAAATTTCGCGTAAATACCTTAGACATGCTTACATCTCGATTCTGCTTCCGCTTGGAAATAGTCGTAAGATTTCTTTTTGATGCGTGTGAACGTCCCGCTTCCATCGTCGTGACGATCAACATAAACAACACCATAACGCTTTTTCATCTCACCGGTTCCATTGCTGACAAGATCAATGATCCCCCATGCCAAATACCCCAAACATTCCACACCACCAGCAATGGCTTCATCCATCGCTGCAAGATGTTGTTGGAAGTAGTCAATACGATAACTATCATCAATTACACCATCTACAATCACATCGTTGGCACCGTATCCATTTTCCACAATAAATAGGGGAATACGATAGCGTGCATACAATGAATTCATCGTCACGGTTAATCCTTTTGGATCAATTTGCCAACCCCAATCACTCGTTTGCAAGTATGGATTAATCAACGTTCTTCGTGCATTTCCATCGGTTTGTTGTTTGTTGATTTCTGGATCAGTGGAACAAAGTCTAGAACAATAGTAACTAAAGCTTACAAAATCTACGGTATTGTTTTGAATACTATCCAAGTCTTCTTGGCTGAACCTTAAATCCACCTGTTTCTCTTTGAACATGCGTTTTGTAAAGTATGGATACTTCCCAAATACTTGAAGATCAGCAAAGAACAATTGTTCTTCTTCCTTTTTTTGCGCATATAATACATCATCTGGATTACAATTATAGTAGTAATAATTTCCCGCAGCCAACATACATCCAAATTGTAACCTTGGATATTTACTACGAGCATACGCTATCGCTTGGCTACTTGCTACCACCATATGATGGGCTGCTCTATAGATGGTATTGTTATCGAGTTCTGATACTGCAGTAGAAAGTCCACCACCTAAATAAGGAAAATGTAATAACATATTGATTTCATTGAACGTAATGAAATGTGAGATTTCCTCATGGAAGTGATCAAATACACATTTACAGTAGTGTACATAAGCATCTAATGTAACGCGTGATGCAAATCCATTATAGTTTTCTGATAAATATAATGGTGTATCAAAATGACACAACGTACAAACAATAGCAATATTATTAGCTTTTAACTTTGAAAACATCGCTTTGTAGAAAGCAATTCCTTCTGCATTTGGCATCGACTCAAGTCCTGTAGGAAATAGTCTTGGCCACGAAATCGAGACACGCAAGGCATTGATGTTTAGAGCAATTAATAAATCTAAGTCCGTTTCCATATGATCGTAAAAACCTGATGCTTCATGACTTGGATAATAGTCATATACCGTTTGTTTGGCTTCTAACGGATTGTGAAGCGCATGTTTGCGTTTGGCACCAGATGGTAAAATATCTACAATCGACAACCCTTTTCCACCACGATTGTAGGCACCTTCCATTTGATTTGCGGCAATCGCACCTCCAAATAAAAATTTAGTTTCCATAGGTTTGCCCTACTATAAATACCTGTTCTACTATACTACCTGCTTCATACTCTGCTTTTACTAGATCAAAGGCTTTACTATTCGTAACAATCATCATCGTAACTGGATTATAAGCCGCATTACGAATGGCTTCTACATCGAATTCTACTAACACGTCCCCTGCCTTTACCTGTTGTCCTTGCTTGATATGTGAAGTAAAATGCTTACCCTCCAACTCAACGGTATTGATTCCGATATGAATCAATAGTTCTAATTCTCCATGCTTGAGTCCAATCGCGTGTAAGGTTGGAAACAACACTTCTACACTTGCATCAAATGGTGCAATTACTTTTCCGTCTACTGGTGCAATGCATGCAGTTTTGCCAAGGAGTTCCTTGGCAAACACTACATCCTCCACCATGTTATTTGGTACAAAGGTACCAGCAATACATGTTGAAATTTTCATACTAATCTTCCCTCTACTTTTCTTTTCTATTCTTCTTCTAAATCTTCAAATCCCAACACAAACGTAAGGATAAATGAAATTACAAAGGCAATGGCTGCTGTAATAATTGCATTGATGATATTTTGAGGGTTTTCCCCAATGTATAATGGTAATGTTAATAAACTAGGAGCTCCCAGTGCATAACGTACCAATCCAGAAATACCTGCATAGAACCCAGCAATCCCCCCAGCAATCATAACAGCGATCAGTGGACGCTTTAATTTTGAAGTAACCCCGAACATCGCTGGTTCTGAAATACCACCAAATAAGGCAGTCAGTGATGCTGATGTTGCTAATTGCTTCATTTTTTGATTTTTTGTTTTCAATGCTACTGCCAAGCAAGATGCGCCTTGCGCAATATTGGCAGCTAAGAAGCCTGGACCCATAATAGTCTCATATTGGAAAGCTGCCATTTGTTGTGTCAAGATTGGACTCAATGCATGGTGAGCTCCAATTCCAATCAATAATGGAGCAAAGGCACCAATTACCGTAGGTACAAGCCAAGGTGCAACACCATCTAAGAAACTAATAACTCCAGTTAATGCAGAACCGATAAAGTATCCCATTGGACCTAAGACACATAATGCTAATGGCGTAATGATAAGCATAATAATCAAAGGTTTTAAGATAACTTTAATCGCTTTAGGTGATACACGATCTGCAAAACGTTCAGCATAGGACATTGCAATAACAATTAAGATAATTGGTACAACACTAGAACCATACTTTACAAAGGTTACAGGAATCCCGAACAAAGCTACCGATTGAGAAACACCATCGGCATTGGTAAACAATCCAGCAAAACTTGGATGTAGCAATACTCCTCCAAATAAGGTTGCAAGATATGGATTACATTTTAATTTAGTAGCAGTTGAGAATGCCAACATCACTGGCATGAAATAGAACGCTGCATCCGCTACCATACGAATGATCAAATAGGTTTGTGATGTTTTATCCACAACACCCAACATTACTAGAATGGCTAAGAATGCACTTAACATCCCGGCCGCTGTGATAACAGGTAAGATTGGTGTAAAGACTCCAGTTACAAAATCGAATACCATACCAACTGGTTTTTGTTTTTTATCATGGTGTACAGGTGCACTCACTTCTCCAACCACTTTATTTACTGCTTCTACCAAATGACCTACTTCCGGTCCAATCACAATTTGCAATTGGCCACTCCCTTTGACAACATCCAAAATACCTTCTGTTTTTTGAAGCAATTCGATGTTAACCAAACTATAATCGTTTAAGGTTAATCGCAACCTCGTTGCACAATTGTTAACGTGTGTGATGTTTTGTTTTCCACCAACTTCCGCAACAATTAATTTTGCTAATTCTTGAAATTCCATAAGTTCCCCTCTCCTCATTTTCATCCTTTATAGACTGTCGACGGTCCTATAAAAGACAAAAAAACACCAAGCAAAAAATTGCTCGGTGTTGCCTTAAATACATAAGTTACAAACCTGGTTTATACTTATAGTTTAACAAAAACTAACTTATTGTCAATATAAAAAGTGATACTTTGTGATATTATTTTAAAATTCGATGAAGCCAAGCAGTTTTCTTCGCTGTGTATGGTTGATACCGTAGCGGGATGTCAAAGTGTAGATTTTTATCTACCATCCCTCTTGTATGGGAGAATGTTTTAAAGCCATAGGCACCATGATAATTGCCCATTCCACTTTCCCCAACACCACCAAACGGTAATTCACTACTAGACAAGTGCATGATGGTATCATTGAAACAACCACCACCAAAATGAATACTATGATGAATTTTTTGTTTTACTTTGTTATCTTTGGTAAAGCAATATAAAGCAAGGGGTTTGGCCTGAGCATTCACAAAGGAAATGGCTTCATCTAAACTAGTGTAGGTTACAATCGGAAGCAATGGTCCAAAAATTTCCTCTTGCATAATCGGATGATTTATGGAAGTAACACGGACAATCGTCGGCTCAATTTTCAAACGATCCGCAGCTTGCTTTCCACCATAGTAGACATCGTTTTCGCTATACAAGCCACAAAGACGATCAAAGTGTTTTTGGTTGATGATCTTACCATAAGATGCGTTATTGAGTGGGTCATTTCCATATTGTTTTTGGATTTCAAGTTTAATTTTTTCCACTAGCTTTGCTTCGATACTACGATCGCACAAGACATAATCAGGCGCAACGCAAGTTTGTCCACAATTTAAAAACTTTCCAAAAACGATGCGTTTGGCCGCAACATCTAGATTTGCACTCGCTTCCACGATACAAGGGCTTTTCCCACCAAGTTCTAATACCACCGGTGTTAAATGATTGGCAGCTTTGCGCATTACTTCTTTCCCTACATTGGTACTGCCCGTGAAAAAAATAAAATCGAATTTCGCATCCAATAAAGCTTGATTTTCTGTGCGCCCTCCAAGTACAACACTTACTTGTGCTTTGGAAAATACAGCCTCGAGCATTTGTTTCAATACACTAGCAACATGAGGGGCATAATCACTTGGTTTTAAAACTACCGTATTCCCTGCAGCCAATGCAGTAGCGAGTGGTTCTAGTGTTAATAGCACAGGATAATTCCATGGACTCATAATTAAGACATTACCATACGGTAGATAGCGCACACTGCAGCGAGCAGGAAATAAAGACATCGTTGTTTTCACGCGTTTAGGTCGCATCAGATCCTTGAGATGTTTCAACATCCAGTTGATTTCTCCATAGACTTGACCTATTTCCGTCATAAATGCTTCATGTTCGCTTTTTCCTAGATCAGCGTAAAGCGCACCAAAAAGTTGTGCTTCATTTTTTTTGATAGCTTGTTTTAGTTTTTTTAATGCTTCAATACGAGACTCATAGCTCATGCCTTTTTGAGAAGTATAAAAAGCTTGTTGCTGGTCTAAAATAGATGCTAATTCTTCTTTCATAATGGATCTCCAATCGTATATTGCTATTGTAGCACAGTTTCGAATCCGGCTGTCACTTCGCTATCAAGAAATACCAACCACAAAAAAACTCGAGCCACCTGCTAGATTCAGCAAGCTACTCGAGGTTGTTTTTTCTTGGTGGAGGTGAGGAGAGTCGAACTCCTGTCCAAAAATCGTCCCACGTATCAACGTCTACAGTTTAGTCTGTCTTAACTACTCAAGTCCTTGTCACAGACAAAACGGTACTTGAGGTGTTTGTTCAAATTTTCGTTGGTTGCTTTACAAACATGATCAACCACTTATTCTTTGTAGAGTGATGTTCTTCTTAGCCCAAAGACAAAGCACCAAAGAACAGCTGCAGATCAGTATCTAGATCAATTAAGCAGCGAAAGCGTAATTTGAGTTTCCAGTTAATTTTGGAAGGCTTTTACGTAGCAACACGACTGCAGTCAATACCAAACAAATCCCTGTCGAAACCATGACACCCCCATGATTCTTCTAGATTATACACTAGAAGAAGCGATGAATCAATATCTTTGTTTTAAGGCCTTTTCGATTTCACGTTTCGCCGTTTTTTCTCGCTCGACATTACGTTTATCGTGTAAATCCTTACCTTTTGCCAGTGCAATATCCAATTTCACGATACCTTTGGTAAGATAAATACTTACTGGTACAATCGTATACCCTTTGATTTTTACTTGTTGTTGGAGCTTTTTGATTTCACTCTTATGCAACAATAACTTACGAATTCTTGTTTCATCGTGATTGAATTGATTTCCAAACTCATACTTTGGAATAAACATTTCTTTGATAAAGGCTTCGTTATCCACAAAGGAAATATAGGCATCCTTTAATTGACAAGAGCCCTTACGCAAACTTTTAATTTCCGTACCCAACAACGAAATTCCAGCCTCAAAATGTTCTTCTAGGAAATAGTCATGACTAGCTTTTCGGTTCAGGGTAATGATTTTTTTATTCGACATCGTGGTTTTCCTTTCTTATTTTAAATAGGTTTCATCAATAATCGAGGAAACCAAACCCCATACAGATTCTAGATTTACAGGGTTTTGAAAGGATGTTTGAACCGCATGTTTACTCGCAAGCTCTTGCGGATAATCCTTTAAAAAATACGTTTTA
>JBOFMT010000071.1:0-5242 GCA_051658525.1 Erysipelotrichaceae bacterium | reverse complement strand
AGCAACCGGCGTTAATACTTTATCTGACTTCATGATAATCATGTAATCGCTCACCAGTTTTTGATTGGTTGTAAGACCGTTACTATCTACAACACCTTCTACTACTTTTGGTTTTAAATAAAGCGATGCAACCGATGCATATTCTTGATCAATAAAAAAGATCGTAAATGCCAGTGCAACCACTGCCCCCGTCAATGCTGTCAAGATAATGTACTTTAGATTTGATTTTATTAGATGATACAATTGCGATAAATCGATCTCTTCATATTCGTTATGTTCTTCCATTTTGTTATCCCCCTAACATATTTTGATTTCTTTTTCCCAAAAGGGTCAGAAACCCCCATCTACTAATATAATGGAAATCCATAACAATTACCATACCCTCACAAGCTTTGCTCGTTATCAAAGCATTTTTTCACTTTATAACATCAAAAACATGTTTTTTTATCTTTACTAAAAAAGAAAAAACGATGCAACTTGCATCGTTTATTTACGCTTTGTAAAGATATCCACAATATACTTTTAATAAAACTCCAAAAATACCATGTAAGTTTAAAAATACCATCGCTTGGGTAAACAATGCCATCTGTAAATACCCTAACTCATAGAGTGTCAGCAAGATGAGCAATAGAATACTAACAACTTTTGGTAGTACATCCTTACTTGGTTTATTTTTCATACTTAAGCTCATACCAAATGCAAAATAAATTGCGGTAAAGATGATTGTGTTCAACATCCCTAGGGATGGTAAGTATTTTTGAAGGAGCGCACCTAGCAATACAATTGCTAGGGGTAAGAGATATTGTTTGGCTTTCATTAATCGATCAAAGTAACCTTCGTGATTTTTTCACCACCGTGCATGCGTTTTACCCAAGCCATATTATCGGTTACTTTACCAAATACAGTATGGACACCATCTAAATGTGGTTGTGGATCATGAACGATGAAAAATTGACAGCATCCTGTGTTTTTCCCACGGTGAGCCATTGATAATGCACCTTCCATATGTTTGATTCCATTGCTTGTTTCGCATGGAATTGTATATCCAAGATCACCCGTTCCATTTCCATTTGGGCATCCACCTTGGCTTACAAAGTGAGGGATTACACGGTGGAATGTTTTTCCATCATAATATCCTTCTTTGATTAGTTTAACAAAATTGGCAACCGTAATCGGTGCTGCTTCGTCGTATAACTCAAATGGTAGCTCGATGCCACCTTCCATTAACATGATACCTTTGATCATTTTCTTTCCTCCAATCGGATACATTCTTTACTGTTAATAAAGTAAATTCGATATCCTTTCAATATTTCATTTCCTAGTATAGCATTATATTTGATGTTCGGGAAGATGCGCGTATAACCTGTGTGTACTTGGTGAATTAAAATCGCATTGTGAGCCAAATAGTATTTGACCTTCTCAACGAGTTTTATCGGTATTTTCTCTAAGCCATGTACACCCATGGTAAAGGCATTTCCTTCTTCTTGCATGTTGAGTTGCATCCGTAAGATTTCACCTTCATCAATCCATGAATAATGAGCTCCACTATCAAATCCTAAAACAACCATCGATCCAGACGCATCATTCCCTAATAGTGTTGGAAACGATGCATGGATCATATTGTTGGGAATTGTAGTTTCAATATCACTATGGAACACAAGTGCTTGTTCATCAAGTGAAAAATCAAATTGACTTAAAATATCCCAACCAAGGATTCCATCGATTCGCAAGACCTTGATGTTCATTATTTTGAACTTGGTACGCTGTAAGCTTGTAAATCCTACATTGTATAAAATCATACCACCCAAATCCATTTCATGTGAGCGATAAAACTTTTGTTCTTGCGTTTGCCCTGAGACACTACCAATGGTTAGGGTTTGTTTCTCTTCCTTTAAGTCCAATGATACATCATCAAACAGCGCAGATATTTGCGCACCAGTATCGACTAGCATTGATAACGTCTTTCCATTTACTTTCACCTTTACACTATAGACTTTCGCAAAGTGCTTGGTTAATTTAAGTTGAAAGCGTTTGGCATAGACACGCCGTTCGATATTGGCATTGAGATTGATTTGTTGTAAGTTTGCAAACCGTCGGCGAATTGCTTCATACGATTCATGCGCAATAAAATCTTTTTGAATTGTTCGATGAATGACTACTTTTTGTTGTTTTGCCATACCATCCTCCATACTACCAGATCATGGTTTAATTTAAAGCTTCTCCTGCAAATAAACGATCAATCAATGTTTTTGCTTCATCAATGGTTGCTTGATTTGGAATCATAACATACAGTGGTTGACTACCATAAGAATAGGTAGGTTGTGAAGAACCTGTTCCATCTAAATTCGCAGTAGTAATATTCCATGCAGCCATATCACTCAATTGCATTTGAATCAATTTTGTAATATCACTTGATTTCATATTGGTTTCAAAACTTCCAGATAATGCATTCATTAAGCTTGAGTAGTTTTTAATAATTGCTGGTGAAATTGCTTTTTTTATAATTCCTTGAATTACCGCTTGTTGGTTCACACCACGATCACGGTCTCCACCAGGTAAAGAATAACGTTCTCTAGAGAACGCTAACGCTTTTTCTCCATCCATGTAGTTATTTCCCACATTGAATGTATATCCACCGGCTGAGAATGCATATTGAGAATAAACATCAACACCACCAAGTGCATTTACGATATTAATTAAAGATGAGAAGTTCATACGACCATAATAATCGATTTCAATTCCCATTACGTTTTCCAATGTATTCATCGAACAAGCTGGACCATAAATACCTGCATGGGTAAGTTTATCCATTGCTCCATTTTGACATGCTAACGGTACAAAATAGTCACGTGGAATGTTTGTCAATAAGATTTCTTTTGTCGTTGGATTGATACTAACGACCATATTTACATCCGAACGAGATGTTGAGGTAATTGCACCATAGTAATCACCACCAGAAATATAAACGTTAAACGCATCTTTTGTCACATCAACCTTACGATTGGTTTGTGTTGTTGCTTCGGTTTTACGTGCTACTTGATAGACCACACGTGTTTCATTACTGAATTCTGGGTGTTGGTCTTCAATCAAAGCACGGAATGCTTCATTGATAATAATACTATCCACACTTCCATTATACAAGGCATCTACTTGCGCACTATAACTATCAAATGGAGTTGTTGTGATACTTTGTTTCACTTTCTTCTCAATTGCTTCAATTGCATGTTGGGTATTTTCCAAATCACTTGTTTGTTGAATCCCAAACACACTTGTTTTTAAATCACTAATTGATTCTGCACTCGCATCTTTTAATACAATAACAGAAAGGTTATCTGTTTTATAGTTGCTTCCTGTAATGCTACCTAAGGTAGAAATCCCTTGGTACACTACGACATTTCCTACGATTAAGCAAATGGAAATAATCACACTAAGGACTTTTCCCATTACGGAATTGAATTTGTTTGTTTTTTTACTTGCTAAGATCCAATACAATAAAGCATTGATTCCTAGTGTCGCTATCGCTACGACAGCAAAGAGCCACATCGGCAATACTTGTAGGTATAAAACCATACCCAAAAACACCAAAGAAAGCACTAGTTGAACACTTGGTAAGATAAATCCAAGATTCCAACGTTTTGTTTTCTTCGTCTTATTCTTTGTATTTTTTTTCATTTGATATCTCCTTAACATCCCCTATCATATCATAAATACAATAAAGATTTCTATAGCTTCTTGCTGCTGACCAACGACTTGTGTTCACTTTTCGGTGCAATATGCATTGATAATCGTACTTTTTAACCTTGAAGCTAGTAAAAGAGTATACCTTTTCTAGTGTGATATGGTAACATAGGTGAGTAGTAAATGAATCTTAAACTTTGATTCATAGAAAGGACATTTTATGAAAACAAATAAAACAAAACTAGTAAAACAAGCGGTTGCTGGTAAAATACATCATCCTACCATGCAAGGTAGTTTATATCGCGTTGGCTTTGACGGGCAAGGGCGCTATGTTCATGGAACAGGAAGTATTACTTATAATTTCTCCATTGGAGATTCTTGTATGGAACTAATGGGAGACCATGTTGAACCAGGTGTTAGCATTCGCAACGAAAATAGCAATGAAAACAATGCCCTCATTGGCTTGGCTTGTGTTGGTAATGAAGCTGTAGTTGTAAGTGGCGATGCGAAAGGAGCAAAAGGGACTGTTGTAGGAAAACACGGTGGTGTTGATCATACAATGATTCATTTTACCCCTGAAGTTTTAGATAAACTCAACATCAACGATACCATTCAAATCAAAGCTTATGGTAACGGACTGCGTTTCTTAGATTTGGATACTAAAATTTTAAATTTAGACCCTGCACTTTTAGAACAAATCTTAGCTCATGTACCTCAAGTTGAAAATAAATTACACATTCCAGTAACGCACATTATTCCTGCGCACTTAATGGGTTCCGGTCTTGGTAGTAGCAATGCTGCTAGTGATTATGATATTATGACCCAGGATGCAGAAGCCAATGCTGCACTCGGGTTAGAAACGTTACGTTTTGGTGACTTGGTTGCAATTGAAAATCATAACAATAATTATGGGCCTCACTATCAAGCAGGTGCCATCTCTATTGGTGTAATTGTCCATTCTGATAGTTTTACAAGTGGACATGGCCCTGGTGTTTGTGTCATCTTAAGCGGAACGAGTGATGAAATTACATTAGTAAAAGACGAAACTGCGAATTTGGAGCGTTGGATTGTATGCAATTCTTAAATTTTATTCGTTTTCAAAAAACTGCGGAAGGAATTGAAATGAAACTTGTAACTCCAATTTTACTCAATGCTGTGCATTTCGGACTTTTTGATGCCTACTTTGAAAAAATCGGCTTATCCAATGCTTATGAAGAAGCTGATTTTACAAGAATCTTTGAATACCTTTGCCAGGATGGTGTAAATCCAAAGGATAGTTTTTCGCTCTTCCTTGAGTATTTTCACCTCCCAGAAACCGTCATCGCTCCTTGTAGTGAAGAACTTTCTACCTTATTAACAATTACCTCAATGGATGCTAGCCACATGGAAAGCGAAGATGTAGCTGGTTTGCGTTATCAATTTTCATGTCTAGAAGATGTATTACTAAGCATCTATGCTAGTGAGATTTTCATTGCTCGTTATCCTCATGTTACCTATGGCTATTTTGATATGGTTCACGATCATTCACCAAGCTATGGTCATGTCATCTTACGTAACACCTTGC